>UQVS01000042.1 GCA_900544615.1 uncultured Oscillibacter sp. | reverse complement strand
ATGTAATCTACCGTTTTATTTTAGCATGAATCGCACGCCGCGTCAAATGGGAACCTGTTCGAAAAGCGACGTCTACCGGGCGTCGGAAGCCGGTGAATTCTGCGTTTCAGCCTCCTGCTCCAGCTTCTGCATGGCTTTGTGGAACTGAACTCCGAACAAAATTGCCGTGCAGGTAACGGCAATGGCATCGGCCACCGGCTCTGCGGTATAGACGGCCATGGTCTGATCTGCCAGCAGATGCGGCAGCAGGTAGATCAGAGGCAGCAGCAGTATGAATTTCCGCAACACCGCCACAATAATGGAACAGACGGCGTAGCCGATGGAAACAAACGTCATCTGGCAGGCAATCTGAATACCAAACAGGAACAGCGCCGCGCAGTAAACCCGCAGGGCCGGAACGGTAAAGGCCACCAGATCGGCATTGGGCGTGAACACATGGGCAAACACACCGGGGAACAGCTGGATGATGGCCCACAGCGCAACGGAATAGCACAGACACACCTTTACCAGCAGGCGGAAGGTCTGGCGCACCCGCGCAGAGTTCCGGGCACCGTAATTATAGCTGGTAATGGGCTGAGACCCCTGTGCAATGCCTTGCAGCGGCAGCATGGCAAACTGCATGACGCTGGAAAGAATCGTCATGGCGCCCACGGCGATATCGTCGCCGTATTTCAGCAGGGAAGCGTTGAAGCATATGGAAATCACGCTTTCACTGGCCTGCATGATAAATGTGGCGGTTCCCAGCGCCACACAGGGCAGGATGAGCTTTGGCATCAGTCGGATGTTCTCCCTCTTCAGCCGCAGCAGCGTTTTCGGCCCCGTCAGAAACCGCAGCACCCAGATACAGGAGATTCCCTGAGACAGAATGGTTGCCAGAGCCGCGCCTTTGACGCCCATACCCAGCGCAAAGATAAAGAGGGGATCCAGAACAATGTTGGAAACCGCGCCGATCAGCACAGTCCGCATCCCGATCTGTGCAAAGCCCTGCGCCGTGATAAAGGCGTTCAGTCCCAGCGTCATTTGAACGAACACCGTTCCCACGGCATAGATCCGCATATAATCCGCCGCGTAGCCAATGGTATTCTCGCTGGCGCCGAAAGCCAGCAGCAGATCCCTGCTCCACAGCAGCAGAACGGCAGTCAACACGGTGGAAATGCAGATCTGAAGCGCAAAGCAGCCGCCTAAAATCCTCTCGGCGGTCTCATGATCCTGCCGCCCCATATAAATGGAAGCTCTGGGCGCACCTCCGGAGGCCACCAGCGCCGCAAACGCGGAAATGATGAGGATCAGCGGCAGGCAGACGCCTACGCCGGTCAGCGCCAGATCGCCGTCGCCGGGGATATGGCCGATGTAGATGCGGTCTACAATGTTGTACAGCATATTTACCAGCTGGGCGATGACTGTGGGGATTGCCAACTGCCGCAGCAGCTTGCCGATCGGCTCTGTGCCGAGGAAGGTTTTGTCCTGATTCATTTGGATCCTCCTTGTGATGCCCCCCGGCAATCCGTCAGGCGGGTCATATTCTCTCCGAATACGGTAAAGCAGCGGAAGCAGATCTCCAGTTCCTCCGGCGTCAGGCCCTCCGTCAACTGCCGGGAAAAGGTCTCCTGTACAGCCCGTCCCCGCCGGATGACCGGCGCGGCCTTGTCCGTGCAGACCAGACGGCACTTCCGCCGGTCTTCCGGTATGTCCTGCCGCTCCAGATACCCCTGCTGCACCAGATTGTCCACATGGAAGGAAACAATGGAGGGCTTCAGGTGCCGGTAGGTGCAGATATCCCGCGCGGTGTCCATGCCGGGATTGTTGGCCAGAAACAGCAGAATATCCACAGCTGGCTGCGCCATTTTCAGTTCTACCGTCAAGGGACGCATGACGGTGGTATACGCTTCTTCAAAGCGCTTGGCATAGGTATAAAACCGCACGGCGGGAAGCATGGGCTCCCTCCTTTTTAATAGTTTAATTTTGAACGATTTGATATTATAATACTTTTCCCGCGTTTGTCAAGCATCCTGAGGCCAAGATCCATCGGTGCCTCCACTGCGGGATCATTTTACGCAAGCAAAACCAGCCCCCTAATCTCCCCGTATTGCTCAGGAAATTCCAGCTCTTTATACAGCGGCATAAGCTTCGTGAATCATCCGTGTAAAAGATCCGTACAAAGTAAAGCGTGCCTTTATTGCCCTTTACTGGCTGCGGTGCAGTCCCGCGTTTGCGCCCCTGGCGGCCAGCATCCAGCGGCAGCAGCTATACTATGAACAGCGGAATGACATTCAAGACTTCTTTGCCGATACGCTGAATACGGAAAGGGCGGAAGATTTTACGCAGTTTATCCTTGCGGAGTATATCCGCCGGGATCTGCGATTCCGCGTCTGTAAATTCTGCGGACGCTACTTCGGCATTATGGGCAATACCCGGCTGGAATTTTGCGACCGGCTCATTGATGGTTCTGCAAAAACCTGCAAGGAGATGGGTTCTCTCCGGCTTTACGAGAAACGGAAGCTGGAGGAGCCAGCCATCAAGGAGTATAAGCGCTCCTACAAGGCCCACCGAAAAGAAATCAAGCCGATGGAACAGGCGGAGATCACAAGATTTCTGCAAGCGATCCAAGGCACGAAGTATGGGCTGGTGTATCAAATCGCCCTGTTCACCGGATTGCGGGAGGGGGAAGTGCTGGGACTGACGTGGGATTGCGTCGACTTTCAGCACAATGCGATCTACATCAACAAGCAGCTTCAGAAAACGAAAAAGGTGGGCGG
>UQVS01000041.1 GCA_900544615.1 uncultured Oscillibacter sp. | reverse complement strand
GCTCGTGCCGATCCTCTGCCGGCGCATATTCGGTTGTCATCAGCATACTGAGCATAGGCTTCCATCTCCTGTCATCCGTGTAATGCACGGAAAGGGCTGTTTATTGCATTTGGAATTAAAAAAATTTTGATCAAGATCCGCTGAGCACCTTGTAAACGCGGACAAGCACTGCTGTCTCACAGATAAATCAATCTGCCAGCATCTGCTCCTCCCACCATGTTCTCTGCGGCGTTGTGTCCTGCCCCGCGTCCTGCTCCGCCTCCGCTTTGGCTGCGCGGATGGCCTTTTGAGCGGAGAGCCACCGGCCGTAAGCCCCGCCATACAAGTCCCTTTTCAGCTTCCGCAGTGCGGCCTTGTACGCCTTCTCCGCTCCGCTGGGGCCGTTGTAGTTGAGCCGGATCGCCAGCTCCTGAAAAGTCATGCCGACCTCGTCCGGCTGGCCGATGCCGAGGTAGCTCCGCACCAGATTCAACTCTCTGGGCGTCAGCACCTCCTCCATCCGCTGCATCAGCAGCGTCCGGCGCATGAGGCGGTCATAGGCCATGGCGGGATCGCCGCCGCAGCTGACAGAGAACACATCGTCACCTAACTGCCGGACGCAAAACAGCGTCCGGTATTCTTTTATCAATGCCCCAGCTACCTTGGCAGATACATTCAGTTCTCCGCACACCATCTTGACCAACTCAGCATCAGATGCGTCACATCCCTCGGCGCAGAGGTATGCCACCCTGCGCAGTTGATTGTACCGGCTGATGGGAATGGACAGAGAGGAAGAATACTGCGCGGCATAGTCGGACAGCGCCACTTCCATTGCGGGCGTCGCATAGGTCAGCAGCTTCGTTCCGTAGGCGGGATCAAAGCGCCCTGCCGCGTCCAGCAGCGCCAACGCCGCCTCCTGCTTCAAATCCTCCGTCTCACACCACGGCGTGTACGCCCGCGTCAGTTCAGTGAGGTAGCCCTCGTTCTGTGAGATGAGCCGCTCCGCGGCGTTTTTGTCTCCGGCTTGTATTCGTAAAGAAAGTTCTTCATTGCAGGGGCCGTCCCCGGCAACGGTGTACATATTTTTCGGCACAGGAACGCCCCCTTCCTCATTTCAGCCGCTTTTCCGCCTCTGCGTAAATGTGTTCCAATTCCATGTCCCACACATACCCGTCAGCGGCGTAGTCATTGTCCATCAGCGCCTTGTCCCGGCAGCTCCCCGCCAGATAGAGCGCCTCCCGCCTTAGTTCATCGGAGATTTTTCCCCGCCAGTGATGCTTGCGGATGGTGTCGGTGCGGGTGTTGAACAAGCGGTAGACCGGGTGCTGTTTGTTCTGCTCCTTCTGGTGCATCATCGCGCCATACTGCCGGCAGGTATAGCGGCTGTCCTGCGGGGCGATGCCGTCGCAGTATTTTGGGATGTGGCCGTTAGTGGTCAGAAAGTATCTTCCGCAGCCTTGGCACTGGCTGGGCGCGTGGCCATGGTGCAATCCGTTCATCAGGTCATAGGTGTAAAAATCTGTGAGCCGCAGGAAATATACCCGCTCCACAAACACCATTTCTTTTTCGTTTTTAGGACTGCGGGCAAACACATAGGTGGACGTTAATTCTGGATACACAGAGAACGGCTCTATATCCCGATCCCAACTTTGCAGTTCCCGCAGTTCATCCCAAAATTCTTTACTGCTGAAACAGTCATGCGCGGCCATGGCAAAATAAGTTTCGTTCCGCTTTTTCAGACGGCGCAGATAATCCAGTTCAAAGAAACGGCCAGCCGCAATGAAGTGCAGGATTGCCATCGGGATGCGCGTGATCGCGGCGCAGAATATCAAAAATTCCTGTTGAAACTCTGAGTTCGGTGTGCGTATTTTGGAAAGGGCATTGTCATCAAACAGGATATCGATTCGTCGCAGTTCTTTTTCGGGGTTGCTATAGCAAAAAGGTGGGTACTTCCAGATCTCTTTTGTCAGATAAATCATTCGCTCCCGCAATACGGGGAGCACTCGAGCCGCTTCCACATCACTGCCCTGTATGACTACCGGAAAAAGAAAGGTTGGTGCTCCGCCAGCCTGTATCAGTTCCTTCAAATCATCTTCGGAAATGTTTAAAATGGACGCAGCTATAAATCCCGCAGGGAACTCCTGCTCCTGATAAAAAACTTTGTCATTCCAAATGTCGACTATAATCTGAGCAAAGTTATTGTTCTGCTGTATTCCCAGCGGCATAGCATCGCCCTCCTGTCCCATATCTGTTTTACGGCTGTCCGGTGATATTCTCATTCTATCAAAAAATACAGAATAATCAAGTGAAAGGGTTAGAGCCTCGACTGCAGCGAGGTCTCTGCCCTTATCCTTTTATCTGGAGGAAACGAAATTGAAAAAAGAAAACCGATTGCTGACCATCGACGGAGAAACGTTAATGAGTCAGCCGCTCACGCCGCTGAACTTCGTGGTGGATACGTTGCTCTCTCAAGGCCTGCACATCCTCGCAGGCTCTCCCAAGGTGGGTAAGTCCTGGTTGGCGCTGTGGCTGGCCGTCACGGTGGCGAAGGGCGAAGCCGTCTGGGGCATGGGCGTGAAGCAGGGCACCACACTCTACCTCTGCCTGGAGGATTCCACCCTCCGCATCCAGAACCGCCTGTTCGAGATCACGGAGGACGCCCCCGCCAACGTCCACTTCACCACCAACAGCGACACTCTCGGCAAGGGTCTGGAGGAACAGCTCTGTTCGTTCCTCTCTGAGCACCCCGACACGGTGCTGGTCATCATCGACACACTGCAAATGATCCGCGGCGCCGGTTATGACAACACCTACGCAAATGACTACCGTGACCTCTCCGCACTGAAGCGTATTGCGGACGCCCACGGCATTGCCATTCTGCTGATCCACCATCTGCGGAAGGAGCTTGCCGACGATGTGTTCAGCCGCATCTCCGGCACAACGGCCATCAGCGGCGCGGTGGATTCCAGCTTCACGCTCATCGAGGACAAGCGCGGCAGCGGCAAAGCGACGCTCTCCTGCATCGGGCGTGACATTGAATATCGTGAGCTGACGCTGGAGCGCAACGTGGAAAATGTGTGGGAGCTGGTGTCGGACAGCCGGACGCAGCCGGAGCTGCTGGGCGGCCGTATCGTCATTCTTCTCTCTGAGTTGATGCGTGACCGTGCGGAATTTATCGGCACTCCCACGGAGCTGTCCGCGCAGATCGACCCTGCGGGCAGCGAGGGCATCACACCGAAAAAGGTATCCCGTCTGATCCTGCAAAGCGTTGATACACTAAGGGAAATCGGCATCTCTGCCGTGGTGCGCCGCAGCAACGGAAAGCGGCTTATCGAACTGTGCCGTGCCGAAAGTGACGATGCACATGGTACCCAAGCTGTTGACCCTATCGACCCTGCCGATGTCTCAGGCAGTGAAAATGCCCCGTGTTTCGGCGTGTAAGCCGCTGTGTGCGCGGTTAGGGGCTGGGGTGGCGTGTGTACCCGCCAAAGCCCTTTGAAACGAATGTTGCGGCGTTTGTGGGCGATGTGTGAATGCGCCATTTAAGCACTACTCCGATTTCAGAGAAATGTGCTTTTTCAAGGGAGTTTTCCCTCCCAGCCATGCCCTGTTTCGGAGGCTTTCGCCCCTTATTTACCCGTTCGATTTTAGCACAGACCGGCTATAATTTGTCAAGCAGAAATTTCGTTTGGGATGCAGGGCGTATAGGCCTTGTTGTCTCTCATAACGGCGTAAATGATGGAAACCATCTTCCTGCAGGCATGGCCCACGGACGCCATGTAGGGCTTCCCTTCATCCCGTTTTTTCTGAAAATAAAGCTTTAGCGCCGGATCGTGAAGTACTGCTGATGAAGTCGCCAGCCAAATAGCGTGTCGCAAATACGGCGACCCTCGTTTGGACATACGGTTTCTGACGCCGTTGTATTCGCCGGACTGCCGCATGGTTGGATCGATCCCCGCGTAGGCGGCAAGCTTTGCCGCGGAGGAAAAACGGCTGATGTCTCCGATCTCGCTGAGGA
>UQVS01000040.1 GCA_900544615.1 uncultured Oscillibacter sp. | reverse complement strand
TCGTTCTTCACTTTTGAACTTCATCGCCGTCAAACAGCTTAGTTAGAATACCAGACATGGCCAGAAATGTCAAGCACTTTTTTCGATTTTTTTCATTCTTTTTTTCGAGGCGCACTATTTGCATAGTTTTGGGCACATTCTCCTGTGTTTTTTCCCTGTCTATACCACTATAATACAATATCATTATCAAACTACATTTTGATTCCTGAGGTGATTTGTTTGCAGTTCTGGAAAATGAACGGGGCCGGCAACGACTTCATCATTCTTAATAATCTAAATGAGCACCTGCCGCAGAGCTGTTTCCCGCTGCTGGCCCGGACGCTTTGTGAACGGCATCTTTCCATTGGCGCTGACGGCCTGATGGTGGTGGACACCCCCACGCAGGGCGGCGACTATCGGATGTGGTTTTACAATTCCGACGGCAGCCTCGGTGAAATGTGCGGCAACGGCGCCCGGTGCATCTGCCGGTACGGATATGAAAACGGTCTGGCCGGTGAGATCCAGACGGTGGAAACCACGGCGGGTCTTGTGACCGGGCTGCGAATCGACCGCCGTCTCTACCGCATCCGGCTCAACGATCCCACTACAGTTCAACTGGATATTCCTATCGAAATCGACGGCGTTCGCTATACCGGTTCCTATTTGGAGCTAGGCAATCCCGGTCTGCCCCACGCGGTAATCCCCTATCACGATCTGGCGCAGGCAGACGAAAACGAGCTGCGGGAATTAGGCCGTGCCATTCGGCATTATAAGGCATTTCCCAAGGGCGCAAACGTCAACTTTTATGAGCTGACCGGCGAGGACGAGGTGTTTGAACGCACATTTGAACGTGGCGTTGAAGATTTTACATACGCCTGCGGTACCGGCACTGGCTGCGTGGTGACAGCCCTTACTTTGCAGGGGAAAGTCAGCGGCCATCAGGTCAAGGTAAATATGACCGGCGGTCAGCTGATCGTTGACGCAGATCGAGAAGGTAGCGCCATCCGGGATCTGTATCTCACTGGTCCCACCAACATTGTTTGCAAAGGCGAGGTTACGGACGAAGACCTGAGCCTTGTGAAATAACCCCACCCAAGTGTTTTAGGAGGAACTTCTATGGACAAAAAATCTGTCGCAAAAAACTATCGCTTTCTGGCGATCCTGTTGGGATGCATGATTGCCGGCGCTCTGGTAGGCTGGTTTGCCCCCGACTTCGGTCACAGCATCGCCTTCCTCGGCACGGTGTTCATCAACATGATGTTCTGCATCGTGGTGCCGCTGGTGTTTGCTTCCATCGCCGGTTCCGTGGCCAACATGGAAAGCAAGGAACGTGCCGGTAAGATCATGGGCTACACCGTTGGCACCTTCGTGATCACTGGTGCCATCGCCGCCGTCATCATGTTCGTGCTGATGAAGCTGTTCCCCCCGGTGCTGACCCCCTGGGCGGATATCGCCGCTGAGGAGATCGGCGAGCACGCCACCATGACGGAAATGATCGTCAACTTCTTCACCTCTTCCGACTTTGTGGGTCTGCTGAGCCGCCGCGCCATGCTGCCCCTGATCGTGTTCTCCATCCTGTTCGGCTTCTCCGTGCAGATGACCGGCGGTAAGGACTCCATCGTGGGCAAGTGGCTCTCCGGCCTGTCCGATGTGATGATGAAATTCGTCCAGATCATCACCTACTACGCTCCCATCGCCTTCTTCGCCATCTTTGCCGATCTGGTCGCTACCTACGGCTCCGACGTAGCCACCGGCTATGGCCGCGCCATGCTGGTCTACTACCCCCTGTGCTTCATCTATATCTTCACCGCTTTCCCCCTGTTCGCATGGTTCGGCGGCGGCAAGGGCGCTGTGGGCATCATGTTCAAGCACATTGCCCGTCCCGCCGTGGTGTCTCTGGGTACCTGCTCCTCTGTGGCGACCATCCCCACCAATCTGGAGGAGGCTGCTGAGACCGGCATCAACAAGGACGTGGCCGGCATGGTCATGCCTCTGGGCGCTACCATGCACATGGACGGCTCCTGCTTCTCCTGCGTGCTGAAGATTGCTTTCGTGCTGGGTGTGTTCGGTGAGCAGCTCAGCTGGTCCCGCCTGCCCTTCATCGTGCTGGTGGCCGTGCTGTCCTCCGTGGGCATGAGCGGCGTTCCCGGCGGCGGCTACATCGGCGAGTACATCATCTGCTCCATCTTCTTCCCCACCCAGATGGAACTGGCCTTTCCCATTCTGGTGGCCATCGGCAATCTGGTGGATCCCCCCGCAACCATGATCAACTCCGCCGGCGACTATGTGGTAAGCTATATTGTCTCCCGTTTCGTGGAAGGCAAGGATTGGCTCCAGAAGCAGTTGAACAACGGCTGATTCCCGGCGCTTCGCAATGAAATCTTCAAAAGGCCAGTTGCATGGAGCAGCTGGCCTTCTCATATTCAGCAAAAAGCGTCTCCGAACAGCAAACAATCGGAGACGCCCTTTTTTTATTCTGCCTACAGGCTTACGCCTGTTCCATCCGTTCCTTGACTGCCTTGCCGGTGGGGGTTGCGGCCAGACCGCCCAAAGCCGTCTCCCGCAGTTCCACCGGGATACGGCGGCCTACTTCGCCCATGCAGTCGATGACCTCGTCCACCGGGATACGGCTCTCGATGCCCGCCATTGCCATATCCGCACAGCTGACGGCGTTCACTGCGCCCACCACGTTCCGCTTCACGCAGGGGACCTCCACCAACCCTGCCACCGGGTCGCACACCAGACCCAGAAGATTTTTCAGCGCCATGGCCACCGCGTGGCCGATCTGAACCGCGCTGCCTCCCTGAATGGAGGTCAGCGCCCCCGCCGCCATGGCGGACGCTGTGCCGATCTCCGCCTGACAGCCGCCGGCCGCCCCGGCAATGCAGGCCCGGTAGCCGATGACCGCCCCGATGCCGGAGGCGGCATAGAGCGCCTGAAGGATCTGCTCCTCCGATACCATCCCCGCCTGATACAGCGGCACCAGCACCGCAGGCAGAACGCCGCAGGCTCCCGCCGTCGGCGCCGCCACGATCTTCCGCATACAGGCGTTGGACTCGCCGACGCTCAATGCGGTGGCGACCACTTCCCGCAGGTACGCGCCGCAGAGGCCTTTGCCGTTTTCGACATATTGCCGCATTTTCTCGCCGTCGCCGCCCACAAGGCCGCTGCGGGAGCGTTCCGTCCCCTGATAGGCTGTGACGGATTCCAGCATAGCCTGCCATGTAACCCGCATTTTTTCCATGGACTGCTCCGCCGTCACCTGCCGCTGCTCCATGTCCGTCTCCAGAATGACCTGCCAAAAGGGGATCTGACCGGCCGCCGCTTTTTCAAAAATCTCCCGCATGGAATCCAGTGCCATGGTCAGTCCTCCTCCTTTTCGTAATAGATCACATTGACCACACAGGGTACCTGCTCCAGTTTCTTTCGGACAGCTTCCGGCACCGGCTGGTCGATCTCAAAAATCGTCATGACGCTGCCGCCGCGGCGGTCACGCATCAGGCTCATATTGGCAATATTGATGCCGCCGTCAGACAGCTCCTTGGTCAGATGCGCCAGTTCGCCGGGGACATCCCAATGCCGCAGGATCAGGGTATTGAAAATGCCTGTGAAATTCACCGCTACGCCGTCCAGCTGATCCACCCGGATCCGTCCGCCGCCGGTGGACGCCGCCTGCACGCAGGTTTTTCTGCCGCTGGCGCCCTCCACCGTCAATACCGCCGTGTTGGGATGCGCCTCCCGCAGTTCCACAGGGTGAATGGTAAATTCCAGTCCCTGCTCTCCCGCCGCCGCAAAGCTGTTGGGAATCCGCAGATCGTCCGGCTTCATGCCCAACAGGCCCGCCACCAGCGCCCGGTCCGTTCCGTGGCCCCGACCGGTCTCCGCAAAGGAGCCGTACAGGCCAATGTCCGCTCTTACCGGCCGTTCGCCCAGCAGCGTCCGGGCCATCCGGCCGATCCGCACGGCCCCCGCCGTATGGGAACTGGATGGGCCAACCATGATCGGCCCCAGGATCTCAAAAATGTCCAGCATTTCCATCCCTCCTGTCTTTTTCTGCTATGATGGTAGCATATGCCCGCTTTTTTTACAAGCCGCTTCCTGCGGGAAATTGTCCGCCGGGAGGCCCCACGGCAGACCGTCGCGGCTGCGCCGCAAAACCGATAGTGTCCCTTCAAAAGCCGTGATGATTCCCGTCTTGCAAAAGCCCGCAAGCGCGCCGCCTTTTGTCATTCAGTTATCTTCCCTTGACAGCAAAACCACCGTCTCGACTGTTGTTTCAGTTTCCAAGGGAAGTTCTTTCACTTCCTCGCCATCAACAGGCACAG
>UQVS01000039.1 GCA_900544615.1 uncultured Oscillibacter sp. | reverse complement strand
GACACAACAGAAAGGAGAATGTAATCGTGTCAACAGAAAAGATAAGAAAAACCGGAGGTAACAATATACCTCTGGTTGAGCAGAACGCGGGCGCCATCTGCATTGCCGGAAATATTGTAGACCGCCAGCCGGAGAACGGCGGCAACGGCCTTGGCTGTCAGGAGGATTTGGCGTATACATTGACCGCCACAGACCGCCACGCGGTCGTAGAACTTTATCAAAAAACAGTTGGAGCATTATGCCGCGGAGATGAAAAAGGTATCGGTAATCAATACGTCAGTCAGGATAAGTGTATCATCAACGCATCCTGTTCTGAAACACATCACCTCATTCGCCGCCTGACACCTTTGGAATGTGAACGGCTTCAGGGCTTCCCGGATGGCTGGACAGACATCCCCGGCGCGTCGGATAGTGCAAGGTACAAAGCTTTGGGCAATAGTGTGGCGATACCGTGCGTGGAGTTTATTATGTCGCGGATCGCCGCGGCCATGCGGGCGGCATAGCCGCTTTGTTGGTATCGCCGCTGTTTCACGCCGCTTCTTCGTTGGCTTTGGTCATAGCTTTCGCGCTTGCTTTCGGGTATCTTGGCTTTACCATTAAAAAGATCGGAGGAACTGCTATGGCAGAAAAAACGCGCAATCTCTGCGCTGAAATCCCCTTGGAGCTGCATACCAAAGTACGGCAGCGACAGGCGGAATCCGGCGAGACACTGAGCCGGTACATGACCGCGCTCATCACAAAATATTATGAAATGGAGGAAAATGTGAAGATGGACAAGGACAATGTGAGGACGGTGGCGTTTCAGGTGCCCACCGAGCTGTTTGAGCAGCTCAAGGCATACCTCAAGCGGAATGGCATCAAGCAGAACGCCTTCTTCCTGGACTGCATCCGGCAGGCGCTGGCGGAGGACACCGGCACTGCCGAAGAATAAGAAATACATCGCGCGAACCGCTGCTGAGATTTTCGGCAGCGGTTTCGCTTTGGAGGAACAAAATGTTTATTTACCCCGAAAATCTGAAAGCCAAGCCCATGCTGTGGCTCTGGCTGCTGCGGGACATCGCCGTGATTGGCATCGGCGCTTTGCTCTCTGTGCTGGCGCTGACCCAGGGCCTCGGCATGGGACTGCTGGTGGTCACGGTGCTGTACGCCTTTCTCACCATTCAGGTGGATGGCTCCAGCATTCTGGATTTCCTGCGCCGTGCCGCCTGTTTTCTCTTTCTGCGGCAGCAATATTATGAATGGAGGCTGGACCCATGAACCGAAAACAGAAAAAGGAGCTGCGCCAGCGGCAATCGACACGGCAGCTCATGGGCATCGTCCGCGTGACGCCCCACGGCATCGTGACAGATTCCGGAGAGCGGGTCTTCTTCCTGATCCAGCCGGACAACCTCTCCGTCCTGTCCCCGGAGGTCATCCGGGGCCGTGTCCGCTCCCTCACCATGCTTCTCAGCACACAGCCCTCGCTGGAGATTTTGGCGCTGGACTCCCGTGAGTCCTTCCAGCGGAACAAGGAATATTACCTGCGGCGACTGGAGGAGGAAACGGAGCCTGCCGTGCGGGAGCTGCTGGAGCGGGACATGGCCCATCTGGACGCCATTCAATTCTCATCCGCCTCCTCCCGCAAATTTGTGCTGGTGCTCCCACTGGATGAAAAAGCCGGTGCGGATGAAAGCGCGCTGCGGCAGTTGGAGAAAGTCATCTGTGACCACGGGCTCCGCGTGCGTCTGGCGGAGGAGCAGGATGTGAAGCGCCTGCTGGCGATCTACTACCGGCAGGATCTCACCACGGAGGTCTTCCGTGATTTCGATGGAGAGGAGTATGTACATGGCTAAAAAGAAACAGAAAAAGAAAAAGAAAGCGGCAGAGCAGGTACAGCGCCCGAAGGATTTTCTGGATATGATCGCGCCCGCGGCGGTGAAGTTCAACACAGATCACTTCATCCTCGGCAGCCGCTATCATACGGCGATGACACTGAAAAGCTACCCGCCCATGACGGATGAGCTGGCGCTGCTGCGGGGCCTTGGCGATATGGGCGGCGTCAATCTGCGCCTGACGGCGCGGCAGGTCACCCCAGCCGAGGAGGACGCCATCCTCCACGCCGCCACAAACAAAAGCCGCATGGAGCGGAGCAACACCAACGACTATAAGCAGAGCGTCACGGCGGAGGCCAACCTGCGGGATATGGCGGAGCTGCTGGCAAAGCAGCGGCAGGAAAAGGAGCCGCTCATCCACTGCGGCGTTTACTTGGATATTGCCGCCACGGATACGGAAAAGCTGCGCGCGGCGCGGGATACCGTATCCGCACAGTTGGTCCGCTCCCGCATGGGCGCCGATCCGCTGCTCCTGCGGCAGCGGGAGGGCTTTCTCGCCGCCAACCCCGCGGGCGGCAGCCAACTGGCAAACTTTGCGGAGCGGGTATTGCCCGCACGCAGCGTTGCCAATCTGTACCCCATGAACTATTCCGGCAAAACCGATCCCAAAGGCTTTTTCATCGGGCGTGACAGGTTTGGCTCCAACATCATCGTGGACTTCGACCGCCGTGCTTCTGACAAGACCAACGCCAGCGCCCTCATCCTCGGCAACACTGGGCAGGGCAAAAGTTATCTTCTGAAGCTCCTGCTCTGCAATGTGCGGGAGGCGGGCAAAAGCGTGATCTCTCTGGACTCCGAGCATGAGATGGAGGACGAGTGCCGCGCCCTGGGCGGCTGCTTTTTGGACTACCTCAGTGGGCAGTACCGCATCAACCTGCTGGAGCCCCGCTGCTGGGACGATGGCAGCGAGCCGGAAGACCCGGACGCGCCGGACGCTTTCCGGGGGACGCTGCTCTCCCAGCACATCTCCTTCCTGCGGGATGTGTTCCGTGTGTATAAAGGCTTCGACACGCCTCACATCGACACGCTGGAGCTGATGGTAGAAAAGCTCTATCAAAAGTGGAACATCACCGACCGCACGGACTTCGCGTCGATGCGGCCGGAGGATTACCCCATCCTCTCCGACCTCTATGACGCCATTCAGGAAAGCTATGACCATTACGAGGCCGCAGACAGCCTCTACCCGCGGGAAATGCTGCGGGATCTGCTGCTGGGGCTCCATTCCATGTGCCGCGGCGCGGACGCCCGATTCTTCAATGGGCATACCAATATTGACCGCTCCAAATTCCTCGTTTTCTGCGTCAAGGGGCTGGATAACATGGCGGAAAATCTTCGGAACACCTTGCTGTTCAGTCTGTTGTCCTATATGTCGGATCAGCTTCTGACGCTGGGCAATTCCGTAGCCGCTATCGACGAGCTGTACCTGTGGCTGTCCGATCCCACCGTCATCACCTACATCCGCAACGCCCTCAAGCGAGTGCGAAAAAAGGAATCCGCCCTGTTCCTCGCCAGCCAGAATCTGGAGGACTTCACCCAGCCGGGGATACGGGAGCTGACACGCCCCCTCTTTTCCATCCCCGTCCATCAGTTCATCTTCAACGGCGGCAACGTGGACAAGAAATTCTTCATGGATAACCTCCAATTAGAGGAATCTGAGTATGCCCTGATCCGGGACCCGCAGCGCGGCTCCTGCCTCTACAAGTGCGGCAACGAACGGTATCTCTTACAGGTGCAGGCCCCGGAGTACAAGCAGGCGCTTTTTGGAACGGCAGGTGGACGGTAATGGCAGTACCCGTCGCGGCTCTGGCAAAGATCGCCGCTGCCGCTCTCTCGAATGAGGACACCCGGCGAAAGCTGGACTGGATCGTGGCGGCGATCTGTTCACCGTTGATCCTGACGCTGGCGTTGATCTGCTCCCTGCTTTCCGGCAGCGCGGAGCATAACAATTCCGCCGTTCTGCTGTGCTTCAACGGCGGCAACATTCCGGGCAAAACGCCTGCGGAATATGTTGCTTACATTGAAGATATGCGCCGCAGCTTCACGCTGCTGGACGATGCCATCGCCGCCGTCAATGACATGACGGAGGATAGCGGCAGCCTTGACGGTATCCGCGTCAAGGCTGTTTTCTATGCTATTTTCTTTGGAGAGGACACGCCGAGCAGGAGAGCGCATAAGCAATTCGTGGACTGCTTCGTGACCTACGAGGAGCGCACCCGCACCGTCACCGATGAGGATGGAACGGAAACCGAGGAGAGCTACACCGTGGCGATTCCCGTTGCGGACATAGCCACTGTGTACGGCAATCTTGAAAACACTCTTCACTTGGAAATATCTGTGGAACAGAAGTCCAACGCCGACAGTATCTACAGCCTCGTCCGCTATGGCATAGCCGGTGGCTCCGAGGGCTGGATACCCGGCGCGGATGTGCCGTTTATTGGTGCGGACGGTTTCTGCTCCCCCATTGGCTCCGGCTGGGAGCGCCGTGTCACCTCTGAATTCGGAAACCGCGTCGATC
>UQVS01000038.1 GCA_900544615.1 uncultured Oscillibacter sp. | reverse complement strand
ACATAGGAGGTATCACTACCCTCGGCGTGCTTTGCGTGCTTCTGAAACGCTGGACGGCCGCTTGTCAAAGCGGCTAACTTGCCGTTTTCTGAGGTCGGGTAGCCTTCATTGATTTCAGCGGCGTAAAATGTGCTTGACAGGCACAGTCTACTTATGATAGACTTCAAGTATCAAAAATCTATCATAAATAGACCAGCAAAGAAAGGAGACACACATGGACGGTTACAAACTGGGCGTTGTTGAGACGCGTTTTGCAGAACTCATCTGGCAGCATGAGCCGCTGACCTCCGGCGAGCTGGTGAAACTATGCGAACAGGAGCTGCAATGGAAAAAATCCACGACCTACACAGTTTTGAAAAAACTCTGCGAACACGGTATCTTTCAGAACGAAAACGGCACGGTAACTTCCCTTCTCTCACAGGAGGGCTATAACGCCGTACAGAGTGAGAAATTTGTGGAGGACACCTTCGACGGTTCCCTTCCCGCATTTCTTGCTGCCTTTACCACACGGAAATCTCTTTCGGAGAAGGATATTGCGGAAATTCAGCGCATGATCGACCGCTGCGGAAAGGAGTGAGCCAATGGCCGCCGTTTTTTTGAAGCTCTTGAATCTAAGCATTTCCGCAAGCTGGCTGGTGCTGGCCGTGCTGGTACTGCGCCTGATATCAAAGCGTTCGCCCAAGTGGGTGAATGTCCTGCTTTGGGGTATTGTCGCGCTGCGGCTGGTTCTGCCATTCTCCATAGAGAGCGCGTTGAGCCTGATCCCCAGTGCCGAAACGGTCAGTCCCGCAGCCGTGCAGTTTGACCCCGCGCCGACCATCACCAGCGGCGTGAGCGTTATCGACAATGCTGTGAATCCCTCGCTCAGCGAGCATTTTGCCGCCGTGCCAACAGCCAGCGTCAACCCGCTTTATGTGGGGGCGTATCTTGCGGGCTGGGTGTGGCTCATCGGCCTTGGAGCCATGCTGCTCTATGCGCTCGTGAGTTATCTTCGGCTGCGTCGGCGCGTGAGTGTATCGCTCCCCATTCAGGATCACATTTATCTTTGCGATGCCATTTCCTCGCCGTTTATCCTCGGCGTTGTAAAACCACGCATCTATCTGCCCTCCGGTCTGGACGAGGTGCAGCGGCAGAATGTACTGGCGCATGAGCAAGCGCATCTCGCGCGGCGTGACCACTGGTGGAAGCCGCTGGGCTTCGCGCTGCTGGCGGTTTACTGGTTCAACCCCGTGCTGTGGCTCGCCTATGCGCTGCTCTGCCGCGACATTGAACTGGCCTGCGATGAGCGGGTGATCCGCACGATGGACGAGAGCGCCGTCAAGACCTATTCCACGGTGCTGCTTGCGTGCAGTATGCCGCGCAAGGCGGCCATCACCTGCCCGCTGGCGTTCGGTGAAGTTGGCGTCAAGGAGCGTGTGCGGAATGCGCTTCACTACAAAAAGCCCGCGTTCTGGGTGGTCGCGGCGTCGGTCGCCGTGTGCGTCGTTGTGGCGGTGTGCTTTCTGACCGATCCGCCTACGGATACCGACACCGCCGGACTGGTCGGTTTCCATCGGGAACAGGTCACTTATGCCGATGTAACGGACGCAAGCGGCGCGCAGCCATCCAGCGTCCAATTAACGGCGGAGGAAACGGATGCCGTCTACGCTCTGCTGGATGCCATGCAATATAAACGCCTTGGTGCTGCGTCAGCAATGCAGGACTGCTATGCAAGGCTCTATTTTATCAGCGCCGCGGGCGAACGCTGCGAGGTCATGCTCTCTGAACGTGAAATGCTGGTCAACCCCATCACAGGCGGCAAGACAGCGCGGCTCTATGAGCTGCGTTCCGGAAGTATGGAGCTGAGAGACTATCTGCTTGGATGTATTGGCGCAAGCGAGCCGGCAGAGGAGGAAATGAAAACCATGACCGAGCCGACGCTGTCGCTGACGCTCACCGTTCCCACTGCATGGGAGGATATTGCAGAGCTCTCCGCCTACGACAAGGGGACTGCCTATCTGGGATATGGGATCATGCTGTTCCATCTGTCGGAAAAGAACGCACTTGCGGCGTATCCCGACGGGGGAATGGGCAACGTATGGTGGCTGGTCGCTATGAGCTGGGATAATTTCAAGGAATGGAGGGGCTATGACGCACTGCCTGTCCCCGAGATTCTCGGCATCGCCGAGTATGTCCTCGGAGCCGATGATGAGTATGTGTATCTGCTGGTGTTGCCGTCCGATGTGCAGTTCCTGGAAAACGATCCTGTCAGCCAGCGCCAATACGAGGCACTGCAAAGCGACTCACAAGGCGTACTCACGCGATTTTTGAAGGACAACGGAATCCACATAAATGACATGTGCCCTGCCTCCTCCGTGTTTTCGCCCCCTGCGCGTGGCGATGCGGCGAGCACGACCGGCTACGCTGCCTACGACGCGCTGCTCGGCGAGATCAGCGACCTGCGGCGCTCCGGTGCAAGCGAGGCGCAGACCGACTTCAGCCACGATCTCCTGTCCGCGAACGACTACTACCAGACACCCGGCTGGCTGTTGCGTGATCTTGACGGTGATGGGATCCCTGAGCTGCTGCTCGGTGCGGACTGGGGCGACGGCCACAGCGTGATCTTCAATATTTACCGGCTCGACGGCGCAAAGGCTGTCCGCGTGGTGGACGGCTGGAACCGCAGCCGCTGGTATCTCTGCACCGATGGTAGTCTGGCCAACGAAGGCAGCAGCAGTGCATTTGAAAGCAGCTACTCTTACTACCGCTATACCAGCGGAGAGTTACAGCATCTGGAAACGTTGCTGTATCTGGATGGCGGTTCCGGCGGCTCACCATGGCGCTACTCCGTCACAACGGATCAGTATGTCAGCAGTGGTGACTTTCACTCTGTCACCGAGGCCGAAGCAACTGCCGTGATGGACAAATACACCCACGAAACGCTGATTCTTACGCCATTTGTGGTATGAGGATAGATAGTGTGGACTGTGGCGCAAGGTTGCAGCTCGCCAGTCCTCTACGGATATTACAGCCTCTGACCCACTTTTGACCCAGAACGCGAAAAAAGCGGGCTGGGCTGGACGGAAACAACGGAAAATCCGCCGAGCGGACTTGACACGCAGCTCATGATTCCTTCCATCTCCACAGGCAGATCAAAAAATCCTATCAGCTACAGTCCTCCACATCCCATAGAAAAGCGGATGCGCGCCATAAGGCACGCATCCGCTTTTCTATGGGATTGCAGTTCTCTATTCGTTTGTCCCCATGGCGTAGACCATGTCCCAAAAGCGCAGGTCAAACCGACAGCACTTTTCAAAAATCCCACAGAGGTCCTCTGTCTTTTTTTCGTCGATGGACCCACTGAGTGCGTCGATCCAATCAATGAGTGTCTGGTTGGTCTTTCGGTAGCTTTCCGAAACGTAGCCTGCGAACCACGAACCGTAATGCTCATCATGAAGTGCACCCGGATAGTGCTCAATGATCTTCTCTGCTACATACGCATAACTCCAGGAGCAGTTCAGAAGCGCCACAAGTCCGGTCAGCACATCCCCGGCCTGCGCTTCCCAGAGCATATAATGGGTATAGGCGCTGTTATCCATGTGGGGACGGGCGCTGCGGATTTCCTCCTCCGAAATGCCGAGGCGCTTCATATAGGGAAGATGCGTGCGGAGGGTCTCTCCGATGGTGTCCGCCAGTTCTCCGCTCAGGAAACGGATCTGTTCGAAATCGTCAGCCTTCTGGATGATCGCCGCAAAGATCTTCACATAATCCTTGAGGTATAAATAATCCTGAAGCATATAATACCGGAACTTTTCCGGCGGCAGTGTTCCATCCGCCATCTGCGTCACAAACGGGTGGCAAAGATACCGGGGCCAGATTTTTTCCGCCCGGGCATAGAGTGTTTGTGAGAGCTTCACGCCGGCCTCCTCTTTCATTTATGGGCGATGATCGCCACATAGCCGCCGCTCTGATAGCCGGGGACCACATCCTCCACGTCCTCGTTGGTGTACATAGGGTTCTTCAGCAGTGTCTGATAGAAGTCAAAATCGTGGAAGCCCAATGCCTTGAGCACATCGATCTTCTCCTCCGTGGAATGCCACACGCCTGCGCAGCACAGTTCATGGGGGTATGGCAGCTTGGGCATAACACCGTTGAGGAACGGATGGTCAAAGGTGCCCACCTCTTTTGCCAGCAGATACATGAACCCAAAGGCGCTCTCCTTGGGAACGTCCAGCGAAATAAAGGTGCCGTTCGGCTTAAGTGCCTTCTTGCAGACATCAAACGCCCGGGTCAGGTCCTCCATATAGCTGGAACTGCCGTTGAGGTAGATCATGTCATAAGCGTTCTCCTCCAGCTCCGCGTCTTCGATCGCGCCGAAGGCCACCACATTCACCCCCCGTTTCTCCGCGATGGCGCCCATGTCGCGGGAGGGCTCGATTCCCTCAATGCCGCTGCAGTCGATCATGCTCTCGAACAGGCCGCTGCCGCAGCCAACGGAAAGCACACGTTTGCCCTGAATATCGCCGAGCACTTTCTGGAACAGGCGGAGTTCACTCTGAAACAGGTTTTCATTCTTCATGAACCAAGCGTCATACTGTGCCGCGTAGCCGTCAAATTTAGGTTTCATTGTCAAAGAGTCCTTTCTGATTTAAAAATTTCAAGTCCAATGGGATCTTCGCCGTTGTTTTCATCTCATTTCCGTTGAAAAGCCCGCCTCAATTACATTCGATATAAGGCGTCAAGTTTTTAGGAGGCTGAATAAACCTCATAGAGTATACTATCACAAGCATCGGCACCTCGCAACGCTATTATGAAGTGATTTCTGTCTGGGGATCTGATTGCATCCCTTCTCACAGCATGATACAGGCAGCAAGGAAGTGTTCTTCTAAGTCTGTCCCGGGCGAAACCGACCATTCGGAGAGGAGGACACGATGCGTTACGCAAAATTCGGCAACACAGATATGGTGGTCTCAGAAATCGCTCTGGGCACATGGGGAATCGGCGGCGCCAGCTGGGACGACAATTCAGAGGATACTCGACTGGACGCGATCCGTTCCGCAGTGGAAAGCGGCATCAACTTCATTGACACCGCTCCTGCCTACAACGGGGCGTGGCAGAATCCTATGTAGGAAAGGTTATCAGTTCCATGGGAATCCGGAAGGAACTGTACCTTGTAACCAAGTGCGGCACAGAATTCATTGATGTAAAATGGTTCGCAATGAGCAAAAACAAGTATTATAACTCAAAAGATGAAGCTTCTAAAATGCTGTAGCGGCTTTGTTGTATGAAGGCATTCTGCCCGCAGCAAACAGAAAACGAGGATCGCGTTTTGACCCACGCCGTGACCCACGAACAGAAAAACCGGGGCGGAAACAACGGAACGGAGCGCACCTGCGGGTGAGGAGATTTTGTGGAAAACCCGCTTATTGCCGCTGAAACCGTGCGGAAGGCGTCCCTATCGAATCTTCACACGCATGAGGCCACTGGTTCGAGTCCAGTAGTCTCCACCAAAAATCACCGGAATCGATTGATTCCGGTGATTTTCTTCTATAATCCGCAACTTTTTGAGACGCTTAATTTTTGACGTTCCTTCAAGACTCACACGCTGACCCACACGGGGAAAGGCGCGGAAAGTACCGGACAGGGCCAGACAGGAATTTTTCTGTCTGGCCCTGTTTTTTCAGCGCATCTGCAGGCTGATGACCCCACCGATGGTGTCCGCCGCGTCTTGTCTCATTTGCGCCGTGGCATGGGTGTAGGTGTTCAGGGTGAACCCCGCCGAATAGTGGCCCAGCGCGCCGGACAGCGTTTTCACATCCACCCCGCTTTTCAGGGACAGCGTGGCGAAGGTATGTCTGAGGTCATGGAACCGAATGTGCTCCGCACCGATGGCTTTCAAAATTTTGTCATGCGTTCGCCGGAAAGCGTCCGGGTCATACATGGTTCCGGTTTTGGGGGATGGAAACAGATATGGATTGCGAGAGTGCTTTTTGTGTTCGGCAATCAGCAGGTCGATCGCTTGCTGTGGAAGGGCCAATGTACGAATAGAATTTCTCGTTTTCGGAGGGCTTACCGCTAATTCCCCGTTGATGCGATTTACCTGTTTCGTGACGGCGAGTGTCCGGTTTTCGATGTCTAAGTCCGTCCATT
>UQVS01000037.1 GCA_900544615.1 uncultured Oscillibacter sp. | reverse complement strand
ATGAGGCAGTCTCAAGCACAAATCGGAGTCATTTCGGCTCCGATTTGTGCTTTTTACCACCATTCGCTCGGCGGATTTTCCATTGTCTCCGTCCAGCCCTGCCAGCTTTTTTCGTGTTCTGGGTCAAAAGAGGGTCAATACGGAATCCTCATGTTTTTCGGGAAGCCTTCGATATTTGTTGCGGTTTCTTCGGACGCATCCGTCAACAATCCGTCATCCGTCAGCAGCGGCAATAAGCGCAATGACTACGATGAAACCGGACACGATCACAAACAGAGTTTGCAGTTGAGTAAAGGTTTCCTTTAGACTTTCTACCTGCTTGGCGGCCGTGACAGGAGTCAGGCCGTTGTCCATCAACTGCGCTTCAACCTCTAAAACCTCGTCAAAGCCCTTGACCTGATAGGCTAAGGAAATGAAAACCCTTACCGCTGAACAGCTGTCTTTCTTCCTGCGAGAAGTTAAGGAAACCGGCGTGTATGAAATGTACTACTAAAATTTGACTTTTTCCAGCCCGGATGCTATGCTCCAATCAGAATAAAAGCATGATGGAAAGGGGGAATCACCAGTGTACCGAATTTTTGTGGTGGAAGACGATGCCGTCATCGCCAGCGCCGTGCAGCGGCATTTGGAGAGCTGGGGATATCAGGTGGCCTGCGCGGTACGCTTCGACGATGTGCTGTCGGACTTTGCCGCTTTTGACCCACAGTTGGTGCTGCTGGATATCTCCCTGCCTTTTTTCAACGGCTACCACTGGTGCCGGGAAATCCGAAAGGTGTCCAAGGTCCCCATTCTGTTCCTCACCTCCGCCTCAGACGACATGAACCTGGTGATGGCCATGGAGATGGGCGGGGATGACCTGCTGGCCAAGCCCTTTCACCTGCAGGTGCTCTCCGCCAAGGTGCAGGCCATGCTGCGGCGAGCCTATGACTTCGCCGGTACCGCCCACTTGCTCTCCTGCGGCGGCGCGGTGCTGAACGTGTCCGACGGGACCCTGACAGCCAACGGACAGAAGGTAGAGTTGACCCGGAACGAGTTCAAGATCTTGCAGCTTTTGCTGGAGCACCGGGGCGAGATCGTCAGCCGGGAGGCCATCATGACCCGGCTGTGGGAATCCGACAGCTTTGTGGATGAGAACACCCTGACGGTGAATGTGGCCCGGTTGCGGAAGAAGCTGGAGAGCGCGGGACTGACGGACTTCATCCGTACCCGGAAGGGCGCGGGCTATCTGGTGGAGGGCTGAGAATGCTGCTGGCTTACCTGAAACGCCAATACAAGCTGCTGCTGTTGCTGGCGGGGGCCGTCTGCATATTCGCGGCGGTATTCGCCCTCTACGACCTGCCCTTGGAGGCAGTGCTCTATGCCGGTGCGCTGTGTCTGGCACTGGGGCTGGTGCTCTTTGCCGTGGGATACAGCCGCTTTCTCCGGCGGCACCGGGAGCTGCAGCGGCTTTTGCAGCAGGCGGGGGAGAAGGCCCTGCCCCTTCCGCCCGCCCGGGGACTGCTGGAGGAGGACTATCAGACGCTGCTGCAGGCAGTCTGCCGGGACCGGGCCCGGCTGGCGGCGGAGAATGAAAGCCGCTTTCGGGAGCTGACGGATTACTACTCCCTTTGGGTCCACCAGATCAAAACGCCCATCGCCGCCATGGATTTGCTGCTGCAGGAGGACGACTCCCCCCACCGGGGAGAGCTGGAGATGGAGCTGCTGAAGATCGGGCAGTACGTGGAGATGGTGCTCTCCTACTTACGGCTGGACAGCGACTCCACGGACTACGTCCTGCGGGAGTATCCGCTGGATGACATCCTGCGGCAGGCAGTGCGGAAGTTCGCCAAGATGTTCATTCTGAAAAAGATCACCCTGGATTTTCAGGAGACCGGAAAGACCGTGCTGACGGACGAGAAGTGGCTGCTGTTCGTGGTGGAGCAGGTTCTCTCCAACGCCCTGAAATACACCCCGGCAGGCGGAACCATCCGCATCTACGGAGACGGCGCCACGGTGGTCATCGCCGACAACGGCATCGGCATCCGGGAGGAGGACCAGGCCCGGGTGTTTGAAAAGGGCTTCACCGGATACAACGGCCGGGCGGACAAGAAGTCCACGGGGATCGGGCTGTACCTCTGCCGTCAGGTGATGGACCGGCTGAATCACGGCATCTCCCTCACCTCCCGGCCCGGTCAGGGGACGCTGGTGCGGCTGGACCTGAGCCGGGAGTGGCGCATGGTTGAATAACCTTACAAAATTGTAAGATACGGAGCTGGACTGTAAGCCAAAACGATGGCGGACAGTCCGGCTTTTTGGTAGGATGGTGCCAAGCTACAAAAGGAGGAACCTTTATGCCATTATTGGAAGTACAGCACCTGCAGAAAGTCTACACCAGCCGCTTCGGCGGCAGACAGGTGGAGGCGCTACAAAACGTGAATTTCTCCGTGGAGCCGGGGGAGTATGTGGCCATCATGGGCGAGTCCGGCTCCGGCAAGACCACCTTGCTGAATATTCTGGCGGCTCTGGACCGCCCCACCGCCGGAGAGGTGTTTTTGAACGGCAAGGCCCTGTCCGACGTCCGGGAACGGGACTTGGCGGCCTTCCGCCGCTCTCATCTGGGCTTTGTGTTCCAGGACTTCAACCTGCTGGACATCTTCTCCCTGCGGGACAACATCTTCCTGCCCCTGGTGCTGGCGGGACGGCCCTACGAGGAAATGGAGCGAAAGCTGAAGCCCCTGGCAGAGCAGCTGGGCATCGCCGACATCCTGATCAAGTACCCCTATGAGGTCTCCGGCGGACAGAAGCAGCGGGCGGCAGTGGCCCGGGCCCTCATCACGGACCCGCAGATCGTTCTGGCGGACGAGCCCACCGGCGCCCTGGACTCCCGGTCCTCTGACAATCTGCTGGAGCTGTTCGGCGAGATCAACAAGGGCGGCCAGACCATCCTGATGGTGACCCACTCCGTCAAGGCCGCCAGCCACGCGGGGCGGGTACTGTTCCTGCGGGACGGCCGGGTGTATCACCAGCTCTACCGGGGCAGTGAGAGCCGGGAGGCCCAGTTCCGCCGCATCTCCGACACGTTGACGGTGCTGACCCAAGGCGGTGAGAACCATGGGTAAGCGCAGCTTCTTTCCCCGGCTGGCCTTGGTGAACCTGGTCCGCAACAGCCGGTATTACGGCCCGTATCTCCTCTCCTGCGGTGCGCTGGCGGCCATGTATTATATCCTGCGGTTCCTGACCTGGAACGAGGTCATCCAGACGGTGCGGGGCACCGCCTACCTGCAGGTCATGATGTCCATCGGCTGCTTTGTGGTGGCGCTGTTTTCCACCGTGCTGCTGCTGTATGCCAACAGCTTTGTGATGAAGCGGCGGCAGAAGGAACTGGGACTCTACAACATTCTGGGCCTGGAAAAGCGCCACATCGCCGCCCTGTGCTTTTGGGAGACGCTGCTGTGCGCCGCCGTCGTGATTCCCGGCGGCATCGCGGCGGGCATCCTGCTCAGCAAGCTGATTTTGCTGCTGCTTTTGAAGCTGGTGCAGATCCCGGTGCAGTTCGGCTTCTCCGTCAGCGTCAGGGGCGTGGGAGAAACGGCGGCGCTGCTGGGGGTGCTGTTTCTGCTGGCGCTTCTATGGAACCTGCTGCGCCTGGGACGGTCCCGGCCCATTGAACTGCTCCACAGCGACAGTGCCGGAGAGCGGGAACCGAAAACGAAACGGCTGTTGGCAGTCCTGGGGCTGGCGGCGCTACTGGGGGGCTATGCCATCGCCCTCACCACCCGGAACCCGGTGAACGCCCTGATGCTGTTCTTTGTGGCGGTCATTCTGGTGATGCTCGGCACCTACTGCCTGTTTACCGCCGGGTCCATCGCTCTGCTGAAACGTCTGCGGGCCAACAAGGGCTTCTATTACCAGACCCGCCACTTCACCGCCATCTCCGGCCTGCTGTACCGCATGAAGCAGAACGCCGTTGGCCTTGCAAACATCTGCATCCTGGCCTGCATGGTACTGGTGACGGTGTCCGGGACCCTGTGTCTCTATCTGGGGGCGGAGAAATCTCTGGACGGCAGGTATCCCGACGATATTCTGGTGACCCAGACGCTAAAGGATGATACCGACCCCGCTGCAACGCTGGACCTGGTGCAGCGGACCGTGGCAGACGCTGGGCGGCAGATGGCGGATCTCCGCTATGAGACGTCCGCCTCCTTCCATGCCAGATACAGCGGCAATACGCTGCTGACGGACATGAGCCAGAGCGGCCTTCTAACGGAGATCACGGTCCTAACAGCGGAGGAGTACAGCCGCCTGACGGGGGAAACTGTCGCCCTGGGGGAAAACCAGGTGCTGGCCTATGCGGACGGCGATTTTCAGCTGCCGGAGACCTTCTTTTATGAGTATGAGGAGGCACCCATTCAGGTGAAAGCCCGGCTGGACAGCTTCCCCGCCGGGGACAGCGCCATCGTCACCAACGAGGTTATGCTGGGCCTGGTGGCGGACGGTACCCTGGCAGAGCATCTGATGAACACGGATCTGGCCCGCCGGACCTTCCGCATCCACCTGAACACCGACGGCGCCGACAGCGAAAAGCTGGCCTGCGCCAAGGCCGTTCTGGCAGTCTCCGATGGGAGATACGGCGTGGCCAGCCGCCAGGAGATGGCGGAGGAATTCTACGCAATGTACGGCGGCTTCCTGTTCCTGGGCATCTTCCTGGGACTGCTGTTCCTGATGGCCACGGTGCTCATCATCTACTACAAGCAGGTCTCCGAGGGCTATGAGGATCAGCGCCGCTATCAGATCATGCAGCAGGTAGGCATGAGCCGCCGGGAGGTGGGCGCCTCCATCCGGGGACAGATCCTGCTGGTGTTCTTCCTGCCCCTGCTGACGGCGGGGCTGCACATTCTGGCGGCCTTCCCCATGCTCTGCCGCATTCTGGAGCTGTTCGGTCTGCACGAGGTGGGCATGTTTGCTCTCTGCACGGCGGGGACGCTGGCGGTTTTCGCGGCAGTGTACGCGCTGGTGTACGGTCTGACGGCCCGGACCTACGAACGAATCGTAGGCGGTGAGGCGTAAGCGGCAGCCAAATGCGGTTTGCAGGCAGAAATTCAAATCCACTTCATCGGTAACCATCCCGCCGGGGCTTGCCCCGGCGGGATTTGTTTACAAGAGAAAAGAACGGGAATATCGCAATGCCCCGAGTCAAAATTTGCGATGCAGTAGGTAAAGAAGACCGCAGATACAGAGGAACACAGCAAGCAGCAATTCTTGCCCTGTTTGGCCCTGTGAGCCGTTGTGTGCCCTCGGCGTGAGATTGATGCCATCACCGTACACCTTCAAGCCACATCCAAAGCGGCGTGGGCGATTTGTGGAAGAAAATCTGCTGCTGAAAAATGACCAAGAGCCATGACTCCGCCCACAACAGATGGGGTACCCCCTCTTCATCAGATAGTGGGGAATATATCAACAAGACGAAGAATAACAAGGAAAAGCATGAGGAGTGATCGGCGCCCTGCTTCACTCTGTGAGCCGCTGTGTATGGCTTTGCCAGGAAACGTAGGAAAGGGTACAATCAGGATTGGGGGCGAATTTGGGTTGATTTCCGAAGACTTACGAGGGACGAAAAGAATAGCAGGATAGCCGCTTTGACAAGCGGCTGTCCAGCGTTTCAGAAGCACGCAAAGCACGCCGAGGGTAGTGATACCTCCTATGTCTCGCACACGCGGAAAGCCCTGAGCACAGAGTGTGAAAACCGTAATTTCGACAGAAACGAAAAAAGATTACGCAGCCCAGCGGGGCCGCGACGCCTCGGAGCAGCGACGCGCATAAGCGCATCGCTGTCCCGATGGCTTTCTGCGTTCTTCGAGAGCACCTCCCGGCCAAGATCCCAAAGCGGCAAAGTACGCCGTTCTGACACCTGGCCACGCAGGGTTTCCGAACCGCGCAAAACGCTCCGAGGGTAGTGATACCACCCCCGTCCGAAACGCCCGTGTTTCGGCGTGTAAGCCGCTGTGTACGATCCTGTTGGCGAAGGCGAGTGTGTACCCGCTTTCACCCGCGAAAGCAAACGTGGGCCATTTGTGCGAGAAGTTGAAACCGCAATGAGGAACGGTTGGGGAACAGCGTTGGTGGCGGCAACTCTGCCGGATTTGATATAGTGGGGGGTCACAGAGAACCGGGAAATGTATGTATATAAAAGCATGGTGGGATCAAGGGTCACAAATGCTCATCACATAATCAATAGCGCACTCACTGGATCACGCAGCCCAGCGGGGCCGCGACGCCTCGGGACAGCGACGCGCATAAGCGC
>UQVS01000036.1 GCA_900544615.1 uncultured Oscillibacter sp. | reverse complement strand
GCAGTTGGGTATTCACCCTTGCCCGCAAAACCGAAAGAGAAAAGGGCTTGGTAATATAATCATCAGCGCCTCTCTCCAGTCCGTCTACGATGTCCAGATCGGTGTCGTTGGCAGTCAGCAGAATAACAGGAATTCCGGGCGGGTTTTCCTTGACCTCCCGAAGCAGCTCAAGCCCACTGCCATCCGGCAGATTGATATCCAACAGGATCAGGGACACACCGCCGCAAAGCAGCTGCTCCTTCGCCGTTTTTAGGTCTTGGCAGGAAATGATCTGCCGAGCATCTGCTTTCAGTGCTTTGCATAAGCCTTGATTCAAACCGATATCATCTTCAACAATCAGTAATTGCTCCATATATCTCACTCCCTCGTTATTCAAAGGCAATTGTCGTTTCCTTTGGTGGCTTCTCATCTTTACAGCTCAAAAGATAATATCAGCAGCATAATACGATTTAAGAGTACAGATTGTTGGATGGAAAGTCAAGATTTGCATCGCAAATCAAGCACAAGCCGTTGTCAGTATGATCCAGAGCAGTCTGCGAAGTGCTCCGCTGCTCCGGACTCTGTAATGGGACTACGCAGCGCTTCGGCACTGCGGCGCAGGAGGGACTGCATCCGCATTTGCGGACGCAGTTCCCTCCTGCTTTTTCGCTCACAGCTTATTCAGCTTTTGCGTGACCTCATCCACAATGCGCTGACGTTCCTCTTCGCTCTTCGCTCTGTCATATTCCATCAGCGCATCGTCCCGCAGCGTCTCCATTTTCCGGGACCATACTTCAAACACGCCCTTGCTCATCGTCCCCTTTCGGGTACGGGCAAAATATTTTTTGTAGGCCCGCTGATGAGCCTTCCAAACATCGTTGTTCTGTACCTTGCTGCGGAAGCTGCTGGTGGCTCCGATCTCCCGGCAGGTCTTGCCGTCCTGTCCCGGCGCCGGTTCGCCGCAATAGGCGTAGGTCATACCCGGCATCTGCAAGAACCAGCGTCCGCAGTTGGCACAGCGTTTCGGTACAAACCCCTTCTGCAACCCCTTCATAAGCTCCACATAGACGAAATCCAGCAGCCGGTCAAAATACATCTTTTCAACTACCTCGGCATTTTCTCTTTCGCCCCGGATACGGTACTGCGCTCTTACCAGCGGCGCATCTACCTCCGGGTCCTTCCCCAAGCTGACACCACTGACAAAAGCCTCATAACCGCTGGAATAGATCAGCTGCGCCAGAGATTCTTTTCTCTGGCCTTTTTTCTTTTCAAACACAGCGTTTGCAAAAACCCGATCCAAAAACCACGCATACCGCTCCTGAATGAGCTGAATATCCTTGATCTGCTGCTGCATGAAGGACGGTATTTCGCGCTCCTCATTGATCACATATTCCGCAAATGCCTCCCGCGCTTCCTCACCCACAAATTCCTCGATCTTCATATCTCCGAAATAACGGAAGTCCATCAGATACAATCGGTAGAGCGGCAGAGATCCAAAACCCTTCTGCATGTCCATATAGGCACGCGGAGCGTCATCATAATTCTTTTCGTGGACAGCGGTGTTCAACCTGTCCAACAGCTTCTGAAAAGGTGTGACATCCAGATTTAGGATCTCCGTCAGCACAGTTCCGTAGGGCTGCATCTCCGGGACCATCTCCACCCAGTAGCCGGATGCGCCAAATTCCACTTTTGTGTTCGTATGCGAACGCTGAAAATCAAACAGGTCTTTTCCTAAAACAGACATAAGCCCTCTCCCAGTAGATAATGTATTCGCCTCAATATAGTGTATGTAGTAAAATGATACATTACCTATTTTCAAAAGTCAATCCCCATGTTACGATACAAGCACAGGCCTGAAAGAAATAAACACTCCAACTCAGAAAGGAGAAATTTTATGAACCGACTGCAAACCATTGACGCGGACACGCTGCAAAGCACCGCTTACGAACCGGTCTCCTTCGTGGTCGACGATCTGCTTCCCCAGGGACTGCACCTGCTGGCAGGCGCGCCGAAGATCGGCAAATCGTGGCTGGCGCTGTGGCTGTGTCTCTGCGCCGCGCAAGGCAAACCGCTCTGGACGTTCGCCACACGGCCATGCGAGGTGCTGTACCTCTGTCTGGAGGACAGCTTCCAGCGTATCCAGAGCCGCCTCTTTGATCTCACGGAGGACGCGCCGCCCACGCTGCACTTCGCCGTCATGTCCCAGCAGCTCCACAACGGGCTGGTGGAACAGATCGAGCAATTCCTGAAGGAGCATCCGCAGACCAGGCTCATCGTCATCGACACGCTCCAGCGCATCCGCACCGCGGGCAATGACGCAAACCCGTATGCCAGCGACTACCGGGACATCGGCGTTCTGAAAGCGCTGGCAGACAAGTACCGCATCGCTATTCTGCTGGTGCATCATCTGCGGAAGATGAATGACGATGATCCCATGAACATGATCTCCGGCACCACCGGACTCAGCGGCGCCACCGACAGCAACTTCGTCCTCCGCAAGAGTCAGCGCAGAGAGAACACCGCCACGCTCTACTGCACCGGGCGGGACATCCCCTACCGCGAGTTGGCACTGGAGTTCGATGGCGAGGATCACGTCTGGAAGCTGCTGTCAGATGACTGCGAACAGAACGAGCAGCCCAGTGAACGGATTCTTTTTCTCCTCTCTGAACTGCTGCGCCGGCAGCCGGAGATCAGTGCCCCTGCCAAGGTGCTGTTGGAAAAGATCGACCCTGCCGGTGCGGAGGGACTGACCCCCAACAGTTTCTCCCACCGAATCCGCAAAAGCGTTGACGCTCTAAGGAGAAACGGCATTACGGTGTCCTTCCGCAAGAGCAACGGCGACCGTCTGATCTGCCTGAAAAGGGTCGATGGGGTCGATGATCCCGCTGCCGAAAACACCGTCACCATCGACCCTGAGAACCCGCCGTGTTTCGGCGTGTGAGCCGCTGTGTGCGCGGTTAGGGGCTGGGGTGGCGTGTGTACCCGACGAGGGGAGATTCAGCCCGCACAGGGCGAGCACCGGGGCGGCATAAAAACGACGAATACGCTGCCGTAACTCCTGCGCGTCCAGCGTTTCAACGGCATGAAGCGCACGCCGAGGGTAGTGATACCACCCCCATGCAGGAACGCCGAAAAAGCGCTGTGTGCAGGAGGGAACAGCGTGTCCGTCGGCGCAGAGCACCCACTCTGAGAAAGCCGTTTTTTCTGCCGAAATAAACCCCGCGCGGGGTTGTTCCGACACAGCCACAGCAACCGGAGGGTAAGTGATACCCCCCACACAGAAATGTAAAAAATATAACACGGGAGTTTTATCACCGCCCCCAACAGGGTTCCCGCCGAAACCCAGCGAAGTGGTTTCGGTGGGAAGAGGACGAGCGACAGAGAGAGCGAGTCCTGCCGCTTGCGGCGGGACGAGGGATTCGTCGTCCGCTCGGACGACGGCCAGCATCGCGTTTGTCTGGTCTGCGGCGAAGCCGCTGCCCTGCCAAATGCACTGGGCGGGGCATGGCCCCACACCCCCAAGCTGCGGGCAGAAGCCCACACCCACTTTTAGCTACGATTGGAGAAAAACATGAAAAAAGATATCAAATTCAGCACGCGCATGGCATCCGCCGACCGTGAGAAGATCAAGGCGCTGGCGGCGAAGGCCCACATGTCCATGAGCGATTATGTCACCGCCTGCTGTCTCGGTAAGCGGATCATCGTCATCGATGAGCAGAAGGAACTGCTCCGCCACCTCAAGGGCATCGGCAGCAACATCAACCGGCTCACCGTCCTCGCCAACATGGGCAAGGTGCAGGTCATCGGTCTGGAAAAAGCTGCCGGTGAGCTGTCCGCGGTCAGCGCCGCGTTGCGGGCTGTCATGGAAGGTCGGTGAGCCGTATGGCCATCATACATTTCGTGAACTACAAGCGGGGCACACAGTCCCGCGCCGCCATGCGCGGCGTGATGCTCTATGTCATGCAGGAAAAGAAAACCACATGGGAGGGCGAACCGCTCATCAGCGGCATCAACTGTCAGCCCCAAAGCGTCTATGACGACTTCCTGAACACCAAGCTGCTCTACCACAAGGACAGCGGCGTGATGTTCTACCACATGGTGCAGAGCTTTCCGAAAGGCGCGGCGGTCGATCCCCGGCAGGCTCACGAAGCCGCACGGCGGCTGGCGGAGTACTTCGACGGCTGTGAGGTGCTGGTCTGTACCCACGTAGACCGGGAGCACATCCACTCCCACTGCGTCATCAACTCCGTCAACTTTGAAACCGGCAAAAAGCTGCACATGGCGAAGGAACAACTGCAAGAGTTGATGCGGCGCAATGACATGATCTGTCAGGAGATGGGCCTGCCAGTCTTTGAGCCGACCGCGCAGCAGGCCTGCGGCATGGGCGGCGCGGAATACCACACGGCACTGAAAGGCCAAAGCTGGAAGCTGCGGCTCATGAACACCATTGATGCGTGCATGAAATACGCCGCCGACAAGGACGCCTTCGTTTCTCTGATGGAATCCGAGGGCTATCAGGTGCGCTGGGAGAGCAGCCGTAAGTACATCACCTACACCACGCCGGACGGACTAAAATGCCGTGACAACAAGCTACACGAGGAAAAATATTGCAAGGAGGCCATGGAACATGAATTCAGAATACGGGCAGAGCTCGTCAAGAGAAAACTCCGTCGAGCAGCGGAAACCGATGGAGGAATTGAAGCGGATGAACCAGTCGAACAGCGCATTGGCAAATACACCGCCGCAGATGATGCAGCCCATCGTGATCCAGTGCGATCTGCCGCAGGCGATGAACAAGCTGGCGGAGCAGGCAGACGGAATAAACTGGGAGCTGGAGGAAATCCGGAAGACCCTGCCGGAACTGAAGCCGTACATCGATCTGACGCCGGTGCAGAACACACTGGTCGAGATACAGAAATCGCTGACAGAGATGAACAGACTGCTGGAACGGGTTGGGAATCTGAGCGAGCGGCATTCCTCCAAGTGGATCGACTGGCTCCCGGACTTCAGCCTGCTGGTGACCCTCAAGTGGATCGCGCTGGTGCTGATCCTTGGCACAGCGGCACTGGTGGGTTGGTATGGCGCGGCGGCGATCCGCGGCCTGTTTCTCTGATCCCCGCCGTGGCCGGACTGACCGCTGTGGGGACATTGATGGACGAGGATGAGGACGCCGAGGAAAAGCAGCGGCGCATGGAGGCGAAGATCGCCGCTGAAAACTTCGGCGCGGCGGTCGGCCTCGCCGCAGGCGCGGCTCTGGCGGTAAAAGGAAAATTGGACGAGCAGTCTGCGCGGGAAGAACAGAAAAAGCAACAGCATGAGCAAACGATGGGAGGATTGTAATGAAACAGGACTGGGAAATTTATCGTGACACGGGCATCCTCGGCGCCTACCGGCCAGAGCAGGTCATCCTGCGCCGCTCCGAGGACGACGGCGTGGAAACGTTGTTCCGTGACAGCACAGCCAAATGGGAGGGCGATGACCTCACCCGTCAACGGGCAATGCTGGTTGGCGGGAAGTGCTTTCTTGTGACCTCTGTGTTCCCCGGCGGCGCATCGGCAACGCCTACGGACAAGCTCCTGCGGCTCATCGACACGAAGTTAGAGCGGGAGCATCATGAGCAGTAAAATTCCGGTAGACTTGCGAGAGCCGGTGCGGTATACTTCGTGTTACCGTACCGGCCTGCCCCAACGAAAAGGAGGTAACTATGGCAGGTCAAGAAAATCAGCAATACACCGTACTCTACGGGCGGCTCAGTCAGGAGGACGAGCGGGCCGGAGAGTCCAACAGCATTCAGCACCAGCGCACCCTGCTGGAGAAATACGCAAAAGAAAAGGGCTTCGAGAACACCATCTTCCTTGCGGATGACGGCTACTCGGGTACGAACTTCGAGCGGCCTTCATGGAAAAAGATCGTGGAGATGATCGAAGCGGGACAGGTGGCGAACCTCATCGTAAAGGACGCCTCCCGCTTGGGGCGTGAATACCTTCAGGTGGGCTACTACATGGAGATATATTTTCCCCAGAAGAATGTCCGCTTCATCGCTGTCAACGATGGCGTGGATTCCACAGTGGAGAGCAGCAATGACTTCAACCCCATCCGCAACTGGGCCAACGAGCTTCACGCCAAGGATACCAGCCGCAAGGTCCGCGCGGTCATGAAAATGAAAGCGGAGCAGGGAGAGCGGCTGGGCGGCAGACCGCCCTACGGCTATCGGAAAAGTGATGGTGACGCCAACACGCTGGTTCCAGACGAGGACGCCGCGCCTGTGGTGAAGCGCATCTTCTCCCTCTGCGCCGCTGGAAACGGCCCCAAGCGGATCGCCACCATCCTCACTAAAGAGCAGGTGGTGAACCCGTCCAACGCCTACTACCGCAAGACCGGGAAAAGCCATCGGGGACTGGACACCACCAGACCCTGCCTGTGGTCTTCCAACAGCGTCACCAGCATTCTGAACAATGAGGTCTACCTCGGACACTCGGTTGGGCTTCGCACCACTACGATCTGCTACAAAAACAAGCAGCGTGTGGAGCGCCCTGAAAGTGAGCGGTTCGTGGTGAAGAACACCCACGAAGCTCTTGTCACACAGGAGCAGTGGGACATCGTGCAGGAGGTGCGTCAGCACAAAAAGCGTGTCCCCAAGCACATGGACGAGCCGAACATCTTCTCTGGACTGGTGTTCTGCGCGGATTGCGGCAAGCCGCTGGTGCTGCACAGAGCCAGCACGATGAAGCGGACGGAGTACAACTTCAAGTGCTACACCTACGGCAAAAAGGGCAAGACCGTCTGTACGCCGCATCACATCCGGGAGTTTGAACTGAAAGCCGTTGTACTGGAGGACTTACGCCGGGTGACACACTTCGCGCGGATGAAGGAAAAGCAGTTCGCCGCCTACATCAGCAGCAAGAATACGCTGGAGCTGCGGCGTGAGATGAACACGATCCAAAAAGATCTGGATACCATGCGGCGGCGCAGAGAGGAACTGTCCAAGCTGTTCAAGCGGCTCTATGAGGACAATGTGCTGGGGCGGGTGACCGATGAGCAGTACCGGATGCTGGCGG
>UQVS01000035.1 GCA_900544615.1 uncultured Oscillibacter sp. | reverse complement strand
TGCTGGAGCTGCCGCTTCCCACCGTCCTGTCGAAATATCACAGAGCATTGAAAAAGATGCGAATTTTTCTGGAAGGAGATGACGCCCGATGACCAACGAGCAAATGGAGCGCCATCTGGCCTCGGCGGTCGAAAAGACCGCGCCGGATGATGTGAACGGCGTTCTCTCCCACTGTGAAGAGCGGAAAGGAACGGTAATTCCCATGACAACAAAGAAAACGACGAAGAGAAGATGGACATCGCTCATTGCCGCCTGCCTTGCGGTGATGCTGCTCGGCGGCGGGGGACTGTTCTACCAGCGAGCGAACGCGGTTGCGTCCGTGGTGTCACTGGATGTGAACCCGAGCATTGAGTTGAAGGTGAATCGAAGCGAAAAGGTGCTTGTCTGCACCCCGCTCAACGAGGACGCGAAGGCCATCCTTGCGGATATGAGCAACGGCGCGGATCTCAAGGGCGCGAAGCTCGATGTGGCGGTGAATGCCATTGTTGGCAGCCTTGTGCGAAACGGCTATCTCGACAGCATTTCCTCCGCCATCATGATCTCGGTGGAGGACAAGGATACCGCCCGTGCGGAAAAACTCCAGCGCGAACTGACGAGCACCGTGGACGGTGTTTTGCAGACAAGCGAATCGAGGGCATCCGTCCTGACGCAGACGCTTACACAGGACGCAGGGCTGGAGCAGCAGGCGCGGGAAAACAATATTTCCACCGGCAAGGCGGCGATGGTGAACCGCGTCCTTGCCATCAACCCGTCGCTCAAGTTTGATGCGCTGGCAAAGCTCTCGGTCGAGGAGCTCAAGGACCTCGCCGAAGCGGGCGCACCTGCCATGCCCATCGGTATGGATGCAGCCCGCACCGCTGCGGAGGAGTATGCCGGAACGACGGCGGTGGATTCCGTTACAGCGGAGGTCGATCCCGAACTCGACGAATCCCCTGCACACTACGAAGTAGAGCTGCAAACGGCATGGGGCGAGTTCGAGTATCTAGTGGATGCCTACACAGGGAAGGTGCTCAGCGGGCAGAAAGATTTATTGGCTGCCGTTTCCGCATCGAATGAAACGACGAAGCCCTCTGGTCAAAAGCCCGCGCCGTCCGGAACGGTGCAGGATATCGGCTACGCCAAGGCAAAGTCCATCGCCCTGAACCATGCGGGCTTGAGTGAAAATCAGGCGTATGACATGGACATTGAGCTGGACGATGAGGACGGCACGCTCGTCTACGAGGTCGAGTTCAAGTCCGGCGGCATGGAGTATAGCTACGAGATCAACGCCGCCACCGGCGCGATCCTCAAGCACGAGACGGAGTTGGACGACTGATACGATTATCAAGGATTGATTTAGAAAAATATCCGAATTGAAGCCGCCTGACACAGAAAAGCCTTGAAACCACATGGTTTCGAGATTTTTTCTTTTTTTAAGCCGAACCTCAAGTACTATAGATTTGCGGGGTTGCTGAACATCATGCTAAACGAAAAAGTGTTTGCATCGTGTGTTGTCTTATGCAGAGACTTTTAATAGCTGCATGAGCTTGGCAGAGAGGTCAGGATTTTCCTGAATCAGTTTTAGAATTTCGGTTGCGTCAAGAGATGCTGGCTTCTCATTTGATTTTGCAGGAGTTGGATAAAAACTTGATTCAACCATCGATGCAAGCTGTTGCTTCTCTACTTCAAGTGCTTCATTGTAATGATGCATAAGTACTTCCGGGAATTGTCCAGCGTTAGCAGCCACAAGTTGGTAATTGTTTTTAGTCACTCTGATTTTGTGCATCCCCGACCATCACCCGGCCATCGTCGAAAGAGCCGTGTTTGATACTGTGCAGGCCAGCCAGCTCCGCTTTTCCCAGCCCAACAGAAAGAAGCGGGACTACCCGCTGAAAGGCAAAGCCCTCTGTGGCTGCTGCGGTCATGCGCTGCGGCGCACCATGCAGAAAACCTCGTATTACTATTGCCGCCATTCCGAGGCGGACGTAGAAAGCCGCTGCCACAAGATGCGCCTGAACGCCGCAGAGCTGGAACAGTCGGTATTCCTGACGCTGAAAAAGCAGATGGAAGCGCCGCGCTGCTTGCCCCTGACGGTACGCTTCAGACAGATGCCTCCGTGCCGGAACGCGCCGAGTATGAGCAGCAAATCGAAGCGCTGCAAGACGGCAAGCGCACCTTGTATGAACGCTACCTCATGGGCGAGATCGACCTGAACACCTACAAGGTGGAAAAGGCCGCGTGTGACGAGTTGCTTTTGAAAACGAAAAATGCCTATGCCGCAGTATTGGCACAGGCGAAGCAGAAGCAGGACGAACAGGTACCATTACCTTTTCGGCCAGTTCGTCCTGAGACATTCCCCCTTTGCGTGCGAAGTTCCAAAATAATATTGTTCGCCCCCTTTGTCCCTATCATACAGGAGACTCTGCCCAAAGAGAAGCAACCCGCTGTTTCCTGCCGCAATTCACATAGTGCGGGCTTTGCGGAAATAAAAAGACAGGCCGGATACGACTCCAGCCCGCCTTCTCTGTTGGAACCATCGCAGAACGATGTCACGCTTTAGAAAGGAATTCCGCCGTCTCAGCGCATGGCCAGCGTGACGTCGCCGGTGGCGGCCAGTTCGCCGCGGCAGTAGATCTCTGCCGTGCAGGTGGCGATTGCTTTCTCACGCCGTTCCGACGCCATCTTTGCGTGAATCTCCAGGGTGTCGCCCGGCAGAATCTTCCGCAAAAAGCGCACATTGTTGATCCCAAGGAACAGCGGCACCTTTCCGGCGTACCGCTCTGTGGACAGCAGCAGAATATCCGCCGTCTGCGCCATGCACTCCACGGAGTACACGCCGGGCAAAACCGGCTCTGCCGGAAAATGTCCCTTAAAGATTTCCCGTTGGGGATCCACCCAGAAGGTGGTTACAATACTCTCGCCGGGAACCATTTCCTCCACGGTGCTTACCAGCAGCATGGGATCCCGGTGGGGGATGATCTGCTTGATTTCTTCCTGCGTCAGTTTCATATGATCGAACACTCCTCTGTTTGTAGCCCCTCTGCCTGCTGACAGGCAGAGGGCAAGCTTCAGGCTCTCCTATAATTTAGAGAAAGTTTTCCAATTTTTCAAGAGGGTTTCCGCACTCCCTGAGTATTTTTTTAGAAGCCATGGGCGGCAGGTTCCACTTGTTCCACAAAGAGAAGCATGATATAATAAAATATTATATATGAATATGATCCGCCGGAAACCGGCGCAGTATCAATAAGCCCAACGGTGCTAAGTCAATGGGCTAAAGAAGAAAAAATCGAAGGAAAACGGCAATTTTAGGCGGACTGCTCAGAAAAAAGGCAACACTCATCCAAGCCCTGCCTGCAAAATGTTTCAAAAGCAGGGCCAGAAATGTCAGTGAGATCAGCTCACCAACGGTTATACAGGCGGTTGTCTTTCAGCAGTCGAAAGACCAACCGAACCAGTTTTCTGGCAGTTAAAGCGAGTGTACGTTTATGCTGGCCCTTATTGACCTCGTGGTATTTGAGGTCATAGTATCTGTGCTTTGAGCCAGACCGGAACACTTGAGGAATAATAGGTTGGCGAAGCGTTGCTTCTCCCGGATAAGGTTCTGTACGGCGTAAAACCGGGCTCTGGTAAGGGTTTTCAGAGCTTCATAGCGGTAATCGTCCATGTAGACCTCCGATCTGATCCTTCCGAATCGAAGACAGTCGGCAATTACAAAGGCATCCACCCAATCATTCTTTGGCAGGTCTGGATAAGGCTCCTTGAATTTGCTGACCTGCTTTGGGTTGAGCACATGGATCTTTCGCTGGTAGCGGCCAAGCGTTCCGCCCTCCCACAGAGAGTGGACCAAGTGGTTTCCGTAGATGGATGTGGACTCCATCCCGATGACCACATCGGAGAGCTTCAACGTTTCCATTGCCGACACGATCTTTTCTGTCAACAGTTTAGCACCGCCAAGATTGTTCTGCACGGAAAAGCTGCTATATTTGACTCCATCCGAATCCATCAAGCAAGAAACGTTGTTCTGGCTGCTCACATCAATACCAACGAAAAGCTTGTTCACGAATATCACCTCCCCGTGGGGGGGCATCTCAAAGCCTGTTGATATCTGAATTATTAACTTTAAACTTATTATACGAGGAGGCTTCCATGAGCTGGAAAGAAAAACGACTGATCACCATTCTGAGCATCATTCTGGCGGTGCTGTGCGCTGCGGTTCTGCTGGTGCTGAGCGTGCGCTACCGGACGGCGCAGGCCGCCAAGGCGGAGAATTCCCAGACCTCGGCATCGGACATCGCGCAGGCCGCTCAGAGCGATTACATAACCCTGTCCTATCAGAACGGGACAACGCAGCTGTCCTTTGCATTGAACGAGGACGGCGCCTGGTACTGGGAGAGCGAGCCTGATTTTCCCTTGAATGACGAAACGGTGCAATCCATTCTGGCTCTGCTGAAGGCGCTGAAGCCTCAGCAGACGCTGGATCTGCCGGAAGATCTGTCCGCCTACGGGCTGGAAGATCCGCAGATCTCCATGACTGCCACGACGCCGGATGGTACGGCTCTGACTGTCAGCATGGGCAATACCACCACTGACGGCAACAGCTACTACGCAGCCATCAGCAGCGATCCCAAGCACATTTTCATCATCGCCAACACGCTGTATCTGGCCATGCAGAAGCCCATTTACGAAATGTGCATTCTGCCGGAGTTGCCGCAGCTGACGGAGGACGCTATGACCTCCATTGAAATCGAAGGCCCATCCAATGAGGACGGTACCCGTTCCGCCACCGTCCTGACAGCCGCCGCTTCCGACGGCGGCGACGTCTCCTGGCGTTCCGGCGGAGCCAACGTCACCGACGCGGCGGAGGTCCGGGCTTTGATGGAGGATCTGTCCGCCCTGCGGGTGAGCCAGTGTGTGGACTTCAAGCCCTCTGACGATGCGGCGTCCTTCTGCGGCTTTGATGATCCCTCTGTCCTGACGGTCAACTATAAAACGTCCTCCGGCGCGGCGGAGACCTTTGTCCTGTATATCGGAAACCAGAATATGGACGGCACCGGCCGCTATGTCCGCATCGGCGAGGAGAGCGCCGTCTATCTCATGGAGTTGAGCCTGCTGGATCCCATGATGCGTCTGGCCTATCAGGGACTGGAAGGCAGCGCGGACTGACGAAATTCGGTCATGTGAGGTGAAAAAAGTGCGTATTCTGATCGTAGAGGATGAGGTGCGGCTGGCGGAAACCCTGCGGGACCTGTTGGAGCTGGAACACTATACCGCAGATATCAGCCACGACGGCGAGAGCGGACTGGACAACGCCCTCTCCGACATTTACGATCTGGTGATTCTGGATGTGATGCTGCCCAAAAAGGACGGGTTCTCTGTCCTGCGGGAGCTGCGGCAGGCCGGAAAGACCATGCCGGTGCTGATGCTTTCCGCCCGCTCGGAGCTGTCCGACCGGGTGGAGGGGCTGGACTGCGGCGCGGATTACTATCTGACCAAACCCTTTGAGCCGAAGGAGCTGCTGGCCTGCGTTCGGATGCTGACCCGCCGCCAGCCGGAGCAGCGGGCGTCCAACGATTTGGAGTACGGCGACCTGCATCTGGAAACGGATACCCTTCAGCTTTCCTGCGGAGAACGTTCCGTCCGGCTCAGCCGCAAGGAATTTGACCTGATGGAGCTGCTGATGCGGAGCCGGGACATGGTGCTTACCAAGGAGCAGCTGATTTTGAAGGTCTGGGGCTATGAGTCCGACGCCGAGGACAACAATGTGGAGGTATATATTTCCTTTCTTCGGAAAAAACTGGAGCATCTGCACTCCGGCGTCAAGATCCGCACCATCCGCATGGTGGGCTACTGTCTGGCGCAAGTGTAGCGGACAGAATTGCCATCAGTTGTTTGCTAACGGTGGATTTTCCCACTTTTCCACCGCTTTTTCAACATTTTCCACAGACTTTTCGACAAGGGGAGGCACTTGTCATGATACGAAAGCTCCGCCGGCAGTTCGTTGCGGTGTGCATGGCGCTGGTTGCGCTGGTGCTTGCAGCGGTATTCGGCTCCGCATACCACGCTGTCCGGCAGAATATTGAGGATCTCAGCCGCCAGATGCTCCAGCAGGTGCTGACGGCGGACAACGGCCGGGGGGCTTCTCCCGGTATGACCATTGAAATCGGCGGCGACCAGATTCTGCTGCCCTATTTCACCGTGAATATCTGGGGGGACACAGCCTACATCACCGGCGGTACCTATGCGGATCTGGAGGATACCGACGTTCTCAAGAACATCCTCAGCCAATGTCTGGCGCAGGGAACCGCAGAAGGCACCGTCAGCGATTACCATCTTCGTTATCTCGTTCAGGACAATGGACTGTACCGAAAGCTGGCTTTCGTGGATATGTCCATGGAGCAGGCGGTGCTGATCCGTCTGGTGCGCTCCTATCTGGTCATTGCGCTGGCCGCCATGCTGGCGCTGCTGGCCATCGCTGTGGCAGCGTCCCACTGGGTCACACGCCCGGTGGAGCGGGCGTGGAAGCAGCAGCGGCAGTTCTTGTCCGATGCCTCCCATGAACTGAAAACGCCCCTGACAGTGATTCTTTCCAACGCGGAACTGCTGGAGGGGGCCGGGCTGACGGACAAGCCTGCCCGTTGGAGCGGCAATATCCGTCTGGAAGCGGAGCAGATGCGTACACTGGTGGAGCAGATGCTGACGCTGGCCCGCGCGGATAACGGCGTCCGGCCTGCCGCCATGGAGCCGGTGAACCTCTCCGATGTGGCCACCGACTGCACACTGGCCTTTGAGCCTGTGGCTTTTGAGGCAGGGAAGCCGCTGGAAGATCACATTGCGGACGAGGTTGCCGTCACCGGCGACGCAGACCGCCTGCGGCGGCTGGTCTCCATTCTGCTGGACAACGCCGTGAAATACGGGGCGGAAGGCGGCGCGATTTCCCTGACGCTGGAAAAAACGGAGCGGCAGGCCAGACTCACCGTCGCCAATCCCGGAGAACCGATCCCGCCGGAGCATCTGGCGCATCTGTTTGAGCGCTTCTACCGGGTGGACAGTTCACGGGGAGAGAAAAGCGGGTTCGGGCTGGGGCTTTCCATTGCGGACACCATCGCAAAAGAACACAAGGGAACCCTGCGGGCGGAAAGTGACGCGGTATCCACCCGGTTTATCTTTACCATGCCGCTGAAAAAGTGAATGAAAAATCCGGGACACAGTGTGTCCCGGATTTTTATCTGGAAGCGGCAGATTTTCAGCTTTCCAGATGGCGGCCCAGAAAGGCCGCAATGGTCTGCGCCAGCTTGTACTCTGCGTCATCGGCTCCATTCTGCCCATCGCTGTTGATGAACAGCACCAGCCCCAGCAGATCGCCCTCGGACAAAATAGGCGCCGCAACGGCAACACTGAGGCGGTCGCTGCTGTCAGATACCGGGATCCGCGGGCCGTCCCCCTCGTATTGGTAGATCCGCCGGTTTTCCATAATCTGCTCCAGCGGGGCAGAAATGCGTTTGCCCAGCAGATCCCGCTTGGCTCCGCCCGCCACGGCAATAACGCTGTCCCGATCCGTCACGGCGCAGATTGCCCCGGTGGAACGGCTCATCGTGTCGCACAGCTGCCCTGCAAAGTCCTCCAGACCGCCCATCAGGGAATACTTCTTGAAAATAACCTCGCCGTCCCGGCTGGTGTAGATCTCCAACGGGTCACCCTCGCGGATACGCATGGTGCGGCGGATCTCCTTGGGAATGACTACCCGGCCAAGGTCGTCGATCCGCCGCACGATTCCTGTTGCTTTCATATATCAAATCTCCTTATCCTCATGAAACTGTGCTTAGTCTTTGGACTTTCTGGCAATTTATCCAAACGGCACGTTGGAAGATTTTTCATCGAATGATATGTGATTTTTCGAGTTTTTAGGGGAAAATATTCTCAAAATCGGTCGTTTTGCGGTGCAGGCCACCTTACTTTTGCCGCCGCAGAGCAGAACGAATTTATCGGCGAGCGTTCATAAAAAGCAGCGGTATTCGGAAACCGAATACCGCTGCTTTTGCTGTCAGACTGTTATGGAGTTCAATAGAATTCCTTCATGTAGGCCAGCACGTCCTCCCGCGTGCCTTTGAAGGGGCCGGGCGTCTCCATTTTCAGGGAGACCAGCGCCGTGCAGAAGTTCAGAGCCTCCTCCACACCGGCCCGCTGCCGCTCGGCAATGTACCCGGCGAAAGTGGTGTCGCCCCGTCCTGTACGGCCGGAGAGATTCCGCGCCTTGATGGGGCAGGTGTAGATTCTGTCGCCGTCGTAGGCCAGCACTTCCGTATTGTGCGTGATCACCACTTCTTTGGCACCCCAGTCGTGGAGCATTTTTGCGGCTTCCGCCCGATCTGTCAGGCCGGTAAGCACCTCCGCTTCGGCAGCATCGGTTTTGAAATAATCCATCAACGGCAGCAGCTCTTTTTTCTCCGCCCAATCGTGGAACGCCATGGACTTATCCGGCTCTACGTGCCGCAGCATACACTGCACGTCCAGTCCCACCTTGCCGTGCTTTGCGGCTTCCGCCAGCAGCGCACCGTCAAAATCGCCGTAAACCAGCCCTGCAAAATGGTAGACGCGGGTCTTTACCTGCGGCAACTCGTCAAAGCGGAACGGATCGCACACGCCCATGGAGGTGCAGGCCCGCTTTTCCTTGTCGGCGGTGAAATATTGATTGCGGATGGAACAGGTGGCCTTGGACTCTGCCCAGTACAGATCCGCATGAACCCCGGCGAAGCGCTCCTTGACATTGGCATCCGCAGCGTTGGACTTGCAGAAAATTGCGGTTTTTGCGCCGCTTCCGGCAGCGGCAAAGCCGGAGGCCACCACAGCGCCGCCCACTTCCCGGCGCTCGTTGCCCAGATAGTCAATATTGTGATCCAAAGAAATCGGCCCGACCACCATGATGTCGTATTCCTTTTGCATGGCAAACGCACTCCTTTTGCATGATACTTTGATTTCTGAAAAAGCAGAATGACCGCACAGCGGTCATCCTGTCACAATTCCTGAACAGAAACTACCCCGTCGATCCGGGTGACTTTGGTCAACAGCTCGTCTACAGACACGCCCTTGCTGAACCGCAGGGAAAAAATGGCGCAGGCGTTGTGGTTTTCACTGCCGGAAGCACGGGTGATCTCCATGTCCTGAAGGGATACCCGGTTTTCCCTGAATAGCCGCAGGACTTCTTCCAGAGAAGCCTTATCGGCATATTCCATGTAGAGATTGATCTCCGGCACATGATCCAGCATCCGATATTCCAGACGGGAGAGGAAGGATTCCGCGAAAAACACCAGCACGGTGGCCAGCAGCGCCCCCTCATAAAAGCCGCCGCCGATAGCCAGTCCGATGATGGCGGAGGCCCACAGGCCCGCCGCTGTGGTCAGCCCTTTCACCCGCTGCTGCCGGGTGACCACAATGGTTCCGGCGCCGATAAAGCCGATGCCCGCCACGACCTGCGCGCCCAGACGGGCCATATCGGTATAGTAGTGCAGATTCAGATACAGATACTGGCTGGTCAGCGTGGTGATCGCCGCGCCGAGGCAGATCAGAATATGGGTGCGGAATCCGGCGGGACGGCGCTTATAGGCACGCTCCAGACCGATAATCCCGCCGCACAGAACCGCCAGCAGCATCCGAACCGTCACAGAGACCAGCGTTACATCCCGCAGACCGTCAAACCAAGGCAGCATAACTCGCTCTCCCCCTCCTCAAAACTCTTCGACCGTGTAAACGCAGTCCAGTCCGGACACGGAAACCAGCACATCCGAGTGCGGCTGATGCCTGGGCAGCCGCAGAGAAAATACGGCGCTGGGATTGCCGGACCCTTCTCCTCTGCCGTGGTCAATCTCCACATCCAGGATCTGAGAATTCTGCTCCTTGATGCGGCCAATAATGGCGCCAATATTGTCCAGCGACTCAAATTCGACGTAGATATTGAGGAATGGAGCCCGCTCCACCATCATGTTTTCAATGGTGGGCAGGAAGCGCATGGAAAGAAAGATCAGCACCGTGCCGAGAACGACAGATTCATAGAAGCCGGCGCCGATGGCCAGACCCATGCAGGCGGAAGCCCACAGACCTGCCGCCGTGGTCAGACCCTTGACCTCCCGACGCCCGGTGACCAGAATGGTGCCTGCGCCCAGAAAGCCTACGCCGTTGATGACCTGCGCGCCGAAGCGGGACACGTCCGTTCGGATGCCGATCTCCAGCGCCAGATCGTACCAGCGGTTAGTGAGCATATAGTATTCATACTGGCTCAGCAGCAGCGTCAGCGTGGCGCCCATGCACACCAGCATATAAGTGCGGCATCCGGCGGGACGGCGCTTGCGCCCCCGCTCCATGCCCAGAGAAAATCCAATGACGGCAGACAGCAGCAGCCGCAGGGCTACGGAAACAAAATTCAGTTCCCGCAAATAGTCGATCATAACAACCTCCCTTTCTGCGCCCGCCGCCGAAGGAAGAAACCGCCTTATCCCTCCAGATTCTTCTGAGTCTCCCGGTCAAAGAGATGCGCCGTGGAGCCGCTGAAGG
>UQVS01000034.1 GCA_900544615.1 uncultured Oscillibacter sp. | reverse complement strand
GGCTGTCTGTAGTCAAACATGTGGTCAAAAACCGCTTTCTGAACACCCTCGTGACAGGGGACAGAAAGCGGTTTTTCATGGTTTGCCGGAGTGACGCGGACAGATGATTAGTCGCTCCGGTTTGCCGCATTGTACCTCTAATGGGGAGGTTGTGCAAGTCCTTTATGCAGGGATAGGCAACGCAGTATTTGCGTCGCTATAGACAAAGAATAAACTGAAGCAAACGCTCAATGCGCTGTACCGTTCCTACAAGCGAGAACTTTCTAAAATTATCAGCGGCAGTGAGCCGCCTGAGGAAGCCATCGAAATTCCATTCGAATATAAAGTTATCATGCCGCTCAGTTTCTCGGACTGGGAGGAACATAAAGCCGAATATCTTGCCATGGTTGTTTCTGATGTAGAGTTCCTTGAACGGAACCCATTGTAAATTAAACAGCGGTGCTATTGAGTGTTACTCGTAGCACCGCTTTATTATTTCCCTTATGGATTTCAACCTGGGAAGCCATCCTTTCATATTGCGATGGCTACTTGATGCCGCAGAAGCACTCTCCCCCCATAGAAATCCGTTTGCTCCTATTTTTTTACCCATAAACGATATCCGTTCAAAAATTCCTCCCCAAACAAGCATTTTCTGATATCGCACTAACTCTGGCCTCTCTTCTTCACAGCCTTCATTCAAAAAGCGCTCCGTGCTGCCCCGTTCCCCCACGGAAATCCGGAGTGCCACCGGGGCGGCTGATCCAAATTGAGAAAAACGCCCGTTTCACGCGTGTTCCAGCAGAAAAAACGCTGCAATATCCCCCCCCGATCCGTCAATTTCCACCATCATTCCGGGCAGATTTTTGCCGTCCTGTATCGCGGAAGGACAGTGAAAAGATGGCGGCCAACATCTCGTCAAAAGGGTCTCCAGCCTTCAAGACGACTGCCGCAGCGGGAATGGACTTACACGTTTCCAAGGCGTAAACAGCGTTCTTTTGCGCGAAATTCTTCAAAAAAACCGTTTTCCCGTCAAAAAGTACAGCATCGCCTGAGACTGAACGCAGTCTCAGGCGATGCTGTAGCATTTTATTCGTTCTCTCAGAGAAGGGGGTTGCCGCCTCTGGCCCGGAGCCATGCCTCGTCGTGGGGATCCACCACCTCGACCTCGGTGGTCAAAAGGGTGGCGGCCATGGAAACGGCGCTGTTCAAAGCCAGCTTTGTCACCTGCACGGGATCGGCGATCCCCGCCTCCAGCATGGGCACATATTCGCCGGTACGGACGTCCACACCCACGCCGGCGCCCCGCTCCATCACCTCGTTCAAGACAACGGAACTGTCCAGTCCGGCGTTTTCCGCGATCTGCGCCAGAGGGGCCTTCAAGGCCTGCACCAGGATCCCGGCGCCAACGGCCTCATCCCCCTGAAGGCTGCGGACATAGGCCTCCACCGCCGGGATGGCGGCGCAATAAGCCGCGCCCCCGCCGGGGACGATGCCCTCCGCCACAGCGGAGCGAAGCGCGCTCAGGGCGTCCTCCGCCCGGCTCCGTTTCTCCTTCAGCTCCAATTCGCTGGCCGCGCCCAGAGAGAGGACCGCCACGCCGGAGGCCAGCTTTCCCAGCCGCTCTCTGGCCCGATCCTCCGCGAAAGAGTCCTTTGCTGCCGCCAGCTGACGGCGCAGCAGTTCCACCCGCTCCCGCAGGGCCTCCGGATCGCCGGCACCGCCCTGAATCAGGGTGCGCTCCCGGTTGACGGTGACCTGCTCCGCCCGGCCCAGCAGATGAATGTCCGCCTCCCGGAGAGAAAGCCCCTCCTTTTCCCGGATCACGGTGCCGCCGGTCAGCAGGGCAAGGTCGTCCATCAGGGCCTTCTGCCGCTCACCGAAGCCGGGAGCGCGGACGGCCATCACGTTGACGGTGCCCTTGAGCTGGTTGATGATCATGGCCTTCAGCGCCTCGCCGGTGACGTCCGCAGCCACCACCAGCAGCGGGGCCTTCCGCTGGGCAACCTGATCCATAATGGGCAGGATGTCCCGCAGGTTTTCGATCTTATCGTCCGTGAAGAGGATAAACGGCCGCTCCATCACGCTCTCCATCCGGGTCTGATCCTTCACCAGATCCGGGGAGAGATAGCCCTTATCAAACTGGGTGCCGATCACGATCTCCAGAGAATCCTGCATGGTTTTGGAGTCCTTCAGCGTGATGACGCCGTCCAGTCCCACCTTCTCCATGGCTTGGGCGATGGAAGCGCCCAATTCCTGATCGCCGCAGGCGGCCACCGCCACCCGGCGGGCGTCCCCCTCCCCGTTCAGGCGCTGAGCGGAGGCGTCCAACTCAGCGACGGCCACCTTCGCTGCGCCCTGTAAGCCCCGGCGAAGCTGCACGGGGCTGCATCCGGCGGCAACCACCCGCCGGCCTTCCCGCACAAGGGACTGCGCCAGCACCGTGGTGGTAGCCGTTCCGTCTCCCACCGCGTCGCCAACGCTCTTTACCGCCTGCATCAGCAGCTGCGCGCCCAGATCCTGCGCGAGATCCGGCAGAGAAAATCCCTTCGTCACGCTGCTGCCCCGGCGAACGGCTCCACCCTTCGTCACCACCGTCCGGCCCAGGGGGCCATAGGTCGATTTCACCGTCTCCGAAAGCTCCTCCATACCGGTGCAGAGGTTTCGGCGGGCATCCGCCCCATAATACAAATCTCTTGCCAAAACGCATTTCTCCTTGTAACAGCAAAAAGGTATGCCCAAGCATACCTGTTTGCCTTATTCTTAGCAGGTTGCGAATGTGAAGCGGTGAGGGTCAGTTCTCCTCCACGGAGCTGGCCACGCTCGCCTTACCCATAGCCTCCTGACGTTTCTCCTCTTCCTGCAGGGCGATATTCCGGGCGTGAACGCCGGCGATCTCATCCTGCTTGAGCCATTTCAGCAGACCCAGCATGGTGCCCATCAGGATCACCAGGAAGGGTGCGGAGATGATAATGGCGATATACTTGATGGCGGTGAACTCGGCCCCAGCCAGAATGATGGACATGGGGATCACGGCCAGCAGCAGGCAGAAGAAGATCCGCAGCTTCATGGGCGGGGTGCCCCGCTTGGTCACCGTCTCAGCCAGAGCCAGAGAGGCGGAGTCCATAGAGGGAGCCACGAAGCCCACGATCAGCACCAGGATCAGGAACGGCAGCAGCGTTTTGCCCAGAGGCAGGACTTCCATAATGCTGTACACAGCAGAGTCGCCAACGCCGCTGTTCACCAGACCCAGCACGTCCACCTTGCCGGTGATCTGGGCCCAGATGGAAAAACTGCCGTTGATGCCGAAGATGCCGATGCCGCCGGCGGTCATAATGAAGATCGTGTAGATCGCCACTTCCCGGATGGTACGGCCCTTGGACACCTTCGCGATGAAAATACCCATCATAGCCACATAGTTCAGGTAGAAAGCTACGAAGTAGATGGTCCAGCTCTCCACGAAGCCCGTGTTGCCAATGGGATCCGTAAAGAGGGCCATCTGGGGCAGATACTGAAGCATCTGGCCGACGGAGTTGACGATGTTCTTCAGGATGAAGGACGTCGGGCCCGTCACCAGCACAAACAGCAGGAAGAATACGCACACCGCAGACGCGGCATTACTGATGGCCTGCATTCCCTTTCTGGGGCCAAGGAAACTGGTGATGGTGTAAACGATGGCGATAAAGCCGACCACACCCAGTTTCACAGCGGGAGTCGCCTCGATGTTAAAGAGGGTCTTCAGTCCGCCGGTAGCCAGAGGCACCGCCAAGCCCAGAGAAGAACTCAGTGCACCCAGTATACCAAAAAACACCAAAAAGTCAATGATCTTTCCGATGACCGTCTTCTGCTGCGGTTTTACTTTTTCTCCCAGCATGGCACAGCACACAGCACTGGTCTGGAAGGAAGGAAGTTTGCGGATATACACGCCGTAGGCAATGGCAACGCCCATAATGGTGTACATCGCCTGGTTCACCATGCCCCAGTGGAAGAACTGGTAGCTCAAGGACATTTCCAATGCTTCCTGGCTCAATACCTCCATGCCGAGACCGGGCGACTCGAAGTAGAAAGCCCACTCCACGAAGGACCAGTACAGGGCCGCAGAGGCCAGCGATGCCAGCAGCATCATAGCGAAATAGCTGAAGTTAGAGTATTCCGGTTTGCAGTCTCCCAAGCGGATCTTTCCGTATTTTCCAAAACAGAAGTAAAGCCCCACCAGAAAGATAACAAAGGCCGTCACCTCAAAGAAGGGGCCGAGTCCTGAGATCATCAGGTTGAAAAACTTAGAGATCGCGTCAAGAGTGCCTTGGGCGTTTACCAGCATCAGCACGATAAACGCTAACAGCACCACAACACTGACAATAATCAATCCTACCTCAATGTCCTGATGCTTTTTTTCGGGTCGATGGTTCATGCTTCTGTCGCCTCCTTAGTCGTTCCAATCAAGCGCCGCTTGCGGCTAAGATTCTCCCAGCAGCAGGGCACGCATCTTTTCGGTAATGGGACGGCTGACCCGGTTTTCCATGTCATAGCCCACATATACCGACTCACAGCGCGTCAACAGGGTATCCTCACCCTGGCGGTAGATCTCAAAGCATACGGTAAAGCTTCTGTTGCCCACCCGAATGCCGGCGATACCCACCTCCAGCATATCACCCTCATAGGCGCTGGAGTTAAATTCATAGGTTGATTTTTTGTGGCACACGCCGGATTCATATTTATCTTCCAGCTCACGGTAGGTGCATCCTCTGGATCTGAGGAACTCCTCCAGTGCCAGATCCGTATAGGCCACATAGTTGCCGTTATAAACGATGCCCTGGCGATCTACCTCTCCGTATCGCACACGGATGGGGCAGAAAAACACGCAATCGCTTCTCACTTTTTTTCATCGCTCCTTTTTTGGCGGTTCTCTCTGATTCTCTTAAGACGCCGCAGAGCCGCGCTGTGGCTTGCCGCACTCTTACGAACCCGGTGATGCAAAGCGTCGAATACGCAAATGTCCACGCAATAGCCGCAGTTGATGCAAAGCTTAAAGGCATCATGGATCGGCCGGGGATAGCCCTCTTCATCCATTTGGATGACCCGCATGGGGCAAATCTCCTCACAGGCCTCACATTTCTTGCAGGCATCCTGATCGGGCCAAATCAAATCCACAGTATCCATCCCCTTTTCACCCCCGTCACGGGCAGCGGGCCGTCCCATTTCTGAAACAGCTCGTCTGCCCCGGGGGAATCGTTCATAACTTACGTCGGCTGATAAATCGCGCCGCTGGCAAGCAGCTCCTCGATCTTCTCGGGCTGATAGCCCAGCGCCGTGAGAACCTCCCGGCTGTTGGAGCCGGGGAAACTGGGCGCGCTGTGATCGGGATCCACAGGCGTCCGGCTGAAGCGGATGGGGGTGTTGGAAACGGTGTAGGCTCCCACGCCCTCCTGATGGATCTTCTCAATCACATGAAGTTCCTGAGACTTCGGATCCTCGTCGAACTCGCGGAGAGACTGCACGGCCGCGGCGGGAACGCCGGCGGCGGCCAGCCGCTTCTCCAGATCGTAGCGTCCCTGCTGAGAGGTGACGCTCTGGATCTCCTCGATCAAAGCCTCGCGGTTCTGAACGCGGGCGTTGTTGTCCGCGAAACGGGGGTCCTTCGCCAGCTCCGGCTTTCCCAGAACACGGCACAGAGCCTCAAACTCCTCCTGCCGCGTCACTGCCAGAACCAGGTTGCCGTCCGCCGTGGTGAATTCGCCGTAGGGGGCGTACCAGGCGATGTGGTTGCCGGTGCGCTTGGAGAACTCACCGCTGATGGAGTGCTCCAGCACGGGGGCCTCGCACATATAGAAGGCGCAGTCCAGCATGGCGATGTCCACGCGCAGGCCCTCACCGGTGCGCTGACGGTGCAGCAGGGCCATGGAAAGGCCGCGCAGCAGCTGCAGGCCCGCCCAAGTGTCGCACAGGGAGAAACCGGGCTTGATGGGGGCGTCCGCGCCCTGACCGCTCTGGGCCACCAGGCCGCTTCTCGCGGCGGCGATGATGTCCATGCAGGGCAGGTGAGACAGGGGGCCATAGGTGCCGAAACCGGAAATAGAACCGTAGATCAGCTTCGGATTCACCTTGCGCATTTCGTCATAGCCGATACCCAGCTTTTCCAGCGTACCGGCCTTGAAGTTTTCGATCACAACGTCCGCCTGAGCGGCCAGATCCAGCACCACCTTCTTGCCCTCGGGAGAGCGCATATCAATGGCGATGCCCTTCTTGCCGCGGTTATACTGGCAGAAGTAAAGGCTGATGTCGTTGATATAGGGGCCGTATTCACGGGAGATGTCGCCCAGACCGGGACGCTCCACCTTCACAACATCCGCACCCAGATCCGAGAGCATCATGCCGCAGAAGGGGGCGGATAAGACCTGGGAAAAGTCCAGTACCTTGATGCCCTGAAGAAGTCCTTTTTTCATCTTCATTCTCCTTCTTAAATAATGCCTTCCCGCTCCAAGCGAGAGAGGGTCTCAGCGTCCACACCGGCAGCGGTGTACACCGCGCGGTTGTCCGCGCCCAGAGCCGGAGCCGGCTGCAGGGGAGTTTCGGTCTGTCCGGCGAACTTGACCGGTCTGCCGGGCATCTCCAAGCTGCCGATGGAAGGCTCCTGACCCTCCACGATCATGTTGCGCACCTGCAGCTGAGGCTGCTGGAGCGCTTCCTTCGTGGTAGAGCACATGGTGCCGGGGATCAGAGCCTGATCGCACTTAGCGGCAATTTCCTCCATCGTGTACTCAGAAAACAGCTCCTCCAACTTCACCCGCAGATCCCCGAAATAGTGATAGCCGCGGACCAAATTGGAGCAGTATTTTTCGTCCTCTGTCCACTCCATACAATTGAAGGCCGCGCAGAACTTCGCCCACTGAGCGTCAGATGAGATGCCCATGGCCACATAGCCGTTCTTGCACTTCAAGATGTCGTAGGGGTTGATCAGGGGGTGGGCGTTGCCGGTACGCATGGGATCGCACTGCTCCGCGCCGTAGGTAATGATCTTATCCTCAGAAATGGCCACAGCGGAGCCGCACAGCGTAGTCTCCACCAACTGGCCCTCGCCGTCCAGCATGGCGCGATAGAGGGCGAAGCACACAGCGGAAGCGAGGAAGCTGGCCGCGTAGTGCTCAGACACGGCAAAGCCGATACGGGTGGGGGGCGCCTCCGGGAAGCCGGTGAAGTGCATGACGCCGCACTTGGCCTGCGCCACCAGATCGGACTGGGGCACCTCACGGCCGGGGCCTTCCGAGCCGCAGGCGCTGATACGACCGTAGACCAGAGCGGGACGGATCTTCTTCAGATCCTCGTAGCCCAGGCCCCAGGCCTCCATCGTGCCGGGGGCGAAGTTCTCCAGAACCACGTCCGCGCCGGCAACCAGCTTTTTGAAAATCTCACGTCCCTCAGCGTTGTTCAAATCCAGCGTAACGCTCTGCTTACCCCGATCCCGAAACGCGTGATGAACACTGACACCATTTTTCATCGGTTCCATGGTCCGCAGCGGATCACCGGCGGCAGGGGGCTCCACCTTAATAACAGTCGCGCCATGATCCGCCAGCTCCATTCCGCAATAGCCGGAGCCGACCATCAGATCCAGAACTTTAATACCCTCTAAAGGCAGCATATTGACCTCCTATCATGGAAATTTGGGGATAATAAAGCGCCGTCCGAAGGGCGCATCAGATAACTCGACGAATACCTGACAGCGGCGGCTTCAGACGGCGCTACTAATCCCTTATGGGAATTTCTTATTCCTCGTAGGCCCAGCCGGTGTACAGCTCGACGCCCCGCTTCTTGATCTGGCCGCCGATGACGTTGCGCTGGATCTCGGAGGTGCCCTCCCAGATACGGTCCACGCGCTGGTCACGCCACAGACGCTCCACGGGGTTCTCTCTCATGTAGCCGCGGCCGCCCAGGATCTGGACGCCCTTGTCGGTGACACGGTTGACCATCTCAGAGCACCACAGCTTGATGGCGGAAGCTCTGGCGTGCTTCAGCTTGCGATCCATGTCGCCGGAGATCTCCCAGCAGACACGATACAGCAGGCTCTTGGCAGCCATGATGTCCATGGTCATGTCAACCAGCATATGCTCGATGACCTGATAGTCACGGATGACCTGACCGCCCATCACGCGCTGAGCAGCCCACTCGTTGGCGACGTTCAGCACACGCTCGGCACCGCCCACGCAGCGAGCGGCAATGCCCAGACGAGCCTCGACGAACCAGTCCTTGGTCATGGTGAAGCCCTCACCAATGCCCTTCAGGATCTTGGACTCATCCACAACGACATCCTCGAAGGTGAACTCGGGATGCTTGAAAGCGAAGTGGTGGGTGAACTCGGGAGTACGCTTGATCTTTACGCCGGGGGCGTCCTTCTCCACGAAGAAGACGGTAGCCTTGTCGGGATCGCCGTCCAGGTGGGTGTGGACCAGCAGGAAGTCAGCGACGTTGCCGACGGTAACATACCACTTCTCACCGTTGATCTTGTAGCCGCCATCGCACTTGACAGCGGTGGTCTGGCACTGAGTGGGGTCAGAACCGGCGTCAGCCTCGGTGATGGCGTAAGCGTCACGACGCTTGCACTGGCAGGAGGGGATCAGATACTCATCGATCTGCTCCTGCGTACCGAATTTCATGGGGAAAGAGGGCTGGGGAACGGCGTCCCAGATAGCGCCGGTGGACATACCCAGCTGCTCGCTGACGAGCATCTGCTCAAACAGGGTCATGCCCTGGCCGCCGTGCTCCTTGCTGTGGTTGGTGGCGTTGAAGCCCCAGTTCATAACTTCCTGGGTAATCTTCTTGTGGGTCTCAGGAGTGATGCCGTTGTTCTCCTCGCACTCCATCTCGTAGGGGAAGAGTACCTGCTCAGTAAACTCTCTGGCTTTTTCCTGTAATGCGCGATGCTCCTTGCTCAGTTTGAATTCCATAAGACTTCGCTCCCTTTCACATTTTGTTTTTGTTCGAGGCAGATTTTGTCTCACCTCGGTTTGTCCTTAATCGGTTTGTCCACTATCGGATAATTAAATTATACTGAATCTCGCCTTTAAGTCAAGGGGATTTTTGCCAATTTCAGGTTTTTGTATGTTCAAACAGATTCCAGTTGTTTTTTTGGTGGTTATGCAAAATAGACCTCTCAAACTCTCTCTTGACAAACGCTCTCTTGACAAACGCTCTCTCAGAGAGTAGGATGTGGAATGAGGACGGTCGCGCGTTGTGCTGACAGTATATGAGCGCAGCTGTCTATACATTATTAAGTTAAGGGGGGAGCCGCCAATTTTGAATCTGTCACATGAACTATTTGATCGGTATTACGAAAGCTGGTGGGGGATTCTGGCGGCTTACGACCGAATCGCCGCCTCCCACGGCGTAACGCAGAACGTGATGCTGGTCGTCACGCTGCTTTACAAGCATCGCGCTCCCATGACCCAAACGGAATTGGGAAAGGATCTCCACCTTTCCCGCCAGACCGTCACCAGCGTGGTGGACAGCCTGGAGCGCAGCGGTTACGTCCAGCGGGGCACCGCCGAGGGTGACCGCCGGGTGCGGATCGTGGCCCTGACCGACACAGGCCGGGCCTTTGCCCGGCAGCTGGGCCGGGCCATGCGCCAGACGGAGCTGCGCGCCTTCGAGCTCTTTTCCGACGAGGAGCTGCGCGCACTGATTGACGGGATGGAAAAGCTCTGGCAGGGGATTTCCCATGTATTGGAGGAGCCGCTCCACTGACTTTCGGAGCCGATTTTTGCAAATTGCGAGCAAGCGAGGCATCATCGCCACAAATGGCGTGATGCCTCGCTTTATTGTCCGAACTTGGACTATATATTGCAACGAACACAGGGCCAAAACGCAATCGTTTTTCCATAGAAAACCGGTACAAAAAAGCCCTTTAGGAGGGAAAAACGCACCCTTCCCCGCCCCCTGTTCCGCACCTGTGCTAAAACCGCCGGGATAAGCCCGACGGTCTTGGCAAGCACATAAGTCGATTTTCAAGAACCCGTCAACAGCGGGATCCGGGACGCTCCCGCATCACTTCTCCCCACTGCGGGGATATGAGGACTGCTGTGAACATTGTGGTGCTGTGGATGGGATAAAAGCCTGCGTGCTGGATGGAAGATCCAGCTTACTATGTGTGCAGTGCTATTGGGATTTGAGCGATAAGAAGGAAGGCGCATTCCATAGCGAAAGAAATGTTGAAGCGGCGGATGTGTTTGGTGAATTATGGACTCGGGCGCGAACCTTTCTATACCCAAGGCGTGGGCAAGGCGGCACGAGCTACCAAATGAGGGATGCGGTTACAGAGTGGAACAACCGCGCAAAAGCGGATAGCCAAGAATGAAACTACGGAAGGGAGGGGAACTTAGCACGCTCAATACGGCCATTCGGTGATGAATGGGACAAATAGAAAGAGTATCGTGATTATCTTCGTGGCCTGACAGAAGGGATGGTGCGAATGCGCGGAATGCCCTGAATGGACATCTTTGGCGCAGCTTAAATCACGTGTTGATCGGCTCCTTTGCTATCCTTCAAAAAACGGGGGAAGAAAAGGGGCTGGCTCAAAGCAGCCTAAATAAAAATCAAGTTGATTACCGTTGACCTCCAGAGCAGAATTGATTTACGATTGAGCGAGAAAGTCCGGGCAGAAAATTGTTCGGACTTTTCTCATATATTCCAAAATGACGGTAGAATTGTTCACAAGTTTTATGGAACGATTTAAATGCGATAATTGTGCAACAAGTCGAAATTTAACGCTTGAGAAAAGAGGAGTAAACATGGCAAAGAAAGAAGAAAGGTTTGAAGTTACATTTAGAGACGGAAGTGTGCTTAAAGATGAAGGAATTCGTCAAATTCTTGTAGATAAGGAGACTGGGGTTAACTACCTTTGTTGGAACACCGGATTTGGAGCCAGTATTACACCTCTTCTGGATTCAGAAGGAAAAGTCATAGTCACAAAGTAAAATCTTTATTTGTCGAACTGAACACAAAAACCGAATACCGAAAAACTGGCCGTTGACTGGTCGCAATGTGCAAAAGTTGACGGTCTTTTTATACCTATTTTCAAAAAAGGGAGGTCAAACAGAATGGAAAAACCGAAAACCCTTGAACAGCTCCGAGCCGAAAAGGAACGAGCTGAGACACAGCTTGCACAGGAACAACACAAACTGGAGCGTCTGGAGAATCGAAAAAATATCTGGAACAGTGTGTACAAGCCGCAATTTCGACAGAAACGGAAAAGATCACGCAGCCCAGCGGGGCTGCGACGCCTCGGAACAGCGACGCGCATAAGCGCATCGCTGTCCCGAAGGCTCTCTGCGTTCTTT
>UQVS01000033.1 GCA_900544615.1 uncultured Oscillibacter sp. | reverse complement strand
CACTGCTGGCGGAATCCACGCTGATGAGCTTCACGGCGGGCTTCAAGCTGGCGTGTGGCATGGCGAAAGAGCTGGAGGCAGATGGGCTCTACTCCTTCGAACGGGAGGAAGAAGAACACATCTGCCATCCGGCGGAACAGGAGGACTAAATGGCGAAAAAACGTGCAAATGGCGAAGGCAACATTCGCAAACGCGCAGACGGGCGTTGGGAGGGTCGCTACACAGCAGGCTACCACCCTGAAACAGGAAAGCGCATCATCAAAAATGTGCTGGGTAAGACACAGGCGGAATGCAAGGCGAAGCTTAGTGCCGCAATGGAAGCTACCAGAGGAATCGATGTCAGCCGTGCGGATGAGTACACGGTAGCAACTTGGCTGCGTAGCTGGTATGAGATCTACGCAAAACCGAATATCCGCATCTCAACAGCAAATCGCTATCAACTGATGGTCGAGCAATACACGATCCCACGCATCGGCAGCATCAAACTGACAAAGTTGACTGCCCATGACTTACAAAGGTGCCGTCAAGATTTATGCGCAAAATTATTTGCAGGCTCCAGCTAAATGAAGTCAGCCGGCAATAGAGGCGTCGTCCAGAGCCGCCTCCAAATGCTTCATGTTCATGTATTTCTTGCAGCCCCACTGGGTGCCCGCCACATGGCGGAGCCGGGCGCAGACCAGCATCAGGGCGGAGTTGCCGTCAGGGAACGTCCCTGCCACTCGCGTCCGTCAGCGGATCTCCCGGTTCAGCCGCTCGATCACGTTGTTGGTACGGATGCGCGTCCAGTGCTCACTGGGAAAAACGCCATACTGGTGTCCAAAGTACACATTTGCAGCCGTGCGTTTACATTCTGGATCGCCCCTCGATGTTCGATCTGTTCACCTGATGAAAAGATATCCTCCCCCCGCAGCATGGCGTTGATCTGTTTCATCACCGATTCCGGTATCCCGACACCATTATCTTCGATCATTAAATGGAGCTCTGCCTGCGAAAAGAATACCCTCAGTGTGACTGTCCCGGGTCCGCGCTTTGGTTCAAGTCCATGGAATACCGCATTTTCAATAATTGTTATTTTTTATGCGAGGCATTTTTCTTGATAAAAGTTGTAAGCTGCGTTATTATGAAAATAAAATTATTAGAGGATATATAGATGAAGAGAATCGAAGAATTAGATTTTACACGTATCATTGCCATGATTGCTGTGATTACGATACATGTAACGAGTGCTTACATTGGCTATCAAAGCAATATTCTTGTCATGGGAATGAATGTGGCATTTATTTTGAATCAATTAACTCGCTTTGCAGTACCGCTGTTCATCCTCCTTTCGGGAACCTCACTGGGGCTCAGTGCAAACGATGATAGTTATAGAGGATTCTTGCATAAAAGACTGACAAAAATAGGGATTCCATATTTGGCATGGACTGCAGTTTATATCATTTATAACAACCACTCAGACCTTAGCGCAATAAATTTTCGATCAGTTCTGAGAACGGTTTTATTAGGACAAGCCGCACCACATCTATACTTTGTTGTTATTATCTTTCAATTTTATCTGATATTTCCATTTTTAAGACATTATATCAACAGAGAACCATGTAAGTGTATTCTGGGGGCATTTGTTATTACCTATGGGATTCAAAAACTGTTTTATTTTAGGCGGTTAGGTATTGATCTAATTCCCAATGTACTGCAACCGTATTTATGGCTGTTGTTTCCGACTTGGATATTTTATTTTGTTACAGGGGCGGTTCTCTCTGAATATCGATTAACACTCATCCAAAAGATTACTTCACAGAATACAGTGACCATATTATTTGTGACTTTTTTGTTTTCTGGGGTGTATGTGATTGAGAGTCATATCACAGGAAATATTGAATCAATAAAAACATCATTAGACTTATATGTGCCACTCGTATTGTTGTCAACATTTTCAGTTTGGAAATATGCGGAAAAGATTCACGCAAGTCACATTGCGGTGAAAATCCTATCGAAACATTCCATGACGATTTATTTTATGCACGTTTTAGTCTTACGAATTTTTCGGCATTTTTCAATTTTCGAAAGGGGAATGTCGGGAATGTTGTTCTTACTTGCTGCTGTTTTCGCGTGCTCCCTGTTTGCTGCCATTTTTTTGGATAATATTATTTGGAAAGTCAAGGCAAATAAAACAACCCATTAAGCGTTACAACAGATTTGTATAGAAACGTTCATTACAAATCAGCTCCTTCAGGTTATGAGATCATCCTCGTGACTCATCGTCATCCTAGTTGGAATCGTCCATATCATCATAAGAGAAATTCACAATTTCGGGGACATCCAAAAATTCAAGGATGGTCATGTTTAGCGCAGTGGCGATTCAAATCAGAGTTCCTAAAGTGGGAGATTTTGATTTGCAGCGTAAAATGCTGTTAAGGGTTGAATAAGACAGACCACTCATTGTTGCCAGCTTATTGACGGAAAGATTTCTTGATTTCCGCAATTGATGGATCCGCTTGGCAATCAGGATAGATAATGTGATACGCATTTCCCTCCCCCAACCATCAACTGGATAGGGGCATTTTAGCAACGGTTTCATATAGGATTAGCGATATAACGCTAATATATAATAATTTAGCGTTTTTTCACTAAATATGATTTGCGCATAAACCTATTGCCATAAGCGATCACATATAAAAAGAGCCACCAGCTCCATTCAGAGAATGGGGCTGGTGCCTTTCTGCGTCTGAACGATTCGCTTATTTTGCGAAGAAATATGTGTAGAGGTTATAGTCCCGCTCCCGTGTGATCAAGCGGAGCCAGATATGAAAATGCGCCGTTTCCGCATTCAGCACAACATCATGGCGATGAACGCCTACCGCAACTACAACAACACCTCCGCTCTGAGCAAGAACCTGGAGAAGCTGTCCTCCGGCTACAAGATCAACCGCGCCGGTGACGACGCCGCCGGTCTGGCTATTTCCGAGAAGATGCGCGCCCAGATCACCGGCCTGCAGGCCGCCAGCAAGAGTGTCAAGGACGGCGTTTCTCTGGTGAAGACCGCTGAGGGCACTTTGCAGGAAGTCCACACGATATGCTCAACCGCATGGACTACCTGGCTACCCAGTCCGCCAACGGCACCTACGATAACGAGGTGGATCGCGCCAACCTCCAGAAGGAAGTCACCGCCCTCAAGAGCGAGATCGACCGTATCGCCGACTCCGCCAACTTCAACGGCCTGAAACTGCTGGACGGCTCTCTGGGCGAGGGCAAGATCAACGTCACTGCCGCAAGCATCAATAACAGTATGTCCCGTTTGGCGAAATCCATGAGAGGGAGACGAGAAAAACCGGACTGCGCGTCGCACAGTCCGGTTTTTTCTTGCTTATGATATTTACGATTTTTTCTGGCGGGCCTTCCGCAGACGGCTCCGCATGGTTTGCCGGCCCCGCTTTTTGCGGATCCGTATCACCAGCAGTACCAGAGCCAAAAGGATCAGAACTGCCAGCAAGATCCACAGCAGAGGGCTGGCGGTCCGCTCCTGCACACAGAAGGTGACGGTTTCCCGGTCGGAGGTGAACAGAAGATAGCTGCCGTCCACGGTGCTGTCCTGCTTTTCCCAGCCGCTTTCCGTCTTGACCCAGAGGTCATAGCGCTTGCCGTCCTCCGGGAGCCGGTAGTGGACTGTGTAGGAGATAGCGGTCATATCCGGATCGTCCACCGTAACGGTAACGGCGGTGCCGGTGCGGGCGGTGCCCTTCGCATCTGTCCAGGAGACGGGTTCCGAAGTGTGGCTGACGGTGGCCCGGCTGCTGAAGCTGCCGTCCACCAGAATCTGGGGAAGGGTCTGGGCATCATCCGTCAGGGAGGAGGTGTAAGGTGTGTAGACGGCGTCCAATGTCTGACTGGCGGTGAGATGGGTATAGTCCAGATCCGGCCAGACAGCGGAGAAGCCTTTCTTCGCTGGGATCTCCGGCAGGCTGTCGATCCCCCGCCCGTATTGGAAGGGGACTACCGCTACCGCCTTACCGTCCGCACGGAAGGTCAGTTCCATCTGAGAGAAGATCTTGGGTACATTGGATCCAGCACAGAGAACCTCGAAGGTAGCGGGCTCTGCTTTCCCGGTGTAGCTGATGCCGTCGATCGCACCCAGCGTTTCGTGGGTGAACAGGCAATTGGCCACAGAGCCGTCATTGTCTACATCTCCTGCAATGGCGCCGGTGTAAGCGCCGCCGTCAACGGTGACGAGACTACGGCAATCAGAGAACGTTTTGCCATAACCGGCGATGCCTCCTACATAATCCTCACCGGAAAGGGCGCATTTGGCCCAGCTCAGGCGGATGCTGCTGTCGGACCGGCCTGCAATGCCGCCGACATAGCTGCCGTCGGTGGAGACGGTGCCGTAGCTCTGGCAGTCGGTGATCTGACCAATGTACGCCTGTCCCACGATGCCGCCGGCATAGTCATTCCGTCCTGTGACAGCACCGCTGTTGGTGCAGCCGGACAGAAGGGCACGGGTCTGATAGTGGAAATTCAGGGAGTAGTCTCCTACCTTGGTCGCGTCACCGTCGGGGTCGAAGTCGATCTCAATTCCCACGGAACCCACAATGCCGCCTAAATTTGTGTTACCGGTGATCTCACCTTTGTTTTCTGAGGCGGAGATCCGGCCATCATGCTGCCTGGCCGGGGCGCAGGAATCGGACAGGTCCTGGAAATGATCCCGGATCTGATCTTCCTTACTCTTACTCTGATCCTGATCCCAGTTGCCTTTTTCACTGCGGATCAAGTTCGTAATGGAACGGAACTGATTGTTGATGGCACGAATGTCACCGATCAGGATGTCGGCAGAGTCACTGAGCAGTTGGTTCAGAGCTTCACCGCTGTCCAGAAGGGCGTCCATGGCATCGTTCAGGGCATCCCCCTTGTCGGTGATGTCCGGACTGATGGGGTCGATCCTGATGTCCGGCTTTTCGGATAGCTCGTGGATCATGTCATCCAAACCCGCGGCGACGTCTTTCAGCTTACCGTTGACGGCATCCAGTGCATCGTTGACATATTTTAATTGTCCAAGAGCTTTATCAACAGAATCGCCCAGCGCACCGAGGCTGTCCAGCAGCTTTTTCAGGGAGCCTGCCGCATCCTCCAGAGAACCGAAGGCGTCGCTGAGGTCATTCAGAGCTGTTGCCAGATCGTTCAGCGCTGCCATCAGGTCTCCGCTGCCCTGCAAGGCGTTTAACACATCCTCCATTGCGGCGGAAATGTCCGGCAGCACTTTTGCCAGCTTTCCGGCGGCGGATTGCAGATCGTCCACCGCGGTTTTCAGCTCGGCTGCGGCGTCGGACCCGGCGCTGGAGGCAGTGGCCAACTGCTTGCGTACTTTTTCCAGTTCGCGGATCAGCGTATCAAGTTCCTTTGTCAGATCCACGGCGTCATCCATGATGTCATCCAACTGATCCAAAGCCCAGGAGATGCGAGCAGACAGCTCATTGATCTGGTCAATGCCGCTGTTGGCCCAGTCCGTCATGGCATCGGTCAGTTCCTTGGCGATGTCCTTGGTGTCCCGGACCTTACCAGTGAGGTCATCCATCTGGGTATGGACGGAATCGGAAATGCTGTCAGCGTGGTTGGCGGTACGATCCATGATATCCTGAAGCGTATCCAGTTGAGCCAGCAGCTTGTCGAGGAAATCCTCACTGAAGGTCTGCAAAACCTCCGGCTCCAGCTGGCCCACGATGCCGCCCACGTCCTTCCGCCCGCTGACAGAGCCGGTGTTGACACAGCCATCCAGCCAGCCGATGCTGTGGCCGGCGATGCCGCCAATGTTATAGCCGATCTGGTCGTAACCCACAGTGCCGCTGTTGGAGCAGCTCTGGATGGTGCCCTTGGAATAGCCTGCCACACCGCCGACGTCCGTATAAGCCGGGACGTTTTCCATGGAGTTCAGCTGGGCCAGATTTGTATAGTCGGTCTTGGGATCGTCTTCCAGATCGTGGGTGTTGATGCTGCCGCTGTTGGAGCAGCGGGTCAGGGTCCCGCGGTTTTCACCCACCACGCCGGCGGTGGAATGTTTGCCGGTAATACTGCCGGAGAAGGCACAGCCCACCAGCTCGCCGCCGGTTTCATTGATACCTACCAGACCACCAATACGGTTATCACCCATGACGGTGCCGGAAGCGATGCAATTCAAGATCCGTCCGGCGTTGCTGCCGGCCAGCAGGCCCAGATCATCCTGATGCCCATTAGGATGGATGGTGCCCGTCACCGTCAGATCCTGAACGGTGGCGCCGTTTTGAATGTAGCGGAACAGCCCCCGAACGTTGCCGCTGCCGGTGAGGGTCAGGCCGGAGATGGTGTGTCCGTTGCCTTGAAATGTGCCGCTGAAGGTGGGGATCGGAGTGAAGTCAATACCGTGGAGGTCAAGATCGTTCTCCAGGATCACAGTCTTTCCCTGAGACCAGGTATCCAGCGTGCAGTTCCGGGACAATTCTGCCAAATCCTCGGCAGTTTTGATGGTAACGGTGCTCTCAGCCGCCAGCGCGGCGGGAGCGGCCAGCGTAAAGAGCAGGGTCACGGCCATGAACAGGGCGGGCCATTTTTGGATGCGTTTCATTGGGTGTCCCCCTCCTTTCCGGTGACAGAATCCGCAGGCGGCGTGTTCGGTGTATCCTCCGGTGACGCCCCTGCTTCAGGCGGTTGGCCGCTGCCTTCCGGCAGATCATAGCTGCCGGAGGACATGATGGCGGAAATGTCGCCCTTGACTACGCCATGGATCTCTGCGTCCACAAAGCCGGAGATCCGGCCCCGGACACGGCCATTGACAAAGGTGGTGCCGGAGAGACGCTGAGAGGAGATGGGCGTTGCGGGGAGCTTTACCTGGAAGCTGGTCTTTTCCACGATCCGGTCGCCCAGCACCAGGATCTGAGGCAGGACGAACATGACCAGGAACATGGAGATCAGCGTGCCCCGGCTGAGGCACTGGCCGATGCCTACGATGGACGGCTCCGTGGTGATCTGCCCGATGAGGAAGCCCGCAGCGGACAGGATGGAGCCGGAGGTCAGTACCGTGGGGAAGGACAGGTCCAGCGCCTTGATCAGGGCCTCTCTGGAGCTCATCCGGGTCTTGAGGTCGGAATACCAGGTGGAAATGACGATGGCGTAGTCGATATTCGCGCCCATCTGGATGGAGGTAACGATCAGATAGCTCATGAAGAAGATGTTGGTGTGCAGCACCGTGGGGAAGGTGAAGTTGATCCAGATACTGCCCTGAATGACCAAGATCAGCAGAATGGGCAGGCCCACGGACATAAAGGTGAACACCAGCACCAGAACCACGAATACCACGGACAGGACGCTGATCATCACATTGTCTCTGGCGAAGGAAACGGACTGGTCATAGTCGCTGGTGGAGTTGCCTACTAAGTACACATCGTCGGCATCGTAGTATTTCTCCACGATGCTGTGAACGGTTTTCAGGAAGGCGAAGGTGTCGGTCCCCTCCTCCGGCAGATTCAGGTTCATGACCATGCGGGTGTAGTTGGGGCCCAGCATCTGGGTCTGGGCGTCGGTGATCTGCGTATAGGCGTCATTGATCTCCCGCTCATCCTCGTCATCCAGCGTCACATAGCCCTTTTCCTTCTCCTGATAGATAAAGAGGATCATATCCATGGCGGATACGGTATAGCTGTCGATGCCGCCCACGATGGGGCCGTAGTTATCCTCCTGATCCGCTGTATAGGCGGCGTAGAGGATGCAGGCTTCCTCGTAGGAAAGATCCATCATCTCCGAGAACTGCCGGGGCGTCAGCTTGTCGGTGAGGAAGTAGCCGGGCTTGGCCTCCACATTGGAAAGACCCATGGCATAATCCACCTCATCCAGTCCGCTCAGCTCCTTCAAAACGGCCTTTTCACTGGCGGTGTCCCCCTTGGGGACCACCAGTGCCATGATATTCTGGGTGCCGAATTCCTTTTCCACCCGGTCCGTCGCTGCCTGATGCTCATTGCGGCGAACGGTCATGACGGCGTTGTCGCCATACACATAGGGGCACTGGTTGGAGAGGAAGAAGCCTCCCACCACGCACACGATGAATACGGGCACGCCCACATGACGCAGGGCATAGACCAGCTTGCCCCAGCGATCGATCTGGGGGATGAAGTTCTTGTGGCGGGTCCGCTCCATCGCCTTGGAGAAGAGCATCAGCAGTCCGGGCATCAGGGTGAACACGGCCAGCATACTCAGCAGGATGGCCTTGATGAGCACCAGACCCAGGTCAAAGCCGATGCGGAACTGCATGAACATCATGGCGGCCAGACCGGAAATGGTAGTCAGGCTGCTGGCGGAGATAGAGGGAATGGCGGCGCTGACAGCGATGATGCAGGCCGTCCGGTCATCCGGGGCGTGTTCCCGCTCTTCCAGAAAGCGGTGAAGCAGGATGATGGAGTAGTCGATGGCCAACGCAAGCTGGAGCACCACTGTCACAGAGTCGGACACGAAGGAGATCTCGCCGAAGATGAAGTTGGTGCCCTTGTTCAGCAGCGCCGCCGCCACAAAGGTCAGCAACAGCACCGGCACCTCGGCGTAGGAACGGGAGGTCAGCAGCAGCACCAGCACGATGACCAGTGCGGCCACCACTAAGATGATCCCCATTTCCTCATTCAACGTTTCGGATTTGGAGTAGCCCACATCGGTAGAAATGTAAGTGTCATAGGGGGCCAGCAGCTCCTTCACGGCGGCCAGGCCGTCCTTGGCGGACTGGTCATCGTTTTCGCCCCGGAAGGTGACGGTGATGAGGGCGTCGGCGCCCTGCATGTAATCCTCATAGGTCTTGTTGGCAGCGGAGGGCAGGGTGGTATCATCCGCCGACTTGTCTGCGTCCCAAAAGTCCACGGAGGAGATGTTGTTCAGATCTTCGATCTGATCCGCCAGATCCCGTGCGATCTCATACGTCACATGAGACACGATGATCCGGGCGGTGCCATAGGTCTTCATCTCATCCTCCATCAGCGTCAGGCCCCGGCGGGTCTCCGTGGTCTCCGGCAGATATTGGGTCAGATCGTCGCAGACCTTTACCCAGCTCTGGGTGATCAGGCTGGCGATAATGGCAATGGCGTACAGAAAAAAGATCAGGTTTCGTTTATCCACGATAAACGTGGCTAATTTTTCAAAAAAATTGCTTTTTTTCGGCTGGTCGCTCATGGGAGTCCCCTTTCTATGGCGCGTTTCAACAGCATATTCACATGAAATCACTTGTATCATATCCGCAGACATTTGGAATTGCAACAGTCAAATTCGGTCATTTGTCAGAATTCTGCGATTTTCCAGTTTTTGACTGGACGGAGCCTGAAAAAACTTTTAAAATCTATGCAAACCGCCTGTAAATGAACAATGACAGCCCCCTTGACCTGTGCTATACTCTTAACAGAACTTAACGGAATGGGGCTGTAAGATGGGAAAAAGGTATAAAACCTCCGAGACCACTTGTCAGGCCATCAGCGGTGCGCTGAAGCAGCTCATGACCCAAAAGCCGCTGGAACGGATCACCGTGGCGGAGATCATGGATACCTGTGGGATGCGGCGGCAGCATTTCTACTATTATTTTACGGACATTTACGATCTGCTGCGCTGGATCTTTGAAAAGGAAGCGCTGGAGCTTTTGCAGCAGCAACAGGGCGTGTCCCCCTGGCAGAACGGCTTTCTGCGTCTGTTCCAATATATCAATCAGAATCGGGCGGTCTGCCTCTGCGCGCTGGACTCTCTGGGCAAGGAATCTTTGAAGCGGCTGCTGGAGGCGGATGTCAGCAGCATCGTGGACCGGGCCGTCCGGCAGACGGCGGTGGAAAATGGCCTGCCAGCCCATTCGCCGGAGGTGGAAGTGGTGATCTGCCTGGTGACCATTATGATGGCAGGGGCGGTGGAGAGCTGGCTCCGGGGAGAGTTGACCCAGACACCGGAGGAGCTGACCCGGTGGATCGATATGATGTTTCAGGACTATATTCGCGGCGTGGCCCTTCGGCTGAAGGCTCCTGCCGCTGTATACGCATAGAAAACGAGGAGGGTGTGTTCCTATGAAAAAGCATGTGATCGCATTGGGCCGACAGTTTGGCAGCGGCGGCCGCGAGATCGGACGGAAGCTCAGTGAGTCTCTGGGTTTTGCCTACTATGACCGGGAACTGCTGAAGCTGGCGGCGGAGCGGGCCGAGGTAGGGGAGGAACTGTTCGCCGATAAGGATGAAAAGGCCAGCAACCCCTGGCTGTTCAAGGCCTTCTATCAGGGCGGCCCCAAGGTCAAGCAGGGGCAGTCGGCGGAGGATGTGCTCTTTCAGATGCAGAGCGAGATTATCCGGGAACTGGCTGAGAAGGAGGACTGCATCATCGTGGGCCGCTGCGCGGATCTTGTGCTGACGGGGCAGGATGTGGATTGCCTGAGCCTGTTTATCTGCGCTCCCTTTGAGTGGCGGGTCCATCACCGGATGGAACTGGAAAATCTGGACGAAAAGGCTGCCCGGGCACTGGTGGAAAAGACCGACGCCCAGCGAGAGAAGTATTATACGCATTATACCGGCCGCCCCTGGGGCTTGCCGGAGAATTACGACATCTGCATCAACAGCGCACGGTTGGGGATTGAACGGACGGCGGCGCTGCTGGCGGAGCATTGCCGGGAGCTGTTCAGCAGCCCCTGCTGAAAGTAAAGTGAATCCCGTCAGCCGCATTGCGGCTGACGGGGTGAGACTGTCGATAAAGTGGTAAATTCTCCGCGACGGTAAGGTAGGGCAGCCGTTAGCGGCTTTGCCGCTCTACGGATGCTGCATACCCCTTGCGGGTAAAGGGTGTGCGCGGGACGACGCCCGCAGGCGTGTTTCGGAGCGCAACCGCCGTAAGGCGGCTCTTAGCGCGGAGATAACCCAAGAAGGGATACACCGTCGGCTCAGGCCAAAACAGCGGATACTGCGTATCCGCTGTTTTGGAACCTTCCTCGAAACAAGCTCGCTTGATCCGCCACCGGCGGCGCTTCGCCTATTTCCCTGCGCTATTGAAATCCTTAGTTTTCAGAACTTTTATAAAGTTCTGAAAACTTGCTCAGCGAGGCGAAAAGACTTTTTTGACACGCTGAGGAGACGGGCTTTGCCCGTCTCCCTTTTTGTCCGCCAAGGCCCCCGGTCTGCAAGCAGGGCGGTTCGGGCTCATAGCACCTTGACGCCCCTTCCAATTTGTCCAATAGTGATGATGGGCGAAAGCCAAATCTCGCGGCTTTCCGGTAAGGTCCACACCCCGGTGTGACCTCAGGCGTTCATGGATCCCGTAGGGCATTATGACCACCCTGTACGCAGGAAGTTCCATGAAGGTCGACAGTTTTTGGCGCTGTACCGGCAGCGCGGGTGTGTACCTTTCCGTCGAAAGCGGAAAGGTACACAGCGGACGAAAAATTCGTCCGCTGTGCAGGTTTTCAGAACTTTCCGTTCTGAAAACACTTGATTTAATAGGCGCGGGACACCCCTGATGGGTTTCCTGCACACATTCTTCCTTTCCGCCGTCGGAGAAGCAGGACGCAAGGCACCTGAGTAAAAGTGAGTTTGAAACGGTGCCGTCCGGTTCGGATTGCGTCAAGCGTCCCGTGGAGGATGCGGCGCTCAGGAACCTCCAGCTTGAAAATCTGCGGAAGGCCATTGCGGAACTGGATGTGCAAGGTCAAAACCTGCTCTCCCTCCGATACAGCGATGCGCTGACGATGGATGAGATCGGTCAGATCTATGGCATCTCCAAAATGGCGGTATCAAAGCGACTGAAAAAGCTGCACGAAAAGCTGGGAAGCTCTGTCTCATGACAGGGCTTCCCAGCTTTTTTGAAATTTTTTCTGTTCTCTGGTTTACAAACGCGCTCTGAGTGTCCTTATAGGTGAGAGACAAATTTTCCGACTGAGTTGGCCGCAGTCATGATCGTCTCACCTGAACACAAGGAGCGTGTATGACC
>UQVS01000032.1 GCA_900544615.1 uncultured Oscillibacter sp. | reverse complement strand
AACTGCCCGCACTGCGGGCAGAAGTGATTGGGCAGAGCGTCGGTTCCGACGCCAGCCCTTTATCCTGCTATAAATAAAATCCTCCGATAACCGCTCAATCTGCCGAAGTTACGTCCCATACGGCGTGGGAAAGTCCTCTCCAGCGTGGTTTCAAATCACACTCGCACAAACGGCTCACGTTCGCTTTCGCAGGTGAAAGCGGGTACACACGCCACCCCATCTCCTAACCGCGCACACAGCGGCTCACGCGGCGAAACAGGGGCGTTTCGGACGGGGGGTGGTATCACTACCCTCGGAGCGTTTTGCGCGGTTCGGAAACCCTGCGCGGCCGGGTATCAGAACGGCAAACTTTGCCGCTTTTGGGCCTTGGTCGGGGGCGCTCCCGAAGAACGCAGAGAGCCTGCGGGACAGCGATGCGCTTATGCGCGTCGCTGTTCCGAGGCGTCGCGGCCCCGCTGGGCTGCGTGATCCCATTGCTGTTTCTCTCACCGCACCGATGGGCTTCACGGTTTTGTCTGGCCACGATAACAGCATGCAGAGAAAGATACTCGCCGGTTTCACACGCTGGTCTGCTCCATGCGTCTTGCCACTCGCTGCCGTTCCTTTGCTCTGTCCACAGCATCCATCTGCCGCCGATAAAACTGGTCGATGGAAAACTGGATGGGCAGGATCGTGTAGAGCAGACTTCCGTTTTGCTTGCGCCCGTCCCGCGTGATGATGCTGGTGCGCTCCGTGACGATGAGCCCGCGTTCCTCCAACTCCTGCACATACTTCCGCACGGTGTTGTTGCTCATACCCACCGCCTTGCCGATGGTGGCGTAGCTGGGATGGCACTGATAGGTTCTGCGGTCTTCGATGCGGAGCAGGTAACCGTAGACAGCGATCGCACCGTGAGACAGACCCAGCTGATAGATCTCATTGGGCAGAGGAAAATAGTTCTTGACCGGGTCGCGCTTTGTCCAAGTTCTCATCTGGCACCTCCAGTCTGCCGCTCTACCCACTGTTGGAATTTATCCTTGGGCACCACGAACCGACTGCCGATGCGCACGGACGGAAATACTTCTTCGTGCATCAGCTCGTAGGCACTGGAGATGGACACGCCCAGCACCTTTGCCACCAGTTCCGCGTTGAGGAACAGCGGCAATTCATCGTAGCTGTGATAGGTTGATATTTTCAAAATCGTTACCTCCAATAGAATTCAGAGAAAAATTACTTGCGTTTCGGAGGTCCCTCTGTTAGACTGTTTGCAGATGGAGTCTGCGTTTTCCGAAACGCGGCACGCCGCTGGACTGCTGCAACAGTTCAGCGGTTTTCCTTTTTGTAGGAACGATAGATACCGATCCCCCCTTTCTTAACGATCTTCTGCCACGCACCGTACCCGTTCCTGCCCTGCGGCCTTGTTTGACCCGCACGGCGTTTTCATCTGCCCTGGCACGCTCGACCGCTTTACCGCGGCGTCCTGGCGTTACTTCTCCGGCGTGTATCATCTCCGGTGATGGGTATTCAGTTGTCGAGGTGCTTTTTCGGATTTGTGACCGTCTTTTTCATTGACAATCCGCAGTCTTCGTGTTAGACTAACTGTAAATTACTTTTGACAGTCTTTCCGTAATCGTATGGTAACATACTTTTCACCCCTTGTCAAGACTGTTCTTATTTCTATATTATGATTGTCTATTTAGAGGTGAACTGTCATGTGGTATGCCAAAATGTACTTCTCTGAGGGCAGAGAGATTTTCCAGTATGATTCCCTTGGTATGCAAGGCGTTCCGGACGTCCAGAAGGAGTTCCCCTTTCTGGAAAGCCTGCTTGCCTTTCAGGAACTGGACTGTGCGGAAGTGACGCCGATACTGCAAAGCATCACTGATAACTGGAGCCGGTTTATCGCAGAGGATGACAGGGACGCACTTGAGAATTTCAAGAGAAAACTGGGGAGGTTAGCCTCCATACACATCTATTTTCGACTTCTCTATGTTCACTGCCGCTACCGCCAGTCAGCGATGTACATTCAAAATGACCAAGGCAGTGCGGAGGATGCGCAGATACTGGACGAACTGCGCCAGCTCCCTGAACAGCTTCCGCGGTATCAGCAGCAGATCCAACGCTTTTTTGAGTTGGTGCTGAATGTAGACAGTGCGGGACGGGAGCCGCAGGCACAGGCGGCAAAAAATTATACCTACGATATGCCGAAAGATCCCGGCCTGTTTTGTTTCCGTCCCATCCCGCTCAGCTTTGAGCCGGTGGAGCCGGGGCGGTGTTCGCCGGTGCTGTATTCCTCCAGCATCCGGGACATGATCGACTACTCTCTGCGGAGCTGCGTGGAGCGGAACATCACCGTGCGGCGCTGCAAGAACTGTGGCCGCTGGTTTCCGCAGACCGGGCGGGTCAGCGCGGAGTATTGCGAGCGGCCCGTTCCGAAAGGGCAGCAGCGCTGCCGCGACATCGGTGCTCTGAAGCAGTGGACGCTCCGGCAGGCAGGCAATGATGCTTTCAAAGCTTACCGGAAAGAATACAAGCGGCGCTTTGCGTGGATCAAGGCCGGCCGGATCACCGACCAGCAGTTTTACGATTGGAGCGAGCGGGCCAGAGCGGAGAAGGATAAATGTGAGCAGGGCCTGATCTCTCAGAAGGAACTGGAGGTCTGGCTGAAGGAATCCAAATGAAAAACCGTGTGCTGACCTTGCGGTCAGCACACGGTGTTCTTTGTCTATAGCGAGGCAGATTCTCTATGCATATGGAGCAAGGTTTAATGGCCGCAGAATACTTTACAAGTACTTTTTAATTTTGCTTTTTAACAAAAGAAATCCCCGTTCTGTAAATAAAAAGCAGCGGGTGGACACTTGCAAAGTCCGCCCGCTGATGGTAATATACCGCAAACTGTGAATCAAAAAAATGTTGGGATTTTTCTGCAATTACGATGAATAAGGGGGGATGTTGCGGTCGGCTATGTAAAAGACCGCAAATCACATCAAGTGCTGCTCTGGAGTGGAATGGCTTTGGAATGAAATGCAGGGCGCCCAAATCCAGAGCTTTCTTCGCAACCCGGTCAGATACAACACTGGAAAGGAAAATTGTCTTTGGAGCAAGTCCCTGCCGCCACAGTTCTTCCAGAACAGTCAGTCCACAGATATCAGGCAGCGCCACATCCATCAGAAGAAGATCTGGCATATGCTTCTGTATGCTCAGAAGAACATCACGGCCTGTGCCAACAGTCATTATAGAAATATGGCTATATTTTTCTGCAATTCTCCACATTAACCAGCGGAACTCATCACTGCCATCAGCTAATAACACTGTTTTGCGATGTTTCATTGAAAAACTTCCCCTCATCCAATTTAGAACCCATATGTATTGGGCACGCAGACTGCAGATTATATTCTTTACGCAACCTCCTTTTGATCCTGAATCTGGAACTGTTTTCGTATTTTGTTTAGGAAGTCACTTAATTCGTCTGATTCCAGCATCAGTAAAAAGAACAGCAAGGCGATAGCGGAGCAACAACTGCACCCGCGTTCCAGATCACTATATGCACGGGAGGTAATGTGTAATCGCTCGGACATTTCCTCCTGAGTTAGTTTCTTTGCATTACGAAATTCTTTTATCTGCGCCGAAAATAGATTTCGGAGCAATGACTTGTAGCTGCTCACTCGACAAAACCTCCGTATATTCGACTAATACAGAGATTTTATACTTGGAAGAAGCATACTTCCACGAAGCACACTTCGTATTACTTTGCCTTTAACATAAGCTATACACCCTCACGGAATTGAAAATTGGCCAAATAAATGTTCTTCGAAATCTATTACTCATATTTGCGTAAGGAGTCCATTATGAAAGAATATTATCTTACAAAAGAGAAAATTGATGCCTTTGCATCTATGCTCTATCAAGCAGAAAAATCAAAGGCTACGATTGAAAAATATCTGCGTAGCATCCGAATGTTTTCACAGTATCTTGCTGGCAACCCTGTTAATAAAAGTGCTGCTATTACATGGAAGGAACAACTGCAACAGCAAAACAATTATGCTCCATCAACAGTGAATGCGGCCTTAGCGGCCCTTAATAATCTATTTTCCTTTCTCGGATGGACAGACTGTCGTACTCATTATCTAAAAATCCAGCGACGTTTATTCCGCGATGCAGGGCAGGAGTTATGCAGATGCGACTATGAAAGACTGGTATCAGTCGCCTACGAAACAGGACAAGAAAAGATTGCACTAATTATGGAAACTATTTGCGCGACAGGCATTCGTGTCAGTGAACTACGGTATGTCACTGTGGAAGCTGCACGAGCAGGGCAGGCTACTGTTTTCCTCAAGGGAAAAATCCGCACGATTATTTTACCTTCCAAACTGTGTCGAAAATTACTGGACTATGCGAAAACACAGAAAAATACCTCCGGAGAGATATTCCTCTCCAGAGGCAAAAAGTCCATGGGACGTTGTCGGATTTGGGCAGAGATGAAGCACCTGTGTCCGGCAGCAGGAATTGAACCCTCCAAGGTTTTTCCCCATAACTTGCGGCACTTGTTTGCCGCAAGTTATTATCAGGCGTACAAGGATATTGTGAAATTGGCAGATATCCTGGGCCATTCCGGCATTGAAACGACTCGCATCTATTTGCTTACCACAGGTCAGGAACACCGCCGACAAATGGAAAAGCTACGACTGGTATTCTGAACGGAATCCGTATTCCGTTGTACTTGACAGCAACTCCGCATAAAATAACCCATTTTATTTGCTTATTTTATCCCAACTCTGAAAGAAGCACAAGGGACAAATTAAAAGCTCCCACAATTTAAGCACAAAAAGTAAGCCGCAGAGGCAAAGCCTTCAGCAGCTTCAGTTTTTGCGGCCATTTTCCTGGTAAAACAGGGAAATGGCCGCTTTCTTTATGCCAATGCGTCTGCAATATACCTGCCTGTCCTCCATACGGAATACGGATTCCGTTATGCAGGCTGAAGTGCATATCGACTCTTAGCGGCAGGTCTGAGAACCCATTTTCAAGAAGTTCAGGAATAAAAACCGACCTTGATGATGGGCGACAGGCGTTAATTGAAACACGCACTTATATAGTACAGAAATACAGCCTTTCACCGGGTCAGCGCATAACAACGTCGTTCTGGCGTAGTGGGAGGCATTTATGACAGTCGATATCAACCGTCCTGACGAAGATACCATGTGGAAACTCCTGAAAGAAAACCCCGGCAACGCAGTAGGCGCTATTCTGCGTCTGTCGTGGCTTCAGGGAATGACCAGAGAAGAAATCTGCTCGCTGACCTGGGGAGATATTTACACCGAGAAAAAAATAATTGCATTGAAAGACCGGGAAATCCCTCTGAATGATGATACACAGCAGTGTCTGCACCTGAGAATTACAGCATCCTCGAATATGTCGCCATATGTTGTTGCCTCTGAAAAATATCAGGACGCCATGGCCCCCAGTTCTGTTTCCCGACTCGTTCGGAAAACGTTGGATCGAGCCGGTATGCCCCATGTGCGGCTGACGGATCTGCGCCACGATTATGTCATTCGTCAGATTGAAGAGCATGGCTGGGCCTATGCCATACGCGTTTCCGGCTTGTCGGTGGATACGTTCCAAAGAACGTATGCAGGTCTGAAGCTTCACCAAAATGTAAAATCACAGTGCCTGTCGAAAGAAAACGGTGAATATCAGATGTGGAAGGTCCTTCAGGATAGCAAAGATACCCCCGCGGGAATTGCGCTGTGGCTTCGGTGGCAGATGAATCTCCAATTGACGGAGATTGCAGCTTTGACATGGGATCAAATAGATTTTCAGGAAAATGTAATCCGCCTGGAACAGCGGACGATCCCGCTGGCGCTCTCTGTACGAAGTGTCCTTTTACGTGAATATGCCCACCGCGCAGAGGGGGAAGATCCCCACGTTGTTCTGTCACCCGGTATTCGCCATCCCATGGATGTTGCCCGCATTTCCAAACTCATGAGAACCGCTTTGATCCGTGGCAATGTAGAGAATGTGACAATCCGCTACTTGCGCGGAAATACCCAAAAGGATTCGGAGAAAGTGCAGATTGAACATTTGGCCCGGACACAAGGGTATCTGCTGCGGGCAGATGTTGTTGCAGCACTACAGGTGTCCCCGGCAACTGCTCACGCCCGCCTGAAGGAGCTGACGGAGAAAGGCCGGCTTGTGAGGGTGAATTCGACCTACTATCCGCCCGGAGCCGTCGCTGCCCCGGAGCAGCAGGAAGAATCTGTCCGGGCCTATCTGACTGAAAACGGCAAAGGCTGTCTGATGGAGCTGGCGAAGCATCTTGGGCTTCAGGAACGCCAGTGCGGCCGTATTTTGAAGCAGATGGTCTTGGCAGGCGTCCTGTGTAACGAAAAGGGAGTTTACACGCTGTCAGCGCCGGCTGCCGGGCAAAAAAGAAACTTTGCTGATGAGCAGAAAGCGACGGGAAAGTAACGATTCATCAGCAGTCAATGCACGGTTTGCGTGCAGTGTAACACTTGGATTAAAAGGCTTTCAAAACCGTAGACAGGGCCATTTTTTGTGGTTAAATTAGCATTGCGAAAGGAACTTCGCGGGGTTTTCTCCGGGCTGGAACGAGACACCAGTTCCTTACGACTTATGTCAAAGGAAACGGGGTTCCAGCCCGTCAGAGGCCCACAGAAGGAACTGACGCAAATATTTTAAGGAGGAAAGAAAAACCATGAAGAAATTTCTTTCATTGGTTCTGGCTCTGGTAATGACCATGTCCCTGGTCACTGTCAGCGCCGGCGCCAAGGACTTCACCGACAGCAGCAAGATCAATTACAAAGAAGCTGTTGACGTGATGTCCGCCGCAAAGGTCATCGACGGCTATGCCGAAGGTGACTTCCGTCCCACCAACACCCTGACCCGTGGTGCTGCCGCCAAGATCATCTGCAACCTGATCCTTGGCCCCACCACCGCATCCGCCCTGGTGGCTGATGCTGCTCCTTACAAGGACGTTCCCACCACCAACACCTTCGCTGGCTACATCGCTTACTGCCAGAAGGAAGGCATCATCTCCGGCTATGCTGACGGCACCTTCCGTCCCGGCAACAGCCTGACCGGCTATGCTTTCATGAAGATGCTGCTGGGCGCTCTGGGCTATGACGCCGAGACCGAGAACTACACCGGCAACAACTGGTCCATCAACGTTGCCAAGCGCGCTCTGAACATCGGTCTGGACGATGATCTGACCGGCGATTTCAACGGCGTCAAGGCTGTCAACCGTGAAGAGGCTTGCCTGTATGCCTTCAACACCCTGAAGGCCACCATGGTGGAGTATGAGAACAACAACTCCGTCACCGTCAACGGCATCACCTTCACCAACAAGTCCACCGCCAAGGAAGTTACCACCGGCAACAAGACCGGTCTGGCCATCGGCGATGAGAAGACTCTGCAGTTCGCCGAGAAGTACTTCCCCGATCTGAAGGGCACCTCTGACAAGGACGATTTCTCTCGTCCCGCTACCACCTGGAAGAACAAGTCCAAGGAAATCGGCACCTATGCCAAGACTCCTGACGCCGTTTACACCGACAAGGTGAAGGGCAAGGAAGTCTATGCTGATCTGGGCGACAAGTTCGGCTTCGAGAAGTATGGCGAAGATGAAGATGCCGCTTTCTTCGTGGACGGCAAGCTGACTGCTAAGAGCACCAAGGCAACTCCCACCGCTTACACCGATGGCTTCGCTGTTGAGAAGAACAATGACAAGAAGATCGGCGGCAAGGGCGTCCTGACCGAGGTCTATGTCATTAAGGACGGCGTCAAGGAAGACGTGGACGGTGTCCGCATCGTTGAGATCAACACCTACGTTGCCACTGTCGAGGATGACTACGACAAGGACGACGAGGAGCTGGATATCGACGTCAAGAACTTCGACGGCGATTTCGTGAAGGACGGCGAGGTTCTGTCCTCTGACGATTTCGACGGTCTGGATGCTTTCAAGGAAGACGATGTCGTTCTGGTGACTGTTGCCTATAACGACAACGGCAAGTATGAGGTCAAGTCCATCGAGAAGGCTGATACCACCACCGCCAAGGTTACTACCTATGAGAGCAACTATGACGATGGCTGGATGGACGAGAAGGACAGCGTCACCGCCGGCGGCACCAAGTACAACTACAGCGCCAAGTTCGCCGCTCTGTGCAGCTTCAACGGTGAGTATGAGATTGGTGAGGACGCCGTGTTCTATCTGGACAACTACGGCTTCGTGATCGCGGTTGACGAGGTTGACACCGATGACGAGTATGTCTATGTTGACAGCTACGAGGCTTCCGGTGTTTCCACCAAGGCTACCATCAGCGCTTATGCCTACTTCACTGACGGTACTGCCAAGAAGATCGAACTCAACGAAGTTGATGACGTGAAAGCCAAGAACGCTGTCACTCCTTCTACGGATGATGCTGGCTATCTGTTCACCTACAAGACCAAGAGCAACGGCAAGTATGATCTGACCTCTAAGAAGTGGACTAAGGATTCCAACAACAAGAATACCAATGAGGCCAAGGCTCTGGCTGAAATCGTGGAAGACAAGGATTGGACTACCAGTTCTGACGGCAATACCAAGAGCGCTTCCATTGAGGCCAAGTATGTTGTGGATGTGATGGGCGCCCGCGCTACCAAGGAGACGACGTTCGTAATCATCAATGGTGATGACGAGGCCACGGTCTACACCGGCATCAAGAACCTGCCCACTATTGACCTGACTATCCCCGCCAATGGCACTTTGGAAGAGGAAGATACCCCCAAGTTCGCTGTCGTGACTGACGGCCGCTATGCCCAGTATGTGTTCATCGACCTGGCCAACGACGATTACGCCGATACCGAGGGCGCTGACAGCAAGGGCAGCGTGTTCTTCCTGTACGAGGGTGACTACGACAAGAAGGGCAAGGATTCCGACAAGAACGTGTACTATCAGTACAACGCCATCGTGGACGGCAAGGAAACCACTCTGAAGTTCAACGAGGACTTCGATGATCTGGAGAACGGCCTGTACACTGATGTCAAGGTTGACGAGAACGGCTACATCAAGAGCTGCAAGCAGGTTACTACCAAGTACACCGAGGCTCTCGACAACGAGAAGAACTACAGCCAGAGCCTGTACACTCCTGCCCGCGTCATGGAGAAGGACGGCGACGTTCTGACCTTCGTTGAGGCGAACGGCAGCAATGCCACCAAGGGCTTCTATCTGGCTGATGACTGCAAGGTAGTCGTGATTGACGGCACCGATGTTGAAACCTATTCTCTCTCCAAGATTGAGAAGAACTACAACATCGAGGCAGTCTGGACCATCATGAACGACGATCAGGATGTCACCACTCTGTTCCTGAAGGTTGTTGAAAAGTAAACTGATTTCACCTGATTCTGTAATCATCTGAAATGCAGCCACCCCGCCATTTTGGCGGGGTGGCTTTTTCCATGCACGTTTTTATACACGAATCCCGGCAGAGAGAGGGGGAGATGCTGGGACGGCTGCGTACTGCGTCCGGCAATCTGAAAATCGAAGGTTGGGGAGTGACGTATGAGAACGGTATATGTGCAGGAATTGATGCGCCTGCCGCTGGGCAAGCAGGGGGAAACGAATGGGTAAAAGTTGCAGAAACAACTTTAACAGAGATTGTTAATGAAATAAGACTGAACTTTGACCCTTGCAAGGCTGTCTATCTTGAATTCCAATATGGAGCAGTAGAAAACGATCTGGGCGTTATTGGGATACCTCTCAGGACAGCTGGACGCCGGGCATGACTGGCACGGAAAGCCTGTGGGAACGCATTGACGAAACCCACGACGGCACGAAGTACGACCCCATCCCCTACAGCGGCAGCATGGCGCTGGAAAACGGCAAGTACTACACGCAGGACGGCGTGACGTATCTGTGCAACCGGGATACCGGTAGCCCGGTGTATCATCCGCTGAGCGCACTGGTGGGGCTGTATGTGGAGGCAGTTTCGGAGTAACCATCGCTGCGGGCGCAGCGTAAAATTATGTGAAAGGGAGTAATCGTATGAGCATGACTGAAATTCTCAACAAGTACACCGCAGGCCAGACCACGTTGGAGGAGACCAACGCCGCGCTGGCGGAGATGGGCGCTGGCATCCATCTGGAACCCGGCAAAAATGAGCTGACCGCCGAAGAAACCGCAGCGGCCAAGGCAGAGACTGCCGCCAACGCCAACGGCTTCGGCCTGCTGGATACCGGCACCGGCACGCTGGACAAGGTGGAGGTCAGGGACGGCCATCTGGTGGGCTGCGACTGCGGCGAGATGTACGCCCTGTGCATGATCGCCGGAAAGGTTTTCACTGTCAAGGGGGCGGCGCTGACCGAGGCAGAGTGATGACCGGCGCACTGAATGCAAAGACCCGCCGGGCGGTGCTTCAGATTGCGGAGTGGCAGGAGGGCGTCGTGGAGATGCCCTCCAACTCCAATAAGGTCAAGTACAACACGGCATACTATGGCCGGGAGGTCTCCGGCCGCGCGTATCCGTGGTGCATGGCGTTTGTGTGGTGGGTGTTCCGAGAGGCCGGGTTCAGTCTGTACAAAACCGCCAGCTGCACGGCGTTTGTCAACCGCTATCGGGTGTACGCGCCCCGGCAGATCGTCACCAGCAGCTTTCGGCCGGGGGACATCGTATTTTTCGATTTTTCCGGCAGCCGCAAAAAGACAGAACACGTGGGGATCGTGGCGGGCGTTGTCGGCAGCACGATCCTCACCATTGAGGGCAACACCGGCGCCGGCAACGACACCAACGGCGGGGCCGTCATGAAGCGCCGCCGGAACGTGGGGCTGATTACCGTAGGCATCAGGCCGGGGTATCCTGATCCGGCATAACAAAACCGCCTCGCAGCGTGACGCTGTGGGGCGGCCTTTCATATTCGTGTGTAATTTGATTTGCTATTCCGCCTCTTTCGTGGAAATTCCGGCAATGTCTTTGCAATTCTGGTAGGCCCGCAAACTGTTGAAAATAAAAGGAAAACCGGGGAACCATTGCGGATCCTCGGTTTCCTTATCTGTGAAGCGCTGACAAAAAAGATGCAATATCTTCCATTTCCCGCAAGGAAAGGGATGCTTGCAGGGAAAACCTTTGTCGGGTTTTCCTGCTTTTGAATAGATCCGCCGCAGGCGGACGATCTGCACAGCAGATCGAAAGCGCACCAAAGAGAAACACCACCCTGTTGGGTGGTGTTTCTCTTTGGTGACCCGGCGGGGATTCGAACCCCGGACCCACTGCTTAAAAGGCAGTTGCTCTGCCGACTGAGCTACCGGGTCATAGCTGATTCTGCCGCGCCCGCATAAGGGACGGCGGGGGCCGGCTTCGCTGGTCGCTGGCAGGGACGGCTGGACTCGAACCAGCGGATGAGGGAGTCAAAGTCCCTTGCCTTACCACTTGGCTACGCCCCTAAGTGGAAAAAGAGAGGGAACCGGGGATATCCCGGTCCCCTCATGTCTGGGGTGGGTGATGGGACTCGAACCCACAACACCTGGAACCACAATCCAGTGCTCTGCCAATTGAACTACACCCACCACATATAAACCGTTCATACCGACGCTGCCCAGAGAGCTGGTACGCCAGGAGGGACTCGAACCCCCGGCCCACTGCTTAGAAGGCAGTTGCTCTATCCAGCTGAGCTACGGGCGCTTATTGCGGGTTCATGTCCGCGAGGGACATACTGCGTAAGATATTATAGCAACGGAGAGCCGGGTTGTCAAGCATTTTGCAAAAACTTTTTTACAAATCCGGCGGGATTTTTCCCGTGAAATACACCTCATACCACTCAATAAAGCAGTAAAACGCCCAGAGCTTCGTCATAGCGTTGGTTTTTCCCGCACGGTGGGCGTCCAGCAGGGCGCAGAGCGCACCCGTGTCAAAAAAGCGCTCGGCTGCCGGGCCGGTGAGTTTGGCCTTGACCAGCGCGTAATATTTCTCCTGCCGCAGCCAGTCCGCCAGCGGCACGGGGAAGCCGCGCTTCGGCGCGTCGGCCAGTTGGGGCGGCAGGCGGCGGGCCGCGGCGGCGCGCAGGGCGATTTTTCCGCGCCGCCCGGTGCAGCGGTACCGCCGGGGCAGGGCCTGCGCCGCGGCCAGCACCTGCCGGTCCAGGAACGGCACCCGCAGCTCCAGGCTGTGGGCCATGCTCATGCGGTCCGCCTTGCGCAGGATGTCCCGCGG
>UQVS01000031.1 GCA_900544615.1 uncultured Oscillibacter sp. | reverse complement strand
ACTCGAACCCCCGGCCCACTGCTTAGAAGGCAGTTGCTCTATCCAGCTGAGCTACTGGCGCAGATTTGGAGCAGGTGACGGGAATCGAACCCGCATCCCCAGCTTGGAAGGCTGGTGCCCTGACCATTGTGCTACACCTGCATAAAGCCCTCCGAGGAATCGTCAGCTTTGTAAGAATAACACGGAAAGGCTGAAATGTCAAGCACTTGACGAAAAAATATTGCAGAAAATGAAGGATTTATTCGCACGGCGGGAACATTAGAGGGGCTTATGAGGTAACCGGAGATCATCAGATATTACGCCCGATTCGGCTGTGCCCGGCTACGTAAGGCTGCAGAAAGTTGCAAAAAGTTGCACGGGGAATCGCCATTTATTTCCAATCACAAGTTTACATAATTCTGGTCGTAAAATGAAGGCAAAACCACCTGCGCTGTATCAGGCTGTAGGAGGTCTTCTTATGTCCTCGTATGACACGACCTGCATCCGGGAACCCCGGACATAAGAAAAGAGGCAGACGGTTTCCCGCCTGCCTCTTGTGCGTGGTTTACTTCCCTGCCTGCTTCCGCATCTTCTCCAGTTCGCGTCGAACTTTCTGTTCGGAGTAGCCGGTCAAGGACTTGCTGGCGAACTGTTCGGCCAGCGTGGAACGCTCCTGATCGGTCAGACCCGGCATATCATAGATGTATTCATGATCTGGAGGGCCTTGCTTCCGCTGATAGCCTCATCATTTCCTTTGCCCAGTCCTCAACGGGAACCCCGTGGTCGGTGCGCTCCTTGTCAGCCACCAGCGCGTCAAAGATGTCGCTGATCGTCTGGAGCGCGGTATCGCGGACGTCGATGATGTCATTAAGCGCAGCGTCCTCCGTGTGCCGGGCTTTCGGGCTTTTCCGGCTGCGGAGCTTGCCATTGAGGTTCTGCACGGCCTTTTCCGCCATATACAGCTTGCCGTCAGGCGTCAGCTGCTGGAGGAGTTTCCCGGCCTGCAATCCCTTACCGGCGTTGTGCATCATGGTCACGTAGTCGGAGAGAATGTCCAGATACTCTGTTCCACTGGCTTTGCTGTTGCCTGCCTGATTCAGAAGGGCCGCACCCAGCGCCACCTGCTCGTCCCCGCACTTGCCCTCCCGCACATCGGCGGTCCAGTCTGCCAGCGCCTTCGCCCAGCCCTTTGTCCGCAGCGTGCCGTTGGCCCGCCGGATCTGGCTCTGGTTGGAGTCCGGCGTGAAGGACAGCGTCCCGTCCTGTACGGCGTCCACGATCTCCGGAACCCGGCTTTTCAGGATGGCCTACGCGCCCATCACCGTGCGGACCGCCTGGCTGACCTGTTTATCCGGTGTATTCCTCTGCGGCACCGGGGCAGACCGAACCGCAGCAGACGTTTGGTCCGTCTCCCCATCCTTCCGCCTGCCGGTTCTGCAAGGACTCTGCTTCAGAATCGCTGACCTCATACCGGTCCTGAGCGGCGCTCTCCTGCGCTGGATTACTCCTCAGCGCCTCCTCAAACCGGCGTTCCATGGCGTCCAGCGTCCCCCGCGCTTCCGCAAAGGCTCTTTCCTGAACGTCGCCGCTGATCTTGGCCCGTACCCGGTTCAGGGCTTTCTCGGCCTCCTGAATCAGACTCGGCTTCTCCCCAGCCAGACGAAGCGGCAGCCCGTCATCGGCAAATGGCAAAACGTTTCTTACAAAAGCCCGCCGGAAAGAAAGGCACGGTAGAGCAAAAGACCGTCAGGCAGTCTGCGGTCGGAGGCGGACAGGCGTTCCGGGTGCCACTGGACGCCCCACACCGGCAGCGTTCGGTGGCGGAGCGCTTCCACTGCGCCATCATCCGCCCATTGTAGCGGCTCCAGATGGTCACCCAACTGTCCTACCACCTGATGGTGACTGCTGTTGACGATGCAGTGCGTTCCGTATAGCGCCCGCAGGCGGGACGGCGCAGTTTTGATGGCGTGGAGGCGGTCTGCGCCGTCTGCGGCGCTGTGGCCGGGCCAATCCTGCACCAGATCGCCACCGAAAAATACGTTGATGACCTGCATCCCCCGGCACACGCCAAGGATCGGCTTTTTACGGGAAAGGAAATGCGCCAGCAGGCTCCATTCCAGCGCGTCGCGGTCTGGCTCCAGATTGCGGCTGGCGGTGTTGGCCTGCCTATACCGCCAAGGCTCCAGATCACCGCCGCCGGGCAGCAGGAGACAGTCGCAAACCTCCGGCGCGGTGTGAAAGCAGGGAATGCCGCCGGCTTTTTGCACAGCGGCGCGATAGTTCCGATAGGTTCCGGCATCGCCGGGAATACAGACCTTGAGCGACATGGGACGCCCCCTTTTATCCTTGCCCTGCCTGAATGCAAGGCTCTGCCTATTCTATGCGGATTTCGGGCATGGGTGTGCGGCGGTGTTTCCCGGTTCTGTCTTGCTGTGCCGGGGATTACCGTGCTATAATAAACACATTACGTCATAAATGGCACAGGGAGGTTCTCCAATGGCAAAGAAAAACAGCCGCAACACCAAGGGCCGGATCATTTCCGCAGCGTGGAAGCTCTTTTATGAGCAGGGGTATGAGGAAACCACGGTGGAGGACATCGTTTTTGAGTCCGGCACCTCCAAAGGCTCGTTCTATCACTATTTTGACGGCAAGGACGCCCTGATGGGGACGCTGGCGTATGTGCTTGACGAAAAGTATGAGGAACTGAAGCCGACGCTGGATCCTGAAAGAGAGGCCATTGAGACGCTGGTCTATATCAACCATGAGCTGTATGCCATGATCGAGTCCAGCGTGTCCATTGACCTGCTGACCCGGCTGCTGTCCACCCAGCTGCTGGCGCGGGGCGAAAAGCATCTGCTGGATCGCAACCGCGTTTATTTCCGGCTGCTGCGGCAAATCGTCCGGCAGGGAGTGGAACGGGGGGAGTTCCGCCCGGATCTGACGGTGGATGAGATTGTGAAGGCTTTTGCCATGTGGGAACGGGCTCAGCTGTATGACTGGTGCCTGTGCAGCGGCGATTATTCGCTTGTGACCTATGCGGACAAGATGACGCCCCTGTTTTTGAAGAGCTTTCGGGCAGAACTTTAAAATTTATTTTTTATTCCTACCAGTTTTCTATAGAATATTCTTGCCAATTTTTTATGATATAAAAAGAAAAACAGCAGTAATAGCAGAACGGTGTGTAGAGTAGATTCTATACACCGTTCTGTATTTCATTCTTGTTATGATTATGCTAAGATTTACCTTGTTCATTCAAAAATGAGAGGGGTACGGTTCCCTTCGCAAAGACAAAGGAGATCATTACTATGGAAAGCGCATCGATCATGATCGTCGCCACCATTGTACTCTACCTGACGGGTATGGTGCTGGTAGGCGTCTATTACGGCAAGAAAGGAAGCGGCAGTTCGGATGATTTCTATCTGGGCGGCCGCAAGATGGGGCCGCTTGTTACCGCCATGAGCGCCGAGGCCAGCGACATGAGCAGCTACTTGCTGATGGGTCTGCCGGGGCTGGCCTATCTCTGCGGCTTACCGGAGGTCACATGGACCTGCATCGGTCTGGCTGGCGGCACCTATCTGAACTGGCTGATCGTGGCCCGGCGTCTGCGGCGGTATTCTGCCCGGATTGGCGCCATTACCGTTCCGGACTTCTTCTCCCGCCGTTTCGGGGATGAAAAGAACCGCCTTTCCTGCATCGCCGCCGTGGTGATTCTGGTGTTCTTCATTCCCTACACCGCCTCCGGCTTCAAGGCCATCGGCACGCTGTTCAACAGCCTGTTCGGCGTGAATTACCACACCGCCATGATCGTAGGCGCCATCGTGGTGATCGGCTACACGGTGATGGGCGGCTTCATGGCGGTTTCCTTCACCGATCTGATCCAGTCCATTTTCATGACCATCGCCCTGATCGCCGTGGTACTCTTCGGGATCCATCAGGCCGGCGGCCTGACAACGGTGATCGACAACGCCAGTGCGCTGCCGGGCTACCTGAATCTGACCGAGGGCTACGACGCGGCCACCGGCACGGCGGCTTCCTTCGGCGGCCTGAGCATTGTGTCCACCCTTGCGTGGGGACTGGGCTACTTTGGGATGCCCCATATCCTGCTGCGGTTTATGGCCATTGAGGAGGAGAAAAAGCTCAACGATTCCCGCCGGATCGCCACGGTCTGGGTGGTGATCTCCATGTGCATTGCCGTGTTCATCGGCATCATTGGTTACAGCGTGTCTGTAGCGGGCAAGATCCCCTTCCTGACCACCAGCGCCGATGCGGAAACGGTCATTATCCAGCTTTCTCACCTGATGAGCCAGCACGGTGCGCTTCTGGCGATCATTGCGGGCATTATCCTCTCCGGCATTCTGGCGGCCACCATGTCCACGGCCGATTCCCAGCTGCTGACGGCGGCTTCCAGCGTGTCTCAGGATCTGATGCAGGGCTTCCTTGGCATGAAGCTCAGCGAAAAGACGGCCATGCTGGCCGCGCGCGTCACCGTTGTGATCATTGCACTGATCAGCGTGTTTCTGGCATGGGATCCCAACAGCTCCGTGTTCCGGGTGGTGTCCTTTGCGTGGGCGGGCTTCGGCGCAGCGTTCGGCCCGGTGATCCTGTTTGCTCTGTTCTGGAAGCGGGCCAATAAGTGGGGCGCTCTGGCCGGCATGATCTCCGGCGGCGTGATGGTATTCGTCTGGAAGTACCTGATCGCGCCGATCGGCGGCGCATGGGGCATCTATGAGCTGCTGCCCGCCTTCATTGTCAACTGCATTGTGCTGGTGGTGGTGTCTCTGGCCACCCCTGCGCCGGAAAAGGCAGTGACTGATATCTTTGAGGAGATCCGGGGAAAGCGGTGACTTTTCCGGGCGGCTCCAGCCTCCATAAAACCCGTAAAAAAACGCGGCCAGCATTGCTGGCCGCGTTTTGCTGCTGTCGTTGAAACTGAAAATGCTGCGCGGTGGGAAGGAAGCATCGCAGAGCCGCTGCCCGGAAGGGGAACCGTCAGATTACATAATCGTCACCGGCGTCGCCCCGGCGCATCAGATCCTCCAGCGTAATGCCGTCCAGATAGCTGTTGATGGCCTGATCCAGCCCCTGCCAGAGAGACAGCGTGCGGCATTCCGCCGCATGGGAACAGGCCGATGCGCCCGGTTCCAGACAGGCTACCGGGGCAAGAGATTCTTCCGTCAGCCGCAGGATCTGCCCTGCGGTGTACTGTTCCGGCGTTTTCGTCAGTCTGTAGCCGCCGCCCTTGCCGCGGACGCCGCTGAGCAGCTGGGCCTTGACCAGTAGTTTGATGATGCTTTCCAGATATTTTTCTGAGATGCCCTGCCGCTGGGCGATGGTTTTCAGGGGAATATACCCCTCCGTCTGGTGTTCGGCCAGATCGATCATCACCCGCAGCGCATAGCGCCCCTTGGTTGAAATCAACATGAGAATGCCTCCTTGCTTCGATAAACCTATTATACAACATGGTTAATAGGAAAACAATCCTATTATTTTTGAAAAAGCTATTGACAAACCAACAGGCACGGCATATAATCCTAATTAACCTACAGGAAAGGTTGGTAATAAAAATGAAAACGTTCCGATGTCGGCGGCGAATGCGATGATTCATCAGGCGACTGCCTGTTCCATAAAATAAACACCATTGACTGATATATAGGAGGAAATAATTATGAGCAAGATTTATACATCCGCTGACCAGCTGATTGGCAAGACCCCGCTGCTGGAGCTGTCCCATATTGAAAAGGCTGAGGAGCTGAAGGCCAAGGTTCTGGTAAAGCTGGAATACTTCAACCCCGCCGGTTCCGTAAAGGACCGGATCGCCAAGGCCATGATCGACGACGCAGAAGCAACTGGCGCTTTGAAGCCCGGCTCCGTCATCATTGAGCCGACCTCCGGCAATACCGGCATCGGTCTTGCGTCCGTGGCAGCGGCACGGGGCTACCGCATCATCATCGTCATGCCGGATACCATGAGCGTGGAGCGCCGCCAGCTGATGAAGGCCTATGGCGCGGAGCTGGTGCTCAGCGAGGGCGCAAAGGGCATGAAGGGCGCCATTGCCAAGGCAGATGAGCTGGCCAAGGAGATTCCCAACAGCTTCATTCCCGGCCAGTTTGTAAACCCCGCCAACCCCAAGGCCCACTTTGAAACCACCGGCCCGGAGATCTGGGAGGATACGGACGGCGCTGTAGACGTGTTCGTGGCCGGCGTCGGTACCGGCGGCACCCTGACCGGCGTGGGCCAGTATCTCAAGAGCAAGAAGCCCGGTGTGAAGGTCGTTGCCGTGGAGCCTAAGGATTCTCCCGTCCTCAGCGAAGGCCATGCAGGTTCCCACAAGATTCAGGGCATCGGCGCAGGCTTTGTCCCCGATGTGCTGGACACCAAGATCTATGATGAGATCATCCCCGTGACCAATGAGGACGCTTTTGCAACCGGCAAGCGCATCGGCCATGCCGAGGGCGTTCTGGTGGGTATTTCCTCCGGCGCGGCTGTGTGGGCCGCCATTGAGCTGGCCAAGCGGCCGGAGAATGCCGGCAAGACCATCGTGACACTGCTGCCCGATACCGGCGACCGTTATCTCTCTACCCCGCTGTTTGCGGACTGATTCTGCACCCTCTCTCAAATTCCGGCAGGGGCCTGCACAGGCCCCTGCCGGGATTTGCCATCTCTTGCCCCCAAACCGTAAAAAAGCGCTGCGGCAGGCGCATGGAGCGCACCTGCCGCGGCGCGAAGCACGGGATCGGTACAGCGAAAAAGATCAGACCATCTTCTCAGGACGGACGGCGGCATCGAAAGCGCCCCCATCCAGATAGCCGAGAGACAGGACGGCTTCCCGCAGAGTAGTTCCGTCGTGCAGCGCCTTCTTGGCGCACTCTGCCGCACGCTCGTAGCCGATCTGAGGCGTCAGGCAGGTCACAAGCATCAGGGAATTGCGGAGATTGGCCTCCATGCGTTCCTCGTTGGCGGTCACGCCGTCCACGCAGTGGATGCGGAAGGAGTCCATAACGTCCGTCAGCAGCCGGGTGGAGAGGAGAAAGTTGTAAGCGCTGACCGGCAGGAATACATTCAGCTGGAAATTGCCCTGAGAGGCCGCTACGCTGATGGCGGTGTCGTTTCCCATGACCTGTACGGCCACCATGGTGACGGCTTCGCACTGGGTAGGATTGACCTTGCCGGGCATGATGCTGCTGCCGGGCTCATTTTCCGGGATGTGAAGCTCGCCCATGCCGCAGCGGGGGCCGCTGGCCTCCCAGCGGATGTCGTTGGCGATCTTCATCAGGTTGCAGGCCAGCGCCTTCAGAGCGCCGTGGGCAAATACCAGCGCGTCTTTGCTGGTCAGGGCATGGAACTTGTTGGCGTCCGGCTCAAACGTGACCCCGGTGAGCTTTGTCAGGTGGGCGCAGACGTTTTGATCGTAGTGCGCGGGGGCGTTCAGGCCGGTGCCGACGGCGGTACCGCCGATGGCCAGCTTCCGCAGCTCCGGCAGGCTCTGCTCCAGCATCCGGCAGGGGGCGGCCACCAGCTCCCGCCAGCCGGAAACCTCCTGCGCGAATTTCAGGGGCGTGGCGTCCTGCAAATGTGTGCGGCCAATACGGATCAGATCCGGGTATTTTGCCTCCAGCGCGGCAAAGGAGGCTTCCAGCCGGTGGGCGGCGGGCAACACATCCTGCACCACAGCCAGCACTGCGGCAATGTGCAGCGCGGAGGGAAAGGTGTCGTTACTGGACTGGGAACGGTTCACATGGTCGTTGGGGTGCAGCACCACGCCGTGTTCCCCGGCCAGATGGGCAATAACCTCGTTGACGTTCATGTTGGTCTGGGTGCCGCTGCCGGTCTGCCATACCACCAGAGGGAACTCGTTGTCCCATTTTCCCTCCCGGATCTCCCCGCAAACGGCGGAAACGGCCTGTGCCTGCTCCGGTGTGATGCGGCCCTCAGCCGCGTTGACCTGCGCGCAGGCATCCTTCAGATAGGCAAACGCGGTAATGATCTCTTTGGGCTGGCGCTGCCCGCCAATTTTGAAGTTTTCCCTGCTGCGCTGGGTCTGGGCGCCCCAGTGGTGTTCCGCGGGTACGGCTACCTCGCCCATGGTATCGTGTTCCATTCTGTATTCCATGACGCTGCTCCTTTATGTGATCTTTTCTGCATTATAGCATAGAAATCCGCATATGCCGAGAAAAAAGAGCCGGCATGGTGCAAATGTTTTTTCATCGGGCCTGCCACACCTGAAAAGTGCCACAGGGGACACTGTGCTTCCTGCAAAGCTATACAAAAATACATTTGTCCGCGCATGGAAGATAGTAGAAAAATCACAAAATGCGTCTGCAGCGGCTGGGAAAATCGGGGATTTTTCGGGAATAAGCCGAAAAACGCAAGAATATGAGCGAAAAAGAGCAGTTGACAACCGCGGAAACGTGTGGTAGGATGCCACTATCGTGATTACGGAATAACGGCAATGGAAGCCTATAGGAAAACGACGAAAGTCTGCCGAAGGAGTAAAACTCTCAGGCGTCCGCCATGCGGACAGGACTATAGGTGGATGCGGCTCTGGAGAATCCCGGTCAACCGGGTACCGAAGGTGAAAGGCGGCGTGTCCGCTGAATCTCTCAGGTGAAAGGACAGAGTGATTTAACATAGCGGCAGGCGGGGAAAAGAACCTTTTCTCCGACAGGCTGCGGGTTTCGCCCTTGGGAGCGGAGCTGTTGAATCCCCTGTACTGCGTTCTGCGGAGCGGCTGCATTGTCCAGCCGCTCCGTTTTATTATGTCACAGCAGGGCTTCACGCAAAGGAGCCTGTACAGGAGGAGAAAACTATGGAAGCATTCATCGCAAAAATGGACGATGCGCTCTATCCCATTGTGTGCAACGTCAACACGTACCTGTCCAACTACATTCTGGTATTTCTGCTGGTGGCCGTGGGCCTGTGGTACAGCATCAAGACCGGCTTTGTCCAGATCCGCTGCTTCGGCGAGGGCATGCGGAAGGTGTTCGGCAACCTGACCCTCAACGGCAAGAAGCATGACAGCGGCATGAGCTCCTTCCAGGCGCTGGCCACCGCTATCGCCGCTCAGGTGGGTACCGGCAACATTGTAGGCGCTTCCGGCGCCATCCTGACCGGCGGCCCCGGCGCGATTTTCTGGATGTGGGTCATCGCCTTCTTCGGCATGGCCACCATTTATGCAGAGGCCACGCTGGCCATCAAGACCCGCATCAGGGCGGCGGACGGCACCATTCACGGCGGCCCGGTCTATTACATCACCACCGCGTTCAAGGGCGGCTTCGGCAAGTTCCTTGCCACCTTCTTCGCCGTGGCCATCATTCTGGCGCTGGGCTTCATGGGCTGCATGGTGCAGTCCAACTCCATCGGCGAGTGCTTCCAGACCGCTTTCGGCATCCCCTCCTGGATCGTGGGCGTGGCGCTGGTCATCATCTGCGGCATCATTTTCCTGGGAGGCGTGCAGCGGCTGGCCTCCGTGACGGAGAAGATCGTTCCCATCATGGCGGCGATCTTCCTGCTGGGCGGCCTCATCATTCTGATCTTCCGAATTCGGTACATCCCGGCCACCATCGGCATGATCTTCAAGTACGCCTTTGAGCCGCAGGCCATCGTAGGCGGCACCTTCGGCTACGCCATCAAGCAGGCTGTCTCTCAGGGCGCCAAGCGGGGTCTGTTCTCCAACGAAGCCGGCATGGGCTCCACCCCTCACGCCCACGCACAGGCCAACGTAAAGGATCCCCACGATCAGGGCGTGGTGGCCATGATCGGCGTGTTCATTGACACCTTCGTGGTGCTGACCCTGAATGCTCTGGTCATCATCTGCACCCTCTACACCGCAGACGGCCCTCTGGCCAACGGCTACGTAGGGGATGTGACCTCCGTCCTCAGCAAGACCAATCTGGCGCAGACCGCTTTCGGCACGGTCATGGGGGCCAGCCTCGGTGCAAAGTTTGTGGCCGTCTGCCTGTTCTTCTTCGCTTTCTCCACGGTGCTGAGCTGGAATCTCTTCGGCAAGATCAACGCCATCTGGCTCTTCGGCCGGAAGAATCCCAAGGTCTGCTCCGTGGTCTATACCGTGATCGCGCTGGTGTTCATCCTGCTGGGTACCATGATGAGCAATGATCTGGTGTGGGAGCTGACGGATATGTTCAACAACCTCATGGTCATCCCCAACGTCATCGCCCTGTTTGCGCTGACGAAGATGGTGGTGGATCATTCCAAGGCAAAGGCACTGTAAGGAAAACGCAGCATCGAAGGCGCCGCCCGGAAGGGCGGCGCTTTGCCTTTACTGTGGTTCGGTTTCGTCCTGCTGGCGGTTCCACGGAACGGTAAACGCGGGGATGCCCTCCATAGCCGGGGCAATGGCGTACATGGGATAGAAGAAAACCAGCCCCTCCGGTGTCAGATAAAAATTCCGAGCGTTGAAATTCCGGCGGAGCTTCCGCTGCCAGCCGGGCAGATACCGGGCGTGTCCTGCGGCTTCCTGCTGCCGGATCTCCCCGGCTGCCAGATGCAGCAGCTGTTTTTTCCAGCCGCTGTGAGGAGGAAAGAAGGACGGCAGCGCCGCCGGATAGCCGGTACGCAGATCCCAGGTGTCGCCCCAGCGGCGCAGCAGCGTCCGGCCGCCGTCATCCGGCTCCTGCGACTGCGTGTACAGACTCCAGAAGCCCCCCTCATGACAGGTTACATGATAGGTCAGCTCCGCGTGGAAGCAGGGGAGCGGGGCGCTGGATGCCAATGCGGCGCGGTAAGCGGCGGCCGCCATGGGAAACAGCTGCCGGCCGCAGTATCTCAGATAGGCCCGGCATTGCGTGCGGTAGTACCGGCGGATACGGCGCTTCAGCCGGGTTTCCGGGCCGACAGGCTCCGGCAGAGCGATCCGGGCGGTGAGTACGGGAATCCCCTCCACGACCCATTCCCGCTCCGCGGTGAACGTCTCGGTTTCCAAGCTGTCTGCGGCAGACTTCACGGCACAGCCTCCCTTCCTGATGCTGCCGTATTCTATGCGGCGCAGCTGCGGACGGTGCGGAGAACGGGAAAAAATTTAACATTTCGGGGGCTTCCATTTCTCAAACTACTGTGTTAAAATGTAAAGGCTAAAAGTGTTTGTTCCCGGCGTTCCGGGAAATTATGGAGCGTGGAAGGAAAGGAATGCTTCATCATGGTCAGAATCGGAAAAAAAGAAAAAAATGACAGACTTTATCAGGCAATTTTGCAGCTGAAGGACCCGCAGGAGTGCTACGACTTCTTTCAGGATCTCTGCACGGTGTCGGAGCTGCGCTCTATGGAGCAGCGCTTTGAGGTGGCGTCCCTGCTGAATGACGGCATGATCTACAGCGACATTCTGGAACAGACCGGCGCATCCTCTGCCACTATCAGCCGGGTGAACCGCTCTCTGAGCTATGGCACTGGCGCCTACGAGCGGGTGTTCGCCCGCATGAAGGAGCTGGAAGCGGCGGATAAGAAGCCGGAAGCATGAGCAGCTATGATGCGCTGGCCGCCAGTTACGACGGCCTGATGGCCGACGGTATTTACCGGCGGCGGGCAGACTATCTGGAAAAGCTGTTCCAGAAAAGCGCCATCCCGGTGCAGACGGTTCTGGATCTGGCCTGCGGTACCGGCACCATTGCCTGCCTGCTGGCGGCGAAGGGGTACGACGTGACGGCTACCGACCTGTCGGAAGAGATGCTGACGCAGGGAATGAATAAAGCGGCGGCGCTGGAAAGGCCGCCGTTCTTTCTGCTGCAATCCATGCCGAAGCTCCATCTGCTGGAGCCGGTGGACGCGGTGGTGTCCACACTGGACTCCCTGAACTATCTGACACGAGAGAAGGACATCCGGGAGACGTTCCGGCGGGTGTTCCGCTATCTCAAGCCCGGCGGAAGCTTCATTTTTGACGTCAATACCCCTTACAAGCTCCGGCGGATGGACTGCCAACTCTACACCGATGAAACAGAGGACAGCTACTGCGTCTGGCGCACATTTTTCTCGGAAAAGACGAAAATCTGCACCTATCAGGTGGATCTGTTCCGCTTGCAGGCGGATGGAGCGTGGGAGCGGGACTATGAGGAGCATCGGGAACGGGCATGGAGCGCAGAGGAGCTGACGGCGTTTCTGACAGACGCGGGATTTGAAAAAATCGCCATAACCGGCGATCTGACCCGGCGTCCGCCCAAAGATACGGAGGATCGTTGGATCGTCCGCTGCCGGAAGCCTCTGAAATCATGAAGGAGTTATTTTAAGATATGAGCGATCAACTTGTACGCGCCATCTCCAAAGATGGCTTTGTGAAGGCGGCAGCGGTGTCTACGCGGGAGCTGACGGAACGCGCCCGGCAGATTCATCAGACCTCGCCGGTAGCTACGGCGGCGCTGGGCCGCCTGCTGGCGGCAGGCTCCATGATGGGGAGCGACTTGAAGGGCGAGGGGGCCAGCGTGACCCTCCGCATCAAGGGCGACGGCCCCTTGGGAACGCTGCTTGTGGTGGCTGACAATCAGGGCAACGTCCGGGGCAGTGTGCAGAACCCGCAGGCGGATCTGCCGATCCGGGCAGACGGCAAGCTGGATGTGGGCGGCGCTGTAGGCCACAGCGGTACCCTGACGGTCATCAAGGATCTGAACATGAAGGAACCCTATGTGGGCAGCGTAGAGCTGCTGGGGGGCGAAATCGCCGAAGATCTGGCCAGCTATTTTGTGGAGTCCGAGCAGATCCCTACAGCCTGCGGTCTGGGCGTACTGGTGGACCGGGACCGGAGCGTGCTTCGCGCGGGCGGCTATCTGATCCAGCTGCTGCCCGGTGCGCCGGAGGGCGTGATCGACCGGCTGGAACAGGGGATCATGGCGGCAGGGGCCGTAACTGGTCTGCTGAAAGAGAACGACGACCCGGAGAGCCTTTTGCGGCGGGTCATGAGCGGCTTTGAACTGGAGATTCTGGAGAAGACGCCGGTGGAGTACCGCTGCTATTGCAGCCGGGAGCGGATGGCGGCGGCGCTGGTGAGCTTGGGGCGGAAGCAGCTGACGGAGCTGGCGGAAGATCCCAAGGGGATCGAGCTGACCTGCCAGTTCTGCGACAGCCGTCAGCATTTTACACCGGAGGAGATCCGGCAGCTGCTGGAACGGGCTGCGCGTGCCTGATGAATGCGATCTGCCCCTGCCTGCACGGCGGGGGCAGAAAAAAATAAAAAAATTGCAAAATTGGGTTGACAAATCGGGAAGTTTCCCATATAATAACTTTTGCCGTCTGACGAAGCGGCAACCTGGGAGCATAGCTCAGCTGGTTAGAGCACCTGCCTTACAAGCAGGGGGTCACTGGTTCGAGTCCAGTTGTTCCCACCAAAAAATGGCCCGGTAGTTCAGTTGGTTAGAACGCTAGCCTGTCACGCTAGAGGTCGACGG
>UQVS01000030.1 GCA_900544615.1 uncultured Oscillibacter sp. | reverse complement strand
CGCCGCCGCCCGCCATCGAGCCGGTTTCCTACACCTATTTGGGTATGAAACAGCTTGTCGCGGGCGGCGGCGTCGCCCTGATCGGCGTGACCCTGATCCCCCTGCTGTCCGGCCTGCTTGGCTGAGCGGCGGCAGGACCATCCCACCCGGAGGCTCCCGTTTCACGGCGGGAGCCCCCGAAAGGAGGTGTGACCACCCGTGATAATTGAAATGATCCAGGAGTGGTTCAAGGAGCTGCTGATCGACGGCATCATCTCCAACCTCTCCGGGACCTTTGACACCGTGAATACGAAGGTGGGCGAGATCGCCGGCGAGGTGGGCATGACGCCCTCCGGCTGGAACGGCGGTATCTTCAACATGATCCGCGGCCTCTCTGAAACGGTCATCGTCCCTATCGCCGGCATCATCCTCACCTTCGTCATGTGCTATGAGCTGATCCAGTTGATCGTGGAAAAGAATAATCTCCACGATTTTGACACCTGGCTTTTCTGGAAGTGGATCTTCAAGACCTTCTGCGCGGTGCTCATCGTCACCAATACCTGGAACATCGTCATGGCGGTATTCGATATGGCGCAGAGCGTGGTCAGCCAGAGCGCCGGCGTCATCATCTCTGACGCGGGGATCGACATTTCCGGCGTGGTCGGCAATTTGGAAACGACCCTGGCGGACTGGAGCATCGGTTCTTTGCTGGGCCTGTGGTTTCAGAGCATTTTTGTGGGCCTCTGCTCCCATATCCTCACCATTGCCATCTTCCTTGTGATCTACGGAAGAATGATCGAGGTGTATTTGACCGTATCCGTGGGGCCGATCCCCTTTGCCACCATGGCCAACCGGGAGTGGGGCCAGACGGGGCAGAACTATTTGAAGTCCCTGCTGGCCCTGGGCTTCCAGGCGTTTCTCATTATGGTCTGCGTCGGCATCTACGCGGTGCTGGTGCAGAATATCGCCGTGGGGGATGATATCACCGTGGCGATCTGGGAGTGCCTGGGCTATACGGTGCTGCTATGCTACACGCTGTTCCGCACCGGCAGCCTCGCAAAGAGCCTGTTCGGGGCGCATTGACGGGAGGCGGCCATGAAAAAATACAAGGTCATCTACGCGGATCCGCCCTGGGCCTATAAGGTCTGGAGCAAGAAGGGCGCGGGGCGCAGCGCCGAGAGCCATTACCCCACCATGGACATAGCGGCCATCAAGGCTCTGCCGGTCGGGGAGCTGGCGGACAAGGACTGCGCCCTGTTCCTCTGGATCACCTTCCCCATGCTGCGGGAGGCCTGGGGCGTCATGGACGCCTGGGGCTTCACCTTCAAGACCGTGGCCTTCGTCTGGATCAAGCAGTGCCGGAAGTCGGACGGCCTGTTCACCGGCATGGGCTACTGGACGCGGGCCAACGCGGAGATCTGCCTGCTGGCGACCCGCGGACGCCCGAAGCGGGCGGCGCGGGATGTGAAGCAGGTCATCCTCTCCCATGTGGAGCGGCACAGCCAGAAGCCGGAGGAGGCGCGGCGGCGGATCGAAGCCCTCATGGGGGACGTGCCCCGTATTGAGCTGTTCGCAAGAGCCTCACCGCCCGGCTGGGATGTGTGGGGAAATGAAGTTGCAAGCGATATCCGGCTTGCGGAAAGGATGTGAACCATTGGCATACGTAACGGTCCCGAAGGACCTGACAAAAATCAAGAGCAAGATGCTGTTCGGCCTGACGAAGCGGCAGCTTGTGTGTTTCGGATCGGCGGCGCTTATTGGAGTGCCGCTTTTCTTTTTGAGCAAGGGCAGCATGGGCACGACGCCAGCGGCGCTGTGCATGGTCCTTGTGATGCTGCCCTTTTTCCTGTTCGCCCTGTATGAGAAGAACGGGCAGACCCCGGAGGTGCTGTTGGGCAATCTGATCCAGTGTAAATTCACCCGTCCGAAAAAGCGTGTCTATCAGACAAACAACGCCTATTCCGCTTTGGAAAAGCAGGCGGAGCTGGAGCGGACGGTGGGGCGGATCGCCTCCGGCGCGGGGAAAAGAGGCAAGGGTCGGCGCAGGCTCACCCGGCAGGAGCGAAAGCAGATCGAGGCCGTCATCCGGCAGGCCAAGGGGGACGGCAAGAACCACACCGTACAGGCAAGCCTCCCCTTCCGCAATATGCACCCGGACGGCCTGTGCCGTCTGGACGACCGGCATTTTTCCAAAACCATCGCCTACGCCGACGTCAGCTACCGTCTGGCGGGGCCGGACGATCAGCGGGATATTTTTGAACGCCTCTGCGACTTCTATAACGGCTATGACCCCTCCATCGGCGTGCAAATGACCCTGAGCAGCAGCCACAAGGCCGGCGGCGGGGACCTGTTCCGCATGGCGGCCCAGGGGGACGACCTGGATGAGATCCGCGCCGAGGCCTCCGGCATCCTGCAAACGCAGTATGAGCGCGGCAGCAACGGCTATGTGAAAAGCAAGTATGTCACGCTGACCATCGAGGCGGAGAGCATCCAGGCGGCGCGGGCAAGGTTTTCCCGCATTGAGGCGGACACCCTGAACCGCTTCAAAGTCATGGGCGCGGCGGCAAAGGTGCTGGACGGCAAGGAGCGGCTGGCGCTGCTGCACGGCCTCCTCCATCCCAGAGGGGAGTCCTTCGCCTTTGAATGGGACTGGCTGGCGCCCTCCAGCCTGTCCGTGAAGGATTTTATCGCGCCTTCTTCCTTCGAGTTCGGGGAGACGCGGCGTTTCCGTATAGGCGAAATGTACGGCGCGGTGTCCTTCTTGCAGATATTGGCCCCGGAGATCCAGGACCGTATCCTCACGGATTTCATGGATGTGGAGGGAAACCTTCTCGTCACCATGCACGTCCGCGGCATCAACCAGAACGAGGCCATCAAGATGGTCAAGCGCAAGATCACCGATCTGGACGCCATGAAGATCCAGGAGCAGAAGAAGGCCGCACGCAGCGGCTACGATCTGGATATCCTCCCGTCCGACCTCTCCACCTACGGCGGCGCGGCGAAAAATCTCTTGCAGGATTTACAGAGCCGCAACGAGCGAATGTTCAATATGACCTTCCTCATGCTGCATCTGGCGCCCACGAAGCAAAAGCTGGAGATCGCCGTTTCCCAGTCGGCCAGTGTCGCCCAGACCCACAACTGCATCCTGACCCGGCTGGACTTCCAGCAGGAGGACGGGCTTGTGTCCTCGCTGCCGCTGGGCCTTAACCGTATCCAAATCGAACGGAGCCTCACCACCTCGGCACTGGCGGTGTTCGTCCCCTTCGTCACGCAGGAGCTTTTCATGGGCGGGGACGCCATGTATTACGGGCTCAACGCCCTGTCCGGCAACATGATCCTGCTGGACCGCAAGCAGTCCCGATGCCCCAACGGCCTTGTGTTCGGCACGCCGGGCAGCGGCAAGTCCATGAGCTGCAAGCGGGAGATCACCTATGTCATGCTGACCACAAAGGATAATGTCATCATCTGCGACCCGGAGGATGAATACTCCCCGCTGGTAAACCGGCTGGGCGGCCAGGTGATCCGGCTCTCGCCCAACAGCCGCGACTATGTGAATCCCCTGGATATCAACCTCAATTACAGCGAGGAAGAAAACCCGCTGGCGCTGAAAAGCGATTTCGTGCTGTCCTTCTGTGAGCTTATCATGGGCAGCAAGACAGGGCTGGAGGCCATCGAGAAAACCGTCATCGACCATGCCGTGCAGAAAATCTATCAGCCGTACTTCGCAGACCCCCGGCCAGAGAATATGCCGATCCTCTCCGATCTCATGGCCGCCCTCACCGCCCAGCATATCCCGGAGGCGGACCATGTGGCCCAGGCGCTTGACCTGTATGTGAACGGCTCCCTTAACTTCTTCAACCACCGTACCACCGTGGATATCCGCAACCGCCTTGTCTGCTTCGATATCAAGGGGCTTGGCAAGAACCTGAAAAAGCCGGGGATGCTCATTGTCCAGGACGCGGTGTGGAACACCGTCACGGTGAACCGCTCCATTGGGCGGGCCACCTGGTATTTCGTGGACGAATTCCATTTGCTCTTGAAGGAGGAACAGACGGCGGCATACAGCGCCGAGATCTGGAAGCGTTTCAGAAAGTGGGGCGGCGTCCCGACCGGGGCAACGCAGAACCCGAAGGACCTGCTTTCCTCGCCGGAGATCGAAAACATTCTGGAAAACAGCGATTTTATCTACCTGCTGAACCTGTCCGCGGGCGACCGCAAGCTGATGGCGGAGCGGCTGAACATCTCCGCAGAGCAGCTTGCCTATGTGACCAACGCGGACCCTGGCAGCGGCCTTCTTTTCTTCCAGAATGTGATCCTGCCCTTCAAGGACGAGTTTCCCAAGACCACCGAGCTATACAGACTTCTCACGACAAAGCCCAGCGAGGTTTCCCACGACAACAATAATACGGAAGGAGACTGTGACGATGGATAACAAGCTGGCTGTTTTTGAAAGCGGCGAATTTGGCAAGGTGCGCATAGTCCACACAGACGGCAGGATCCTGTTCTGCGGGACTGATGTTGCCGCAGCTCTGGGCTATGCCAATCCAAGAAAGGCCGTAAGGGACCATACGAGGGGTGGAACAAAATGTTCCATCCCCACGACCAGCGGAAAACAGGAAATGACCTGTATCCCGGAGGGCGATGTGTACCGCCTCATCACCCACAGCAAGCTCCCCGGCGCGGAGCGCTTTGAGCGCTGGGTGTTCGACGAGGTGCTGCCCGCCATCCGCAGGACGGGCGGATACCTGACGCCCTCCCTGCTGGAGCAGGCGGCGGGCGATCCCGCCGTGCTGCTGGCCTTCGCGGAGCAGCTGGTCCGGGAGCATGAAAAGAACGGACAGCTCCTGCGGCAGGTGGCGGACATGGAGCCCAAGGCGGATTTCTATGACGCCTTTGTGCGCTCCGGGGACTGCACCAACCTTCGCGCCACAGCCAAGGAGCTTGCCATGGGCGAGCGCGCCTTCTGCCGTTTTCTTATGGAGGCGGGCTTTCTCTACCGCTGCCCGGCAGGCTATCTTCTGCCCTATAACAAGCCCTCCAACACGGGGCTGTTTCAGGTGAAGGATTTTTGGAAGAACGGGCGCTTCGGCCAGCAGACGGTCATCACGCCGGAGGGCAAGGCCTATCTCCGCTCTCTGCTGGGACTGGGCGGCCAACTCTCCATCTATGACGGCTTTGACAACGAAAACGGATAAGGAAAGGATGGGACAGGATCATGAAATATGTGATTGACAGTAAAACCTACGAAAACCATATCAATGATGAGGTACATCTGTACGGACTTCTCCATCAGCTCGCCTTCCTGGCGGGAAAGGCGAAGGACGAGAAGGATCTGGAAAATCTGGCCGATACGGCAAAGCGCTACGGAGAGATCGCGGAGGAAAAGTTCGCCGCCTGGCGTATCCCCGGCCGCTATCTGGTGTTTGGGGATCGGACCGACCTTGCCGAGCTGAAGGCGGCGGAGCTCACGCCCTTGACCGACGTGCTGAAAGAGCACGACGCAAAAGCCAGGGAAAAGCAGCGTGCCGTCACCGCCCACGATCCCGCCTACATTATCTCCGGCAGCGCCTTCCGTATGCTGGTGGGCGATCTCTTTGACCTGCTGGCGCAGTACGGCTTTCTCCGCAACCGTGTTCTGGAAGTGAAAACAGAAAAACGGCTTGCGCGGCTGCAAAAGAATCTCTCCGGCGAGAATCCGAGCATCCGAAGGATGTACCGCAGGTGGGGCTTTGCGGAGGATCAGGTCGTCACCTGCTATGACATTCTGGAGGCAACGCTGCGGCGTGCGCATCTGACGCCCTATGACCCGGAGGAAGCGGCAGAGGACGGCATCGGCTGCGGCCGCTGCTGCGTCCACTGCGAAGATCATTCCTGCGCGGACGACTATGACTGAGCTGACCCATGTGAGCCTGTTTTCCGGCATCGGCGGGCTTGATCTGGCGGCGGAGGCGGCGGGCTTCCGCACCGTCTGCCAATGCGAGTGGGCGGACTATCCCTATTCCGTTCTGGAAAAGCACTGGCCGGAGGTGCCGAGATTCCGGGACATCACGACTTTCACAAAGGAGGCGTTTTTTGAAAAAACAGGACTTGAAACCGTTACCGTTATCTCAGGCGGCTTTCCCTGTCAGCCCTTCTCCACCGCCGGAAAACGGAAGGGCTTTGCGGATGAACGCTACCTGTGGCCGGAAATGTGCCGCGTTATTACCGAGCTGCGGCCCCGTTGGGTGCTTGGGGAAAATGTTGCTGGCTTCATCAATATGGGGCTCGACAAAACGATCTTTGACCTGGCAAAAGCGGGATACGCTGTTCTCCCATTCGTATTTCCGGCTTGCGGCGTCGGCGCATGGCATGAGCGCCAGCGAACTTTTATCGTCGCGGCTGATGTTTCCCACGCCCCTTGCCTCCGACAAGAACACCTGCCGGGACGCGGCCAACCTGGATGTGTACCTCTCCGACAACGGGATCTTCCGCAAGGTGAACCGGAACGGGGCCATCTGGAGCCTGAGCCTGTCGGCGGCGGTGTTCTATCTGACCCCGGCAGCGTCGGAGGGCTACCGCTCCACGCTGAAACCGGCGGCGTTTCGGAACAGCACCCCGTCTGCAAACCTGTCATCCCAGGTGATCCGGCAGGAACAACCGGTATCCGAGACGGCGGCGCTGAACCCGGACTGGGTGGAATGGCTCATGGGCTTCCCCCGGAAATGGACGGACGTATCCTCTGGGCCGCCGAGCCGGAGGGTGTCCCCCGTATCACCGAAAACACCGCGGACCGAGCCCTACGGCTGAAAACCCTGGGCAACGCGGTCTGCCCGCCCCAGGCATATCCCATTTTCAAGTATATCTCCATGATCGAGACGGGCGAGTGCGTGAGCATTTGCCCCTACGGAAAGGCAGGTGGTGACGCATGAAGGAATGGAAGGCCTCCGAGAAGGAGGCGCAGAAGATGACCCGCGACGGAGCCATTTCCGTCAACATGGTCACAGGCGAGGCGAGCCATGTTTCAGACCGTGCGCCGGAGCAGGACTATTCCCCCTCCGGCGATTCCACGGCGCTGGCGAGGACTGCCCTCCACCATCTGGACGACCAGCGCGTCCGGAAGTCTCAGAAGAAAAAGCGGCGGAACCGCCGCAAAGCCTACCGGGAGGGTACGGTGGCAAATAGCCGCCCATCCTCCCGTTTGCAATTCACCGAGGAGGAACGTGCTGCGCCGGAGCTGCAAAAGGCGATCCGCAAGTCCGACAAGGCGGCGGACAAGCTGGACGCGGCAAGGGCCGCCATCCCCAAAAAGCGCGTCCTGGGCACGGAGCGTGTCTTTGACGAGGCTTCCGGCGCCGGGCGTACAAGACTGGTATTCCATGAGACGGATAAGCCAGCTTCGATCCGGCAGCCGGGGCCGAGCCCGCTGACGCGGCCTTTGCAGGAGGTCGCCCACGCCGCCCACGCCAAGGTGCGGGAGGTGGAGCAGGAGAACTCCGGCGTGGCCGCGGGCCATCTCACCGAGCGCGGCATGGAAAAAGCTGTGGGCTATGGGAACCGTAAGCTGCAAAACTGGCGGGCGGAGCGGCAGGCGAAGCCCTGGCGGGACGCGGCAAAGGCGGAGCAGGCGGCGGTCAGGGCCAACGCGGAGGCGCTTTACCAAAAGGCACTCCATGATAACCCCCAGCTTGCATCCGGCAGCCCCATCTCCCGCATCTGGCAGAAGAAGCGGATGCAGCGGCAGTACGCGGCGGCCTACCGGGCGTCGCGCGGCGCGGAGGGTGCAAAGGCGGCGGCGCAGACAGCGGCCAAGAGCGCAAAGAAGGGCGCGGAGGCAGCGAAGAAGGCCGGCGAGTTCATAGCCCGGCACAAGAAGGTGTTCCTTATCATCGGCGGGATCGGCCTTGTGCTGGTGCTGCTGTTGGGCCTGCTGCAATCCTGCTCCTCCATGTTCGGCGGAGGCGTGTCCAACATTGTGGCCTCATCTTATCTCTCCGAGGATCAAGACCTGCTGGCGGCGGAGGCCGCCTACTGCGCCAAGGAGGACGAGCTGCGGCGATATCTGGATACCTATGAGCAGACCCACGACTATGACGAGTATCACTACGATCTGGACGAGATCGAGCACGATCCCTATGTGCTGCTGTCCATCCTGTCGGCGCTCCATGAGGGGACCTTCACCATAGACCAGGTGCAGGGCGACCTTCAAATGCTGTTTGACAAGCAATACATCCTCACCGAGACGGTGGAGGTGGAACGGCGGTACTACATTGAGACGGATACCTGGACGGACGAGGAGGGCAACACCCATACGGAGAGCTACCGGGTCTATTACGATTATTATATCTGCACCGTGAAGCTGGAAAACTTCGACCTCTCCCATCTGCCGGTCTACATGATGGATCAGGAGACGCTTTCCATGTACGCCGTGTATATGTCTACCCTTGGCAACCGTCCCGACCTGTTCCCGTCCTCCGGCTATGTCCCCAAGTATGTGACCAACCCGCCCGCCAAGTACGAGATCCCGGCGGAGTACCTGTCCGACGAGCGCTTTGCGGCGCTGATTACAGAGGCGGAGAAGTATCTGGGCTTTCCTTATGTCTGGGGCGGCAGCAGCCCTTCCACCTCCTTTGATTGCAGCGGCTTTGTCAGCTATGTCCTGACCAACAGCGGCCTGTGCGATACCGGGCGGCTGGGCGCCCAGGGCCTATACAATATTTCCACGCGGGTATCCGAGCCGCGGCCGGGGGATCTGGTGTTCTTTGTGGGCACCTACGACACGCCGGGGGTCAGCCATGTGGGCTTTTATGTGGGGGACGGGATGCTCCTGCACTGCGGCGATCCCATCCAGTACACCAGTCTCAACTCGAATTACTGGCAGTCCCACCTTTATGCCTACGGCAGACCGCCATATAACTGATGGAGGCGGAGCCGATGCTGACTGTAAAACCGATGTCCCTTGCCGATGCGAACGGCTTTGTCGCAGAGCACCACCGCCACCATAAGCCGGTGCGAGGGCATAAGTTTTCCCTGGGCTGCATGGCGAACGGCCATCTGGCGGGCGTCGCCATCGTGGGGCGGCCGGTGAGCCGATACCTGGACGATGGGCTGACCCTGGAGGTCAACCGCCTCTGCACGGACGGGACAAAAAACGCTTGCAGCTTCCTCTATGGCGCGGCGGCGCGGGCGGCGAAGGTCCTGGGCTACCATAGGATCGTCACCTACATTCTGGACACGGAGAGCGGCGTCAGCCTCCGTGCCTCCGGCTGGCAGTGTGCGGGGCTGGCGGGCGGACGGGAGTGGACCGGCAAGCGCCGCCCGTCCGAACCGTTGTATCCGGCGCAGATGAAATACCGATACGAAAAGGCTTTGAGATGAGGTGAGCATATCAATATTGTTTCCTATGGCGGCGGTGCGAACAGCACCGCCCTTCTTGTTGGGCTGCATCAGCACCGTATCCCTGTTGACCTGATCCTGTTTGCGGATACGGGCGGTGAGCATCCCCATACCTATGCCTATCTGGATATTATGGATCGTTGGCTGAAGGATCACGGTATGCCGCAGATCACACGGGTCTATAAGACCACGAAGGACGGCAGGCGGCTGACCTTGGAGGAGGAATGTCTGAAAAGCGGCACGCTGCCCTCCATCGCCTACGGCTTCAAGCGGTGTTCGCTGAAACACAAAATTGGACCGCAGGAAAAGTTCTGCAACAACTATCCTCCGTGCCGTGAGGTCTGGAACAGTGGGAAAAAGGTGGTCAAGTTCATCGGCTATGACGCTGGCGAGCACTACCGCAGCGACAAGGTCCTTCTGCGTGATCTGGCAGACCCAAAGTACAGCAAGTGGTATCCCCTGATGGAATGGGGATGGGACCGGGAGGCGTGTGTCCGGGCAATCGAGGCAGCGGGCCTGCCGCAGCCGGGAAAGTCCTCCTGCTTTTTCTGTCCCAGTATGCGAGCGGAGGAGATCATCGACCTGCGGGAGCGTTACCCGGATCTGTTCCGGCGCGCGCTGGCATTGGAGGATAACGCACGGGCCAACCTGAAAACCGTTCGGGGGCTTGGGCGCAATTATTCATGGAAAGAACGATTTGGAAAGGAGCAATGCAATCATGGCAACGACTGAGAAGATCCGCAAGGATATTGAGAAAACGAGGGAGAAGATCGCCGAGCAGCAGAAGCGCCTCCGCGCGCTGGAAGCCCAGCTCACGGAGGAGGAGAACCTGGAGATCGTCCGCATGGTGAAGGCTGTCCGCATGGACAACAGGGAGCTGACCGCCTTCCTGCGCGCCTATGCCAGCGGCATGATCTCCCTGCCGGATGGGCTGATGGAGACGGAGGAAAGCGAGGGTGCGGAAGATGAAGCGTAACAGAGTTTTTCGCCGTTTCGCCGCCGTGTTCCTGGCGCTTTTCTGCATGGCGGCCACCTCCACCGTAGCCTTCGCCGGCGGCGGGGACGGCGAGCCCTACTACACCGGGGAGGAGACCACGGGCGGCTATGAGCCCCAGCCCCTGACCCCGGAGGGCAACATGACCCTGGTGGACGATATCGCCGGTGAGAGCGCCGGGGATAAGCAGTTCATCACCGTGGTCACAAAAGGCGGCAACTATTTCTACATCATCATCGACCGGGCGGAGGACGGCGAGAACACCGTCCACTTTCTCAACCAGGTAGACGAGCGCGACCTGCTGGCCCTGATGGACGAGGAGACGCCTGCCGCCCCGGTGTGTACCTGTAAGGAAAAATGTGCGGCCGGCGCGGTGGATACATCCTGTTCTGTCTGCAAGACCAACCTCTCCGAGTGCGCGGGCAGGGAGAAGGCCAGGGAGCCGGAGCCGGAGCCGGAACCGGAGCAGTCGAAGAAAAAGAGCGGCAGCGGCCTGCTGGCCGTGGTGGCGCTGCTGGCGCTGGCAGGCGGCGGAGCCTTCGCCTATGTGAAGTTCATCAAGCCGAACCGCAGCAGCGTGAAGGTCAGCGCCGATCCCGACGAGTACGATTTCCCTGACGAGGAGTATATCAACGAGGATGAGCCTGCGGAGGCTGAAACGGAGGCGGAGCATGAGTAAGCTGATCATCGCGGAAAAACCGAGCGTGGCAAAATCCATCGCGTCGGCCCTGGGTGCTTCATCCAGGGCCGATGGCTTTTATGAGGGCAGCGGCCTGATCGTTTCCTGGTGCGTGGGGCACCTGGTATCCCCGCTGGACGCGGGCGGCTATGACGAACGTTTCAAGAAATGGCGCTATGACGATCTTCCTATTCTGCCGGAGCCGTTCCGCTATGTGCTGGCACCCGGCAAAGAGGATGCCTTTGAAAATCTCCGTGCTCTGATGAATCGCTCCGACGTGGATACCATCGTCAATGCCTGTGACGCTGGGCGTGAAGGCGAGCTGATCTTCCGTCTGATGTATGAAATGGCTGGATGCCGCAAGCCAATTCTTCGTCTCTGGATTTCTTCGATGGAGGACAGCGCTATCCGGGAGGGTTTTTCTGATCTGCGCCCCGACGCCGATTATGAAGCCCTGTATCAATCTGCCCTCTGCCGCCAGAAAGCGGATTGGCTGGTAGGAATCAACGCCACGCGGTTGTTTTCCGTTCTCTATCACCGCACCTTGAATGTAGGGCGCGTCCAGACGCCGACCCTTGCCATGCTTGCCGAGCGTGACGCAAAAATCACACTGTTCCACAAAGAGAAATATCATCTGCTGCGCCTGATGCTGGACGGAGCCGAAGCAGTGTCGGAGAAGTTCACCGATCCGGCGGAGGCGGAACAGGCAGCGGCTATGTGCAAGGGTGCAGCCGTCACCTGTACCTCTGTCACGAAGGAGCAGAAGAAGGAACAGCCGTCGAAGCTCTATGACCTTACCACCTTGCAGCGGGAGGCGAACCGCCTGTTCGGATACACGGCGAAGCAGACCCTTGACTACGCCCAGAGCCTCTACGAAAAGAAGCTGCTGACCTATCCCCGTACTGACAGCAGATACCTTACCTCCGATATGGCGGAAACGGCCTCCTGCGTCATCCATCTGGCGGCGAACGTGTCGCCCTTTGACGGGATCAGCAATTTCTTCCCGCTGGTGGAGACCATGATCTCCGACAAAGAGGTGTCCGACCACCACGCCATTATCCCCACAATGGAGATTGAAAAAGCAGATATCAAGGCTCTGCCTCTGGGCGAGCGCAATTTGTTCCTGCTGGTCTGCTGCAAGCTGCTGTGTGCATCGGCGGAGCCGTATGTGTATGAGGCGGTCACGGTAACTTTCGACTGCTGCGGCCATTCCTTCACCGCGAAAGGCAAGCGTATTCTTTCCGAAGGCTGGCGGGAGATCGACCGTATTTTCCGCGCCTTCCTGAAGGAAAAGCCTGCGGACGGGGACGGCGGCACGCTCCCGGACTTCACCGAAGGGCAGACTTTTGACGGCGCGGAGGTTTCCGTCACCGAGCATTTTACCCAGCCGCCGAAGCCCTACTCCGAAGATACCCTCCTGTCCGCTATGGAGAACGCAGGCAAGGATGATATTCCCGATGAGGCGGAGCGAAAAGGTCTTGGCACGCCTGCGACCAGGGCGGCTATCATCGAAAAGCTGGTAGCAGCCGGATTTGTGGAACGCAAGGGCAAGAGCCTGATCCCCACAAAAGCCGGTATCAACCTTGTCACGGTCCTGCCGGAGCCGCTGACCTCTCCCATGCTGACAGCGGAATGGGAACAGAAATTAACGGAGATCGCAAGGGGCGGCGCTGACCCGGATACTTTCATGGACGGTATCCGCACGATGGTCCAGGAGATCGTGTCCACCTATTCCTGCATTTCCGAGGATGGCAAAAAGCTGTTTGCCCCGGAGAAGGAAGTGATCGGAACCTGCCCCCGCTGCGGCCAGCCGGTCTATGAGGGCAAGAAGAACTTTGCGTGTTCGGATCGATCCTGCGGTTTTGTCCTCTGGAAAAATGACCGCTTCTGGACGAGCCGCAAGAAGGAGCTGACAAAGAAGATGGCAACGGACCTTCTGAAAAAGGGGCGTACCAATGTCAAGGGAATGTGGTCCGAAAAGAAACAGGCCACTTATGACGCTGCGGTGATCCTGGATGACACGGGCGGCAAGTACATCAATTTCAAGCTGGAATTTCCGAAAAGAAAGGAAGGTGTCAATGGCAGAAAATAAGACTTTGGAACATTTACCAGAAGTGAGGGCGGCGGTGGCTGCCCTCTCCCCGGAGGATCGGGAACTGTTAGCGGCGGTGCAGACCTCGCCCTTCAAGCTGACAGCGCCGGAGCAGTTCAAGGAGTTTGCGGCCAACATCGACTATTTCGTATTTGAGCCAAACATCCACAATCTGAATGATCTGGGCTGGCGGTATCTGGCACAGCACATGGATATGCTGCTGCCACCGGAACTTCTGAAGGCAATCGACCCTGTTCCGTTTGGCAAGTACGCCATGCAGGAGGAACAGGGGCATTTTACGGAACACGGATACATTTCTCTCTCCGGCGACGAGTGGAACCATGAACACCCTGCGGAGCCGGAGAAAAAGCCCTCCATCCGGGAACGGCTGGAACAGGGCAAGAAAGAATGTGCGGAGAAAAACAAGGCGCAGCCCCATAAGGAAAAATCTGCGCCGGAGCTGTAAGGAGGTGCTGATATGCCATATTACGATCACGACAAGGATTATCCCTTTGCCGCCTTTATCACCAATCTTGGGAAGTACAATGAGGGCGAACTTGTGGGCGAGTGGATGAAGTTTCCCACCACCGCCGAGGAATTGAAGGAAGTGTTTAAGCGGATTGGGATCGGCCAGAAGGATGACTTCGGCCAGCCCTATGAGGAATGGTTCATCACGGACTATGACTGCTATGTGG
>UQVS01000029.1 GCA_900544615.1 uncultured Oscillibacter sp. | reverse complement strand
CAGCATGAACTGCCTGTGCGAAGCCATCGGCATCGCTCTGCCCGGCAACGGCACCGTTCCCGCTGCCTACAGCAAGCGGCTCCAGCTGGGCCGCAGGGCGGGCGCTGCCATCATGGAGATGGTGCGGAAGAATATCTGTGCCCGTGATATCATCAACGAGCGCAGCATCCGCAACGCACTGACCTGCGACATGGCACTGGGCTGCTCCACCAACACGGTGCTGCACCTGCTGGCCATCGCCCACGAAGCGGGCGTGCCGGTGGATCTGGCGCTCTTCAACGAGATCTCCGCCAAGACCCCCAACCTGTGCCATCTGGCCCCCGCAGGCCCCACCCATATGCCGGATCTGTACGCCGCAGGCGGCATCCCCGCCGTGCAGGCGGAGCTGGCCAAGCAGAACCTGCTGGATCTGGACTGCATAACCGTCACCGGCAAAACCGTCGGCGAAAATATTCAGGGCGTCAGGAACCTGAATCCCAATGCCATCCGGCCTATCGAGGATCCCTACAGCCCCACCGGCGGCTTGCAGATCCTCTGGGGCAATCTGGCACCCAACGGCTGCGTGGTCAAGCGCAGCGCCGTGGCTCCTGAGATGCAGACCCACACCGGCCCGGCACGGGTGTTCAATAGCGAGGACGACGCCATTGCTGCCATCTACGCCGGAAAGATCGTTCCCGGCGATGTAGTGGTCATCCGCTACGAAGGCCCCAAGGGCGGCCCCGGTATGCGGGAGATGCTGAATCCCACCTCCGCTCTGGCAGGCATGGGCCTCGATAAGACGGTGGCCCTCATCACCGACGGCCGCTTCTCCGGCGCAAGCCGCGGCGCGTCCATCGGTCATGTCAGCCCGGAAGCCGCGTCCGGCGGCCCCATCGGACTGGTGCAGGAGGGCGACCAGATCGCCATCGACATTCCCAATGCCTCCGTACAGCTGCTGGTCTCCGACGAGGAGCTGGCCACCCGGAAGGCTGTCTATGTCCAGCCGAAGCCCAACATCACCACCGGCTGGCTGAGCCGGTATGCCCGCATGGTCACCAGCGCCGATGAGGGCGCCGTCCTGCGGTAACCCCACGGATACAAGGAAGTGAACCCATTGAATTTTGAAGAGATGAAGCAGCGGCTGGACGGCCTTGCGGTGTTCCGGGAACTGCTGAAGGACGGCGCGGTGGCTGCCTTCCGGGAGCTGCTTCAGGACTGCTGCCGGAACGACGCGGACAATTTTGTGTCCCACTGCGGGGAATTTGAGTCTCTCCTGTTCCAGCAGAGCGACTGCTGGACCGCCTATCTCCGCCGCGCCGTGATGGAGAGTGAGAACGTCTGTATCCGCAACTGGGCTTCCGGTGCGGTCACTGCCGTGCAGGAGGAATGTCTGAACAGGGAGCTGGCCTTTCTGGACCGGCTTTCTCAGGTCACGCTGGACGACCTCACTGCCGGACTGGATCACGCCCCCGACTTTCTGGTGGGCTGGCGGACGGAAGGCGGCTCCATCGCGCAGGACTACCGCCAGCGGATGCAGGAGGTAGGGGAAAAGGGCTACGGCATTTTTGCCCGGTACCATATGTTCACGGTGGAAAACGGCCAGCTGGTGCCGGTAAAGCACCCGGATCCCCAGCAACTGGAGCAGCTGCCCGGATATGAGCAGGAGCGGCAGAAGGTCATCGCCAACACGCAGGCGCTGCTGGACGGCAAACCCGCCAACAACGTCCTGCTCTACGGCGACGCCGGTACCGGCAAGTCCAGCGCCATCAAGGCCATTGCCAACAACTTCGCAGAGCAGGGCCTGCGGCTGGTGGAGGTCAAGAAGAACCAGCTCTATCAGATCCCTGACCTGATGGACGCACTGGCTGCCAATCCCCTGAAGTTCATCCTCTTCATCGACGACCTGAGCTTCACTTCCAACGACGATAACTTCGCCGCCCTGAAAGCCATTCTGGAGGGCAGCGTCGGCGGCCGCGCTCAGAACATTGCGGTTTACGCCACCAGCAACCGCCGCCACCTCATCAAAGAGACCATGACGGACCGCAACGGCGATGACATCCACGAAAGCGACACCCGGCAGGAGCTGATGAGCCTCTCCGCCCGGTTCGGCCTGACCGTGACGTTTGCCAGCCCCGATCGGGACCGGTATCTGTATATCGTCGGGGAGCTTGCCAAACAGTACGGCGTGGATCTGGACGAACACACACTGGCTGTCCGCAGCGAGGCCTTTGCCATCCGCATGGGCGGCCGCAGCGCCCGCGTGGCCAAGCAGTTCATCGAGCTTTGCAAATCCGGCGTGCAGGTCTGAGCCTGTCCCCTGAGTGAAAGAGAGAGGAGCATCCCATGGGAGCATCTGTTTTTATGGAGCTGGCGGTCTCCGCCTGCGCCACCACCTTCACCCCCGGCCCCAACAACATCCTGCTGCTCAGCAGCACCAGCACCTTCGGCTTTCGGAAATGCCGTCCGCTGCTGCTGGGTATCTGGGCAGGGCTGCTGACCGTTATGCTGATCTGCGGCTTCGGATGCGCCGCGCTGGGGGAGCTGGTTCCCCAGATCGTTCCCGTGGCGAAATATGTGGGTGCGGTCTATGTGCTGTATCTGGCCTATAAGACCTTCACCCGGAAAACGGGCAGCGGCGCGGCGGATGCGTCCCGTCCTCTGACGTGCGGCAACGGGTTTTTGCTGCAATTCCTGAACATCAAGATCCTGATGCTGGGGATTGCCTTTTACTCCGGCTATATTCTGCCCTATGGGTTCCACCCCGGCCACATCGCGGCCTTTGCCGTGATCATGATGCTCTGCGCCGGCACCGGCAACCTGATCTGGGCGACCCTTGGTTCTCTGCTCTTTCCGCTGTATAAGAAGTATGCCAAAGCCATCAACGCCGTCATGGCGCTGCTGCTGGTCTGGTGCGCGTGGAAAATTGTAAAGACCTGATTATATCCGCCAAATCCGGGAGCGCTCTGCGGCGCTCCCGGATTTTCCACAGGGGTACGGTCAGAGCCTCCGCATGACCGCAGCTGCGGGGCCAGAGAGATGCTGTTTGACGGAGACGGTCTTGACCCGGCGGCCCGGCTTGGATTTTCGTTCCGCAAATTCCAAAAACAGAAAAATCATTGGATGCTCCGCCCCTTGACAATCAAATTCCTCCGTGCTATGATTGATTTCATTCTAAAAAAGGCTTGGAAAAGGACGCTGTTCGGAAAACGCAGCAGAGAGACACCGCCATGGGCTGCAAGCGGTGTTTGCCGGGACCGAAACAGTCACCGCCTTGGAGCTGCCCGCCGATATGTAGGCCGGGACGGGATCTCCCGTTACAGAGAACACGAGCGGCATAACAATGCCGAAAGAACGCTTTGGCCGTGCATCCTTTTTTCGGAAAGGAAGCGTGTGTGCGGGAAACCCGTCAGGGGGTTCCTGCGCCATGGAAATCGGGCAAAAGCCTGAAAGGGTTTTGTCTGCTTGCACACAAGGCGGGCTTTCGCCTTGTGTGCAAGCAGGGTGGAACCGTGGAGTGCATTGTGCGCCTCACCCCTGATAAAAACAGGGGCGAGGCGTTTTTGTTTTGCCCCAGGGGCGGATTGACCGCCGAAGGAAAGGAGACATTGCAATGTCTGAGGAAAAGAAAGAGTTTACGTTTGAAAACGAGGAGTACCGCCAGACCTACTGGCATACCTGCTCCCATATCATGGCGCAGGCCGTCAAGCGGCTGTGGCCGGAAGTGAAGCTGGCCATTGGACCCTCCATCAAAGAGGGCTGGTATTATGATATGGACGCCCCCTTCGCCTTCACGCCGGAGCATATGGAGAAGATCGAAGCCGAGATGCGGAAGATCTGCAAGGAGAAGCTGAAGCTGGAGCGCTTTGAGCTGCCCCGTGAGGAAGCCGTCAAGTTCATGGAGGAAAAGGGCGAACCTTACAAGGTGGAGTTGATTCAGGATCTGCCGGAGGATGCCCATATCTCCTTCTACAAGCAGGGTGAGTTTACCGACCTGTGCGCCGGCCCCCATCTGGACTCCACTGGCCGGGTGAAGGGCAACGCCATCAAGCTGCTGGCCTGCAACGCCGCCTACTGGCGCGGCGATTCCAACCGGGAGACCCTCCAGCGGATCTACGGCATCGCTTTCCCCAAGAAGGAAGAGCTGGACGCCTATCTGGAGCGCATTGAGGAGGCCAAGCGCCGGGATCACCGGAAGCTGGGCCGCGAGCTGGGCCTGTTCATGACCAACGATCTGGTGGGGAAGGGTATGCCGATGTTCCTGCCGAAAGGCTACACCGTGTGGCAGATCCTTGAGAATTATATTAAGGAGAAGGAACGCAAGCTGGGATATCAGCACGTCATGACCCCCTGCGTGGGTACTGTGGATCTGTACCGTACCTCCGGCCACTGGGATCACTACAAGGAAAATATGTTCCCTGCCATGGAGGTGGAGGATGAGAGCTTCGTGCTCCGTCCCATGAACTGCCCCCACCATATGATGATCTACGCTAACCGGCCCCACTCCTATCGCCAGCTGCCCGTCCGTATTGGCGAGGTGGCGCACGACTTCCGGTTTGAGGCCAGCGGAACCCTGAAGGGCATTGAGCGCGCCCGGCATTTTTGCCAGAATGATGCCCACCTGTTCGTGACGCCCGACCAGATCAAGAGCGAAGTGGCAGCCGTCTGCGACCTGATTTTTGACGTGTACAAAGACTTTAACATCACCAACTACCGCTGCGTGCTGTCCTTGCGCGATCCTGCCGACAAGAAGAAGTACCACGATGATGATGAAATGTGGAACAAGGCGGAGGGCGCCCTGCGGGAAGTACTGACGGAGCTGGGCATCCACTTCACCGAGGAAATTGGCGAGGCGGCATTCTACGGCCCCAAGCTGGACGTGAACGTGCAGCCCGCCGTGGGCAATGAATATACCCTGTCCACCTGCCAGCTGGACTTCTGCCTGCCGGCCAGATTCCACCTGAAGTATGCCGACAAGAACGGTGAGGAGCAGACCCCTGTGGTGCTGCACCGCGCAATTCTGGGTTCTCTGGATCGGTTCATGGCATATCTGATTGAGGAGACCATGGGTGCGTTCCCCGCATGGCTGGCTCCCGTTCAGGTGAAGGTTCTGCCCATTACCGACCGCACTCTGGATTATGCCAACGAGCTGTCTGCCGCGCTGGATGCCAAGGGCTTCCGCGTGGAGGTGGACGACCGCAACGAGAAGATCGGCAAGAAGATCCGGGAGACCACGCTGGAGAAGGTCCCCTATATGCTGGTAGTGGGCGACCGGGATATGGAGAACAAGACCGTCTCCGTCCGCACCCGCGGCGGCGAGGATCTGGGCGCCATGAGTCTGGAGGAATTCTCCGCCAAGCTGGGTGAAGAAGTCCGTACCAAAGCAATTCGCTAAAGTAAAATTGCACAAAACAGGCCCCGGCAGTCCGTCTGCCGGGGCCTGTTTTTGCAGGATGGACAGGTGATTTGCAAGGGGAGTACGGTCAAAACGAATCAAAATCTGCCAAAATGCAAGACGGCGATACGGGTTATGCAGAAAAATCACCAAAGTATAGAAAAAGCTCTTGCAAAATGAAACTTTTTCATGTATGATATGCACATGGCCTTGAAAGGACATACCAATTTTGCAATCCAATTTGAATAAGAGGGATGTATATGAAAAAGTTTTTGTCTCTGATTCTTGCTCTGGGCATGGTCGCGTCTCTGGCGGCCTGCGGCGGCAGCTCCTCTTCCGGCGACGCTTCTTCTGACAGCAGCACCGACAGCTCTGCCAACGCTCCTGCGGCTTCTGCAAAGCTGCGCTTCGTCACTGGCGGCGAGTCCGGCACCTATTACGCTTTCGGCTCCGTCATCGCCCAGCACGCTACTAACAATACCAACGTGGCTGTGACCGGTCTGGTGGGCAACGGCTCCAAGTCCAACGTGGAAGAGCTGGCCGACGGCAACGCGGAGCTGGCCTTCTGCCAGTCCGACGTTATGGCTTACGCCTACAACGGCACCAACCTCTTTGAGCAGCCCATCGACTGCTTCTCCACCGTGGCAGCCCTGTACATGGAAGATGTGCAGATCGTCACCACCGATCCCAGCATCAAGACCGTGGCGGATCTGGCCGGCAAGAACGTATCTGTCGGCGCGGCCGGTTCCGGCGTGTACTTCAACGCTGTGGACATCCTGAGCGCTTACGGTCTGGGCGATCTGGACGCTGAAGGCAAGTTCACCCAGATCAATGCCACCTATCAGAGCTTCGGCGACAGCGCCGACTCCCTGAAGGACGGCAAGATCGACGCCGCGTTCATCGTGTCCGGCGCTCCCACTACCGCCATTACCGACCTGTCCACCACCAAGACCGCTTATCTGGTGTCTCTGGACGATGAGCATATCAACGACCTGCTGGCTGCTTCTCCCTACTACACCAAGCATGTGATCCCCGCCGGCACCTACAACGGTCAGGAAGAGGATGTGACCACCGTGGCCGTGGGCGCTGTGATTCTGGCCCGCGACGATGTGTCCGAGGACGCCATCTATGCCCTGACTGCCGATATCTTCGACAACGCTGCGGATCTGGTCAGCAGCCATGCAAAGTACGGCGAGCTGTCCACCGAGTTCGGCGCTTCCATCACCTCTGTGCCCTATCATCCCGGCGCTGCCAAGTACTTCGCCGAAAAGGGCTTCGATGTGGCTACCAAGTAAAAATCTGAACGGTATTTTTACAAAAAAGCCACGGTTCCCTTACATATGAGTATGTAAAACAGGCTGCGGCGGAGAAATCCGCCGCAGCCATGACCCGTTCTACAGCAAGAATACCCCCCCGGTCCCCGGTTGAGAAGGACAGACAGAGGCTGCCCCTGTCAACTGCGGATGTGAGAAAACGATCAAGGAGGAGAGGCTATGAGCTTGTTCAAGAAGCACAACGACCCCGCTACAGAAACGGAAAAGAACCTCGTACATGAGGAAAACGGAATGGAACACGACATTCAGGCGGATGTGGACGCCGTCATGAAAAAGTACGACCGGGAATCCAACACCCGTGTCTGGGAAGGCGGCCCGAAAATTGCCCTGCGGGTGCTGATGTCGGCCTTCTCCGTGTACTGCATTCTGATGACCTTGTTCAGCAAGGCGCTGCCGGAGCGGCGGCTGTCCCTGTTCCTCGGCTTCATCATTATCATCGGCTATCTGGTGTATCCCGCCAGAAAGGGCGCGGCGCGGGTCAACCATGTGCCATGGTACGACTGGATTCTGATGGCGCTGGGCGCGGGCAGCTTCTTCTACTTTGCCATCAACGCCTTTTCCATCATTCAGCTGGCCACCAAGCTCCAGCCCATTCACATCATCATCGGCACCATCGGGATTCTGGTGCTGATCGAGCTGTGCCGCCGCTGCGTGGGCCTGCCCATTCTGTGCGTGCTGGGCGTTCTGCTGATCTACACCTTCTATAACCAGCTCAGCTGGGACCCCAGCTTCTACAAGGCCCTCAAGAACATTGTCTATAAGCTGTTCTATACCACCAGCGGCGTCATCGGCACGCCGGTGAGCGTGTGCTATACCTACATTGTGCTGTTCATCATTTTCGGCGCATTTCTGGAGCGCACCGGCATCGCCAACTTCTTTATCAGCTTTGCCAACCGGCTGGCAGGCTGGTCCTCCGGCGGCCCCGCCAAGGTGGCGGTGATCTCCTCCGCCCTGTGCGGCATGGTGTCCGGCTCCTCCGTGGGCAACACCGTGACCACCGGCTCCGTCACGATCCCCATGATGAAAAAGACCGGCTACAAGCCGGAATTTGCCGGTGCCGTTGAGGCCGCCGCCTCCACCGGCGGTCAGATCATGCCGCCCATCATGGGCGCTGCCGCCTTCCTGATGGCGGAGTACATGAGCATCCCCTATGCACAGGTGGCGGTGAAGGCCATTCTTCCCGCCCTGCTGTATTTCACCGGCATTTTCATCGCCGTCCATCTGGAGGCCAAAAAGCTGGGACTGAAGGGGATGCCCAAGTCCGAGATGGTCTCCTGGGGCGAACTTGCCAAGCGGGCCTATCTCATCATACCTCTGGCTCTGCTGATCTTCCTGGTTTCCTCCGGCAGCCGCACCATGCAGTTCTCCGCAGCCGTCTCCATTCTGGCCGCCATTGTGGTGGGCTTTTTGAACAAGGAGGAGCGGCTGACTTTCGGTAAGATCGTGGAGGCGCTGGAAGCCGGCGCCAAGGGCGCCATCACCGTGGCGGTGGCCTGCGCCATGGCGGGTATGATCGCCGGCTGCATCACCGTCACCGGTCTTGCTTCCATCCTCATCAATGCCATCGTGCAGGCGGCTGGCGACGCCACCATCATCGGCCTTGCTCTGACCATGATCTGCTGCATCATTCTGGGCATGGGCGTTCCCACCACCGCCAACTACTGCATCATGGCCTCCACCTGCGCCCCCATTCTGGTGCAGATGGGCTTCCCCGTGGTGGCGGCCCACTTCTTCGTGTTCTACTTCGGCATTGTGGCGGACATCACCCCCCCAGTGGCGCTGGCGGCCTATGCAGGCGCTGCCATTGCCAAGGCCAACCCCATGAAAACCGGCTTCAACGCCACCAAGCTGGCCATTGCCGCCTTCGTGGTGCCCTATATCTTCGCCTACAGCCCCGCCATGCTGTTTGAGAATGTGTCCGGCCCCTTTGCCGTGGTGCAGATCGTCATCAGCGCCCTGCTGGGTCTGTTCGGCATCGCCGCGGCCCTCAACGGCTACCTCTACAAGAAGATCCCCGTGCTGTTCCGTGCAGCGCTGATCATCGGCGGTCTGTGCATGATGATCCCCGGCACCCTGTCGGACGTGGCGGGCCTGATCGTGGTCGGCGGCATCACGCTGATCCAGCGCATGAGCGCCAGAAAGCTGGCTGCCTGAAAACCCTGTCAATGAAAAGAGCTGTTCCGCTGAAAATCCTTGGCGGAGCAGCTTTTTTTACAAAGCGTGAAACTTTTTCCCACTGGAATCCGTCATTATAGAATGAGAACGTACTCTTCTGAAAATTTGTTACTGTTTTGTTGTTGATTTGCCCTGTTGACTATATTAGCATGGAGAAACTGAAAGCAGGCGGGCCGTCCGGCCCGGAGAATCGCAAAAGGAGAATATGACATGGCAGAGATCATGGAAGAAAAGAAGGAGCTGACCCCGGCGGAAACTGCCGTCCCGGCCGCGCCGGAAACGCCGAAGGAGGCAGAAAAAAGCCCGGTAAGCAAAAAGAAACGGCGGCGCATGATCCGGCGGATCATTGCGCTGGTGGTCGTGGCCGCCCTGATTGCAGGCGGTGTGCTGTACTTCAGAGGGAAAAAAGGCGGCGCCAGCAGCGAAGCTGGTACCGCAACGGTGGAATACGGCGCCATCAGTTCCGTGGTGGACGGCAGCGGTCTGGTAAAGGCCAAGAACAGCGAGACCATCAGCCTGACCACGGCCGGTACCGTGATGGACGTGTTCGTGGAGGAGGGCCAGCACGTAGAGCAGGGGGATCCCCTGTTTACCATTGACTCTCCCAACGCCGCCACCGAGGTGCAGAAGGCCCGCGACGAGGTGGAGGGCTATCAGAAGCAGATCAACACCCTGCAAAAAGACATTGCGGGGCTGAATCTGTCCCCCTCCTATGCCGGGAAGCTGATGGATGTGGTGACGCTGAACCCCGGCGATGAGATCGGCAAGGGAACTAAGGTAGCCACGTTGGCGGATGACACCAAAATGCGGCTGGAGCAGTATTACAGCTACGCCTACGCCGGGGAACTGAAAAAGGGCCAGACGGTGGAGGTGTCCATTCCTGCCCTGATGACCACGGTGGAGGGTACGGTGGAAGCGGTACATATGGTCAACCGCATTACCCCGGAAGGCTCCAAGCTGTTTTCCGCGGAGATCGTGATCCCCAACGCAGGCGTTCTGGCCAAGGACATGGTGGCCACCGCCACCGCCACGGTGAACGGCGATACCGTGTACCCCTATGAATCCGGCAAGCTGGAATACTACCGGGTGGGCGATCTGACGTCCACCGTCAGCGGCACTGTGATTTCCAGCAATCTGGTGGATTACCTCTCCGTGACCCCCGGTCAGGTGCTGGTGCGGATCGACGGCGAGGACAGCGAAACCGAAATTTTCACGGCCCAGCAGGCTCTGGCAGAGGCCCAGAAGCGGTTGGAAACCGCCCAGAAGAACCTGGACAACTGCAACGCCGTGGCCCCCATCTCCGGCCAGGTCATCGGCCTGTCTGTGACCCAGGGCCAGGAGCTGGATGCCAACAGCACGCTGGTGACCATTTCCGACACCTCCACCGTGACCATCAGCGCCACCGTGGATGAGCGGAACATCAGCTACATCAAGGCCGGGATGTCCGTCAATCTGGATCAGTGGGGCACCAGCGCTTTCGGTACGGTGGAAACGGTGAGCCTGTCCAGCTCCGTGAACAACGGCGTGGCCAGCTATCCCATCACCATCTCCGCCGATAATACGGAGGGAACCCTTCAGGTCAATAGCTATGTGAACTATGAGATCCAGGCCAGCCAGAACGACAACTGCCTGATGGTGCCTATCCAGGCGGTGCGCACCGTGGGCCTGGACGACGGCTCCACCGCCACCGTGGTCTATGTGCAGGCGGACAGCCAGCCGGACAACGCACTGGAGCTGCCCTATCAGGACGAGGAGATCCCCGCCGGCTTCTACCCCGTTCAGGTGGAGATCGGTATTCAGGATACCTACAACGTGGAGATCAAGTCCGGCCTGAATGAAGGCGACACGGTCTATACCCAGATGATGACCACGGAAGCATGGGGTTAAGCCATGGCGAGACTGATCGAACTGCGGAACGTCTATAAGATCTACGGCGAGGGTCTTGAGAGCGAGGTCCGGGCGCTGGACGGCGTTTCGCTGGACATTGAAAAAGGCGAGTTTGTCGCGGTGGTGGGGCAGTCCGGCTCCGGCAAATCCACCATGATGAACGTGCTGGGCTGTCTGGATATTCCCACAAGGGGGACCTACCATCTGGACGGCGTGGACGTTCTGGAGCTTTCCGACAAACAGCTTTCCCGCATCCGCAACAAGCAGATCGGGTTTATCTTCCAGCAGTACAACCTGATCCAGAACCTGACGGTGCTGGAAAACGTGGAGCTGCCCCTGATCTATCAGGGCATCGACCCCATTGACCGGCGGGAGCTGGCCATGCAGGCGCTGGCGCGGGTAGGCCTTGCCGACCGGGCGCAGCATAAGCCCACCCAGATGTCCGGCGGCCAGCAGCAGCGAGTGGCCATTGCACGGGCCATTTCTACCCGTCCGCCCATTATCATGGCGGATGAGCCTACCGGCGCACTGGACTCCCGGACGGGTCATGAGGTGCTGGGCTTTCTCCAGCAGCTGAATAAAGAGGGCAGCACCGTCATTCTCATCACCCACGATAACGGCATTGCCGCCACAGCCCGGCGCATCGTGCGGATCGCCGACGGCAAGATCATCGAGGATCACCCCCAGGAGGTGGATTGGTATTGAATATCGGGCAGGCATTTAAGATGGCCTGGCGCTCCATCTGCGGCAAAAAGGGCCGCAGCGCCCTGACCATCCTCTCCATCTTCATCGGCATCGCTGCGGTGATGACCATCGTCTCCACCATGGAGGGCATGAAGGCCAAGACCATGGAGCAATACGCCGCCATGGGCGCAAACCGGATCAGCGTCAGCGTGTATGCGTATACGTACGACGAGAACGGCAACTCTATCAGCAAGGACTATTTTACGGATCTTTACAAATACTGCTCCGGCCTGAAGGACTATGTTATCGGCGTGACCCCCAACAGTCAGGCCAACGCCACCGTGATCTACGGCACCAAAAGCACCGCCAACATGGAGTGGCAGTACGACGACCAGTACAATGTCATCAGCGGGCCGCCCACCCAGTATTACGGCTCGGATCAGTACAGCGTCTGCAACAACCTGACCATTGCCAAGGGGCGGGATCTGGCGTGGCTGGACTGTGAGAAGTACAACCAGATCTGCGTACTTGGGGCGCAGGCGGCCCGCGTCTTTTTCGGCAGCGCCAACCCGGTGGGGCAGATATTGCAGGTCAACGGCAACAGCTTTACGGTGGTGGGCGTGTACGCCGCCCGCGTGGAGCCGGATACCCCTTCCGCCTATCAGACGGACAACTTGATCGTCTATCCCTATACCGCTACCCGTCTGCTGGGGGATTCTTCACCCACGGACTTTCTGGTAAAGGCCAAGGACGACGCCAGCATGACCAACGCCATCACGGAGATCGGCGGATACCTCAAGGGCATTGTGGACACCAATAACGGCGGCTACAATGTGTACCCGGAAAACCAGTGGCAGGATTACCAGAATCAGCAGCTGACCCTGATCTCGCTGGTGCTGGGCGGCATCGCTGCCATCTCCCTGCTGGTGGGCGGCATCGGCATCATGAACATCATGCTGGTGACGGTGACGGAGCGGACGCGGGAGATCGGCATCCGCCGAAGCCTCGGCGCCCAGCGCAGCAGCATTGTGGCCCAGTTCCTCATCGAGTCCGGTATGCTCTGCGGCATGGGCGGCATCGTGGGCATTATTTTCGGCACCATCGGCAGTCTGGTTTTAAGCAGGCTTCTGTTCCAGATCACCATTTTCCCCGCTACCTGGGTGACGCTGGCGGCCTTCGGGCTTTCTGTGGCGCTGGGCGTGCTGTTCGGCAGCTACCCGGCGGCCAAGGCATCCAAATTGCAGCCTGTGGAAGCCCTGCGGGCGGAGTAAAGGAGAGAGACTTATGAAAAAACGAATTCTGACATGGCTGCTGGCAGTCGGTATGCTGGCGTCCCTGCTGACAGTGCCTGCCGGGGCGGCCAATGCCACCCGGTTCTCCGACGTGGCGGACAACTACACGGCAACCGCCATTGAGACCCTGCGGCTCATGGGTGTGCTGGACGGCTACAGCGACGGCACGTTCCGGCCCAACGCAGCGCTGACCCGCGCCCAGTTCTGCAAAATGGCGGTCTACGCCATGGACGGCGGCAGCGAGTTGGGGCGGTATTCCACCGTTACCATCTTCCCGGATGTGAAGCCCTCCTTCTGGGCGTCCTCCTACATCAACATGGCGGCGAAAAAGGGCATCATCGCCGGATTTGCCGACGGGAAGTTCAAGCCCAACCAGACGGTGACCGCCGGACAGGCGGTGACGATCCTCATGCGGGGACTGGGCTATAAGGACGAAAACATGGGCGGCGTGTGGCCTCAGGGCTATATGGCCGAGGCAAAGACCTGCGGTCTGCTGAAGTCCACCGGCATTACCTCCGCCTACAGCGCCCTGACCCGCGGACAGGCGGCCAAGCTGTTCCTGAACCTCTTTGAGGCCAAGCGGGGCACCGGCGAGGGAGCCGTGGTGCTGTTCAGCTTTACCCCGGAGAAGGAAGAGGTCTACCTCACCAATCTGGACGCCGGAAAGGGTACCCTGACTGCTGGGGGCAAGCCCTACACTATGGCCCACCCCGTCACCTCCACCAGCCTCATCGGCTCCAAGGGCAAGGTGGTCCTCAACGGCGCCGGCGATATCCTGACCTTCCTGCCGGTCACCGGCGGCAGCGGTATTTCTAATGCGGCGGTGATCATCGGCGCCAATGGCTCTGCTCTGGGTCTGGATTCCCTGACCGGCGGCAGCGGCTACACCATTTACAAGAACGGCAGCCCCGCTTCCGCGGCGGATCTGAAAAAGTACGATGTGGCCACCTATTCCGCCGCCACCAACTCCGTAGTGGTGTGCGATACGAAAGTATCCGTCTATTATGAAAACTGCGATCCCTCTCCCGCCAGTCCTACCACCATTACAGTACTGGGCGGCACGGAGCTGAACGTTCTGCCCACGGCTGTGGAGTCCCTGTCCAAGTTCAAGCCCGGCCAGCAGATGATCCTGCTGCTGACAGCGGACGGCCAGGTGGCCGGTGCTGTGGATGCCAATGGCGGCGGCACGTATGGAAACGCGCTGGCAGTCGTGGACGGCAGCGGCAGTATGCAGTTGATCTGCGGCAATACACTGGTGAAGATTGCGGGTAGCGGCAGCGGCTACGAAAACAGCGTGGTGAATGTTGCCGGTGTCAAGAACGGAAACGAGGGCAAGCTGAGCCTGCGGGCGGCCACCGGAAAGGTCAGCGGCGACCTGGATGTGCAGGCGCGGACTCTGGGTGGCAAGAAGCTGGCCGACAATGTGCTGATTTTTGATGGCGGCAAGCAGGTGGCCCTGGCTGAATTGGGCCGAAGCAGCATTAGTTCCGGCCGTATCTCCTACGCACGGACCAACTGGGCCGGAGATGTTGACTTGATCGTACTCAGCAACGGCCTGTCTACCGATGAGATCTATGGCCGTGCGGTGGTGAAGACCACCAACGAAAAACGGTGGGTCTGGAACTCCAATGCGGGTGAGAACGCACCCCACACCTCCCAGAGTGGCTACATGGAAGATGGCGAATGGATATGGAATGATGGCTACGGCCCCTACGCACCCCATCAGGAGGGCGTCAACGGAAACACCGTGACCTCGGATACCCAGACCATTTCTATTGAGACCTCCAGTAAGACCTATGGTCCCATTAACAGCGCCAACAATGTCCGGACCGGTGACTTTGTGGCGGTGCAGTTGAACAAGGCGGGTACTATGTTCACCCGTTTCGAGACCATGAGCAAGCTGGGGAATGTTTCCGCCGGTTCCTGGGTGGGCAAGACGGCAGTGAACTACGGTGGTCGGACCTATGAGGTGGCCTCTGATGTCCAGTGCTATAATCTTGACACAGGCAGGTGGATGAATGATCTGGACACCGCAAAGAACTACGGCGGCACTATGAACCTCTATGTTTATGACGGCGTGATCCGTATCGTGGAGGTCAGGGGCTGACCTCTCCGGGAACAACAGCAGACTCCGGCGGAAACGCCGGAGCCTGCTGCAAACACTCTGGAAAGGAGCGGATTTCCATGCAGCGTATTCTGACCCTGCTGGGCTGTCTGACGATACTGTTCTGTCTGACGGCCTGCGGAAAAACGGCAGAGGTTTCAGCAGAAGCCTCTGACGCGGTCATTTCCGATCCGGCGGAGATCACCTTTCGGGTCAAATTCTGCAATGCGGATGCCGTGACCTACACGGTATGTTCCGCGCAGGAAAATTTCCTGTTCTACGAAGGGCATGGCTTTGCCTATGTGGAAAAGTATACAGACGGCAGCTGGTATCCGCTTGTGCAGCAGACCTCTGTTTCCACCGGGGATTTCCAATGGCTGTCCATTCCCACCGAGGAAGTGCAGGGGACGATTTCCATCCAGACGGAATACGGCGGCAGGCTGGAAAAGGGAACCTACCGTCTGGTGGCTCCGTGCAGCCTGTCTGCCGACCCGGATGCTGCCGATGAGGCGTCCGCCGTGGATCTGGCTGCGGAATTTGAAATCGCCTGACGCTGTGTGCAGGGGCTGTTTGCCCAGCGAATAGGAAAAAAGGACTCGAATGTATCAACATTCGAGTCCTTTTCGTATAAAACGACATCTGTTATACGACTTGGAATAGATAAAACTTCAGATAATCGGTCTCGTCCACGCCCCAGAGAATGGGGTGGTCACAGCCCTGCTGCCGGGCTTCGATCTGCCGCAGCTGCACGCCGGCGTCGTGGGCGGCAGAGCGGAGCATGGCTTCAAACTTCTCTGCCGTGGCAAAGTGGGAGCAGGAGCAGGTGGCCAGATACCCGTCTCTGGGCAGCAGCTTCATGGCCCGGTAGTTGATCTCCTTGTAGCCGGTGATGGCGTTTGCCACGGTTTTCCGGCTTTTGGTGAAGGCGGGCGGATCCAGAATGATAAAGTCGTATTTCTGCGGCTCCTTTTCCAGCTGGGGCAGCAGGTCAAACACATTGGCGGCCACACAGTCCATGATACCGGCCACGCCGTTGCGCTCTGCGTTGGCGCGGGCCATTTCCACGGCAGCCTCCGACACATCCACGGCGGTGACGTGCTTTGCCCCGCCCAGCGCGGCGTTCAGCGCGAAGGAACCTGTGTGGGTGAAGCAGTCCAGCACCGTTTTCCCTGCGGCCAGACGGCCCACCGCCCGGCGGTTGTACTTCTGATCCAGAAAGAAACCGGTTTTCTGCCCGTTTTCCACGTCCACCAGATATCTGACCCCGTTTTCCACAATCTCCACCACCGGGCTGTCCGGCGGCGTTTCGCCGGGGAGGGCGTACCACCCCTTGCCCTGGGGCAGACCTTCCTTGTCCCGGAGGGCCACATCGTTCCGCAGGAACACGCCACGGATGGGCTGGCCGTCCTGCCGGAGAATGTCCACCAGAGCGGGCAGCAGGAGATCCTGCAAGCCCTCCATCCCCACGGACAGCACCTGCACGCTGAGGAGGTCGTGGAACTTGTCCACCGTCAGGCCGGGGAAGGCGTCCGCTTCCCCAAAAATCACCCGGCAGGCGTCCAGATCGGCCGGGGCCATAACGGACTTTCGGTAGTCCCACGCCCATTGCAGCTTCCGCCGCCAGAAAGCCGCGTCAAAGCGGTCGTTGGCATTCCGGGAGATGAGCCGCACCCGGATCTTGGACTGCTGGGAGAGGAAGCCGGTGCCGAGATAGCGGCCCTTTTTGCTGACCACATCCACCAGACCGCCGTTGCCGGTTTCACCCTCCGTATTCAGAATCTCCGCATCGTACACCCACGGATGTCCCCGCAGAATAGCGGCCTCCGCCTTGGGCGTTACGGTGTAAATGGGATAGCCCCGCTCCATTTTCATAAGCTGCGCTCCTTTGAACTCTTTATCCGGGACAGTATAGCACGTTTCTGCCGAAAACGCCATACCATGGGGCAGACAGAATTTGCATGGGAGGGAATTTTATGCCCATTATTTATTTAAGCCCGTCCACCCAGGACTGGAATCCCTATGTCACCGGCAGCGGGAGCGAGGAATACTGGATGAATCGGATCGCCGACGCCATGGAGCCGTATCTCCGCGCCAATGGCATCCGCTACCGCCGCAACGACCCGGACACCTCGGCGGCGGCCGCCATCCGGGAGGCCAACAGCGGCTACTATGATTTTTATCTGGCCCTCCATTCCAACGCCATCGGAAATGGAGAGCCGCAAAATACCGCGCGGGGGATCATTGCCTTTTACTACCCAACCAGCACCGGCGGTCAGCGGGGGGCGGAGCTGATTGCGGAGAACCTGCGGGAGATCTATCCTCTGCCGAACCGGGTGTCCACGCGGGCTACGACCACCTTGGGGGAGGTGGCCCGATCCCGGTTCCCGGCGGTTCTCGTAGAAATCGGTTATCACGATAACTATGCCGACGCACTCTGGGTGGAAGGCCATGTGGAAGCCATTGCTCAACAGCTGGTGCGGGCGCTGACGGAGTACTTCGGTCTGCCGTTTATCCAGCCCATGGATCCGGTGCAGGGGATCGTCCGGGTCGATTATGGCACGCTGAATCTCCGCAGCGCGCCGTCCTCCTCCGGCACCATCATTGCAAACCTGCCCAACGGCGCGGCGGTAACGGTCTGCGGCGAGTGGCAGGGGTGGTACGTGGTGGAGCATGGAAATCATGTGGGCTATGCCGCCGCGGCGTACATCGACGTGTAACAAAAAAACAGGGCATCCGAATGGATGTCCTGTTTCAGTCTGGAGCGGGCTACGAGGCTCGAACTCGCTTCCCGGCATCCCACGAATTGCCTGCGGCAATTCGCAGGAGCCCTGCCGTCCTCCGCTGATTTGATATGCGCTCCGCGCATAGGTGGAGGCGGCAAGTTCTCCGTCTAACGAAAAAAACAGGACACCCAAATCGGATGTCCTGTTTCAGTCTGGAGCGGGCTACGAGGCTCGAACTCGCTCCCCGGCATCCCACGAATTGCCTGCGGCAATTCGCAGGAGCCCTGCCGTCCTCCGC
>UQVS01000028.1 GCA_900544615.1 uncultured Oscillibacter sp. | reverse complement strand
ACATATCCATATCTTCCAAAGAGAACTCAACCCGAATCTTTTTCGAGTCGACCTCACCCTTGGAAAGCAAGACAACCGTCTCCACATGGGCCGTGCCGGGGAACATATCCACGGCGGCGGCCCGCACTGCCTGATAGCCCAGCTGGCCGAAGAGTTTCACATCCCGCCCCAGTGTAGCGGGGTCGCAGGAAACGTAGACCACCTTCTCCGGCCTCATGGCCGCTACGGAGGCGACAACCTCCGGTGCCAGTCCCTTCCGGGGCGGGTCTACCGTGACCACATCCGGGCGCAGGCCGTCGCTCTCCAGCTTGGCGGCAATATCCGCCGCGTCCCCGCAGAAAAACTCCGCGTTTTCGATGCCATTGCGAACCGCATTCTCCTTGGCGTCCCGGATGGCCGGCGGCACGATCTCCGCACCGATGACCCGCTTTGCCGCTTTGGCAAGGCACAGGGTAATGGTTCCGATACCGCAGTAGAGATCCAGCACCGTCTCCTTGCCGGTCAGGCCCGCGAATTCCAGCGCCTTATGATAGAGTACCTCCGCCTGATCCCGGTTCACCTGATAAAAGGACGGCATGGACAGCTTGAATTCCAGCCCGCAAAGGGTGTCCATCAGGTAATTCTGGCCGTAAAGCGTGCGGTATTTGTCGCCAAGAATCACATTGCCCCGGCGGGTATTGCTGTTCAGCAGGACGCCTACCGTGTGCGGGACTGCTGCGGTGACGCAGCCTGCCAGCTCCGGCTCCCGCGGCACCTTGTTCCCGTTGACCACCACGCAGCAGAGGCTTTCGCCCCTGCGGTTCACCCGGACGCAGACGTGCCGCACCAGCCCCTTGCCGGTGGTCTCGTCATAGGCAGGGATCTTGTAGCGCCGCATCCACTCCCCCACGGCCTGCGCGGTGCGGTCGGCAGCTTCCGTCTGGATCAGGCAGCGGCGGATGGGCACAACCTTGTGTGTCCGGGCCTGAAAAAAGCCGATGGAGCCGTCAGCCCCCACGGGATACTGGCTTTTATTCCGATAATGCTCCGGGTTCTTCGCCCCCAGGATCTCCTCCACCTGCAAGGTAAGCCCGCCGATCCGGGTCAGAGCGTCCTGCACCCGCTGGCGCTTGGCCCACAGCTCCTCCGGATAGGTCAGGTGCCGGTAGGCGCAGCCGCCGCATTTGCCCGCATGGGGACACTCCGGCTCCATGCGGTCCGGCGATGGACGGCGGATCTTCACGATTTCTCCGGCGCAGGAGGTTTTCATCACCTTCGTGATCCGGAGGTCGATCTCCTCCCCCCGGACGGCGTGTGGCACGAACACCACCGCCCCGTTCACCCGCGCGATCCCCAGCCCGTCGCTGGAATAGCCGTCGATCACCGCCGTATAAATCGTTCCTTTTTCCAATGCTTCCATGGGATTTTTCATCCTTTTCAAGTTCTTAAGAATTTCCATTCAGATACAGGCAGGGAGTGCCGCGTTGACAGCACTCCCTGCGGATTCTTCTATTCTACAATCATTCTTCCCATTTGTCCAGCAGCTGACGTAGCTGTTCGGCCCAGCGGCTGAGGGTCTTGTTGTCCCGGCCCTTGGAACGGCGGATCACGTCCACCAGACGCTGACCCAGCGCCGCCAGACGCTCATAGGCAGCAGTGACCTTCTGGCCGCCCACAGCCTTGACCTTCCGCTCCGGCAGATAGCCGGTGGCCACGATCTTGTCCTCGATCAGATCGTAGACCTCGGTATACTGAGGCGCATGGGCGGTAAAGCCCAGCTTTTCCACGCTCTCGGCAAAGTAGGGCGCTACCTCACGGTCGCCGTGAACGATGAACACGCGCTGGGGCTTGGGCGCCTTGATATCTGCGATCCACGAGAGCAGATGATCCCGGTCGGCGTGGGATGAAAGTCCCTGGAAGTTGACGATTTTTGCGTGGACGGCAATCTCCTCACCGAAGAGCTTCACACTCTTGGCGCCTTCCAGCAGGGAGCGGCCCAGCGTCCCCTCTCCCTGATAGCCCACGAATACCACGGTACATTCCGGCTTCCAGAGGTTGTGCTTCAGGTGGTGCCGGATTCGGCCGGCGTCGCACATACCGGAGGCGGAAATGATGACCTTGGGAATACCGTCCTCGTTCAGCGCCTTGGATTCCTCCACCGTCTCCGTCATGCGGAGGTTGGTGAAGCTGAACATATGGGTGCCGTCCTGCACCAGCGCCAGCGCGTCGGCGTCCAGATAGCCGTCCAGATCGCCGGTGAAGATCGTGGTCGCCCGGCGGGCCAGCGGGGAGTCGATATATACGGGGAAGTCCGGGTTGGATTTCACCAGACCTCTGTCCTTGATTTCCCGGATAAAGTAGAGAAGTTCCTGCGTGCGGCCCACGGCGAAGGCGGGGATCACCACGTTGCCGCCCTTGGCCATGGTCTCGTCAATGATCTTTGCCAGATCTTCCGTGTAGCTCCACACCTCGGTGTGGTTGCGGTTGCCGTAGGTGGATTCCATAACGACGTAATCCGCACCGGCGAAGTGGCTGGGATCCCGGATAATGGGCTGATCCACGTTGCCCAGATCGCCGGAGAAGATCAGCTTTTTCGTGACGCCGTTCTCCGTGGCGGTGACGGTGATACAGGCGCTGCCCAGCAGGTGTCCCGCGTCGGCAAAGCGGACGCTGACGCCCTCGTACAGCTCCACATCCTGTCCGTACTCGCAGGTGGTGACGTACTGCTTCACGTTCTCCGCGTCCTCCACGGTATACAGCGGCTCCACCTTGGGCGCGCCGGAGCGCTCCGCCTTGCGGTTTTTCCACTCCGCGTCGGACTCCTGAATGTGGGCGGAATCCTGCAGCATGATATCCATGAGGTTGGCCGTCACGCGGGTGGTGAGGATGCGGCCCTGAAAGCCCTGCTTCACCAGCATGGGTACCCGGCCGGTGTGGTCAATGTGGGCATGGGTGATGAGTACGAAGTCGATGCTGCCGGGATGGAAGGGCAGCGCGCCGTTGTCGATCTCGTCCCGTCCCTGCTGCAAGCCGCAGTCAATGAGGATCTTCCTGCCGTTGACTTCCAGACAGTGGCAACTGCCGGTGACGCACTGATCAGCGCCGTAAAAGCTCAGTTTCATAGGGGCCTCCTTTTATTTTTCACAGATGACGCAAAGCATTTCTTTTAGAACATCTTAACACAGGGGCGTGGAAAGTACAAGGAAGGTTTTGTGAACTTTTCCTGTCATTCGCGCAAATTTGCCGGAATCCATGGAAACTTTTTTTATTCTCTCACGTCTGTTATAATAAAGAAGTATAGAATCTGTTTTGTAATTATCGAAAGGAGCGGTCTTCATGAAGAACGTGTTCACCTTCTGCTGCGCCCTGTGCCTGCTGGCCCTCACCGCCTGCGGCTCTGCCCCCAAGATCAGTGAAGAAGCATCTGATCTGGAGGTCAACAACCATGAGGGCGTCACCATGACGGTGGTGGATGGCTCCGCCTATCCGGGACAGGTCAAGGTGACGATCCTCAACGCCACGGACACGGAAATCGACAGCGGCAACAGTGCTGATTTCTTCCTTCAGGTAGAACAGGACGGCCAGTGGTATGATCTGGAAGAAAATGGAGACTTTGCCAACACGGCGGAAGCCTATATCTTTGAAAAAAACACGCCGAGGGAGATGACCTTTCAGTGGGCCAGCCGCTACGGCTCTCTGGATGCCGGCCACTACCGGGCGGTCAAGTGGTTTTTTGAGTTTCATGAAAACGAGACGGAACGGGACAAGCGGATCGTGGATTTTGCACTGGCGGCGGAATTCGATATTGCGTAAGCGCACGCACGCCGGCAAAAATAGCGGGCTGTACGGAGCAGGCTCAAAGCCTGTGCCGCACAGCCCTATTTTTCTGTACCGGTCCGATGTATCCGCCGTTTTTTCAGGCCAAAAGCCTGTTAAACGATTATCTATTCTGACGCATGGATATTTTGTAAACTTTTTTCGTATCTTTTCCATTTTTCTTTGCAATCTGGGAGATGATATGCTATAGTATGCTTGTTTTATTGTGGGTGACTATGTTCTCCCTTAATCTATAAGGTATAATCTCTCCCGCCCGACGCCGGGCGGAAGCGTGAAAGGATGTTTGTAACCAATGGGCTTTCTGAAATCTATTTTCGGCGATTACAGCTCCCGCGAGTTGAAATCCATCTATCCCATCGTGGATAAAATCGAAGCCATGGCCGACGAATACAAGGCCTTGACCGATGCGGAGCTTCAGGCCAAAACGCCGGAGTTCAAGGAGCGTCTCGCCAACGGCGAAACGCTGGACGACATTCTGCCGGAGGCCTTTGCCACCGTGCGGGAGGCTGCAGACCGGGTGCTGGGGATGCGTCCCTACCGGGTACAGCTGGTGGGCGGCATCGTGCTGCATCAGGGCCGGATCGCCGAGATGAAGACCGGCGAAGGCAAAACGCTGGTGGCCACCCTCCCCGCCTATCTGAACGCGCTGGCCGGCAAGGGCGTCCACATCGTCACCGTCAACGACTATCTGGCCAAGCGTGACTCCGAGTGGATGGGCAAGGTGCATCGCTTCCTTGGCCTGAAGGTGGGGCTGATCGTTCACGGCCTGACCTCTCAGCAGCGCAAGGACGCCTACGCCGCCGACATCACCTACGGCACCAACAACGAGATGGGCTTCGACTACCTCCGGGATAATATGTGCATCTACTCCAGCGAGCTGGTGCAGCGGGGCCACAGCTTCGCCATCGTGGACGAGGTGGACTCCATCCTGATCGATGAGGCCCGTACCCCCCTGATCATCTCCGGGCAGGGCGAAAAGTCCACCCAGATGTACGATATGGCGGAGATGTTCGTCTCCCGCCTGAAGAAAAAAGTAGTTGTGCAGTTGGATGACAAGGAGGAAGAAGATTCCAACATCGACGCCGACTACGTTGTGGATGAAAAGGCCAAGACGGCCACCCTCACCGCCTCCGGTATCGCCAAGGCGGAAGAGTTCTTCCATGTGGAGAACCTGTCCGATCCCTCCAATGCCACGCTGAATCACCACATCAATCAGGCTCTGAAAGCCCACGGCACCATGAAGCGGGACATTGACTACGTGGTGAAGGACGGCGAGGTTATCATTGTGGACGAGTTCACCGGCCGTCTCATGTTCGGCCGCCGGTACTCCAACGGTCTGCATCAGGCCATTGAAGCCAAGGAGCACGTCAACGTCAACAGCGAGAACAAGACGCTGGCCACCATCACTTTCCAGAACTACTTCCGCCTGTACGACAAGCTCTCCGGCATGACCGGCACGGCCATGACGGAAGCTGAGGAATTCGGCACCATCTATAATCTGGATATCGTGGAGATCCCAACCAACCGTCCCAATCAGCGCGTGGATCACCACGATGTGGTGTACAAGACGGAGGCCGGCAAGTTCCGGGCCGTCATCCGGCAGGTGAAGGAATGTCACGAAAAGGGACAGCCGGTACTGGTTGGCACCGTGTCCATTGAGAAGAACGAGCTGCTGAGCCAGCTGCTCCAGCGGGAGGGCATCCAGCACAATCTGCTCAATGCCAAGAACCACGAGAAGGAAGCGGAGATCGTGGCCCAGGCCGGTAAGCTGGGGGCCGTCACCGTGGCCACCAACATGGCGGGCCGTGGCACCGATATCATGCTGGGCGGCAACGCCGAGTACCTGTCCCGCGCCGATCTGGTGAAGGCCGGTTACTCCGAAGAGGTCATTGTGGACGCCACCGGCTACGCCGAGACCGACAATGAGGAAATTCTGGCAGCCCGGAAGCTCTTCGCCGAGCGGATGGCCTATCACAAGGCCATCATCAAGGAAGAAGCCGAAAAGGTCCGGGAGGCCGGCGGCCTGTTCATCATCGGCACCGAGCGCCACGAATCCCGCCGGATCGACAATCAGCTCCGCGGCCGTGCTGGCCGTCAGGGCGACCCCGGCGAGACCCGGTTCTACATCTCTCTGGAGGACGATCTGATGCGCCTGTTCGGCGGCGACCGCATCCAGAACATGATGGAGAAGTTTGATCTGGATGAGGACACCCCCATTGAGAACAAGATGCTGACCCGCGCCATTGAAAACGCCCAGACCACCGTGGAGAGCCGCAACTTCCAGTCCCGTAAGTCTGTTCTGGAATACGACGACGTGATGAACAAGCAGCGGGAGATCATCTATGCCCAGCGCCGTCAGGTGCTGGACGGCATGGACATCAAGGAAACCGTGCTGAACATGATGCACACCTCCGTCAGCAACCATGTGGCGCTGGACTTTGGCGAAAGCCAGCATCTGGACGCCGCCCGGTATCACGAAATGCTCAGCGACATGGAGGGCATCTACTTTGCAAAGGGCGCTGTGGAGTTCTCCGACGAGGAGATCCCCTCCAAAACTCAGGAGGATTTCGACGAGGCATTCATCGCCGCTGCCGAAAAGACCTACGAGGCCAAGGAACAGGAAATCACCGCGCCCATCATGCGGGAGCTGGAGCGGGTCATCATGCTCCGGGTGGTAGACGAATACTGGATGGATCACATCGACGCCATGGACGATCTGAAGCAGGGCGTCCGGCTCCAGGGCTACGGCAACAACAACCCCGTGGACGTCTACAAGCGGGAATCTCTGGAAATGTTTGAGGAAATGGTCTCCGCCATTCAGGATGAAACCGTCCGCCGTCTGTACTCCGTCCGGCTGAAGAAGGATGAGGAGGTCAAGCGGGAGCGGGTCGCCAAGGCCACCGCGGAAAATGTAGGCGGCGACGGCACCACGCCCAAAAAGCAGCCGGTGAAAAAGGTCGTGAAGATCGGCCGCAACGATCCCTGCCCCTGCGGCAGCGGACTGAAGTGGAAGAAATGCACCTGCAAGGAGTATCACCCCGACCTGTGATCCGCCGTCCATCCGATTTTCTGCCCCGCAGGGCGGACATGGCTGAGCCATGCCCGCCCGCGAGGCATCCTCTCTTTGCCCTCTGGTTTTTCGGAGGGCATTTTTTGAAATATGAGACAGTGAGGTGTACGCAATGCCCTTTCAGCAGCGCGAGCAAAACGGTCTGGTGTGGTTCACCGCCGATGTGCTGAGTCAAATTCCCCACGGCTTTTCCACCCGGATGGGCGGCGTGTCCCCCGCCCCGTGGGACAGTCTGAACCTCCGTCCCAATCAGGGGGACGGCCCGGAAGCTCTCCGGGAAAACTACCGCCGCTTCTTCGCAGTTCTGGGGCTGGATGAACACCGGACCGTGCTGAGTCAGCAGACCCACACCGCCAACATCCGCCGCGTCACCGCCGCAGACGCCGGGAAGGGCGTCGTCCGCCCCCGCGACTACACGGATGTGGACGCTCTCATTACCAATGAAGCAGCTCTGCCCCTGACGGTCTTTTCTGCCGACTGCGGCACCGTGCTGCTGTACGATCCCGTCCGGCAGGCTGTGGGCGCGGCCCATGCCGGCTGGCGGGGCTGCGCCGCCGGAATCGTGGAAAAAACAGTGCAGGCCATGGAGGATGCTTACGGCAGCCGTCCTGCGGATCTGCTGGCCGCCCTTGGCCCCTGCATCGGCCGGTGCTGCTTTGAAACCGACGGCGACGTTCCCGCCGCCATGCGGGACGCTCTGGGGGCGGACGCAGAACCGCACATGGAGCGCCGGGGAGCCAAATTCCATGTGGATTTGGCCGGTCTGAACCGCCAGTGGCTGCTGCGTGCCGGTCTTGCGCCGGAGCATATCGAGGTTTCCGGCATCTGCACCGCCTGCCGCCCGGATCTGTTCTGGTCCCATCGGAAAATGGGGGATCAGCGGGGCGTGCAGGCCGCCGTCATTGCTTTGAAGGAGTGCCTATGAAACGAATCACCGCGCTGGCAGCGGCCCTGCTGCTGGCCCTGTCCCTGCTGACCGGCTGCGCGCAGATCGACGAAGCGGAGGAGCCGCTCTTTCCCCCGGAAGAAGATCCGGCCCCGGAGGAGACGGCCGCCGCTCTCCCCTCCGCCTTTTCCCTTCCCTATCTGGCAGGGCAGCCATTGAATCCCCTGACCTGCCCGGACGGGATGCAGCAGACGGCAGCTTCCCTGCTCTATGAGGGGCTGTTCCATCTGGACGGGCAGTTTACGCCCCAGCCCCTGCTGTGCGCTTCCTACACCTATGACCCGGAAGCCCTGACCTATGTTCTCACTCTGCAGCAGGGCGTCGTCTTTTCGGACGGCTCCCCCCTCACCGCCGCCGACGTCAAAGCCACCCTCACCGCCGCCCGCAGCTCCGCCCGCTATGCCCCGCGGCTGGCGGATGTGAAAAGCATTTCCGCCGGGAACGGCACCGTGACGCTGACCCTCTCCCGGCCCAACAGCGCCCTTCCCGCCCTGCTGGATATTCCGATCCTGAAATCCGGCACCGAGAAAAAGGACATCCCCACCGGCACCGGCCCGTATCTCTATGATGAGAGCAGCACCCCCTGCCTGCTGGCCAGCCAGAACTGGTGGCAGGGCGGCGGTCAGCCGGTGGAGCGGATCGTTCTGACGGAAACCGCAGATGCGGAGTCCATGCTTTACCGCTTCACCTCCCACGACGTCCAGCTTCTTGTCTCTGACCTCACCGGCACGGATTCCGTGACTGTTTCCGGCAGCGTCCGCTGCACGGACGCCGACACCACCGTGTTCCAGTATCTGGGGATCAACACCACCGTCAAGCCTTTGGATGACGCCGCCTTCCGCCGCTGCCTGTCGCTGGGGCTCAACCGGCAGGCGCTGGTCAGTGGGCTGCTGTCCGGCCATGCCAGAGCCGCCCAGTTCCCCGTCTCCCCGGTGTCGCCGCTGTACCCGTCGGAGCTGGATACTGCTTTTTCCGCCACCGCCTTTGCCGACGCGCTGGCCGCCTGCGAGACCCGCCCCACCCGCACCCTGCGGCTGGTGGTAAACAGTGAAAATGCCTTCAAGGTCTCCGTGGCCCAGCAGATCGCCGCCACATTTACCACCTCCGGCATTCCCATGGAGGCCGTAAGTCTGCCGTGGGCGGAGTATACCGCCGCTCTGGCCGCCGGACGCTTCGACCTGTATTACGGCGAGGTGCGCCTGCTGGCGGACTGGGACGTTTCCTCCCTGCTGGCCACCGGCGGCAGCCTGAACTACGGCGGTTGGAGCGACGCCCAGTGCAATCAGCTGCTGGAAGCCTGCCGCAGCTCCGCAGGCCGGGAGACAGCGCTGAACGCCCTGTACCGTTATCTGCGGGAGCAGACCCCCATCCTGCCGGTGTGCTTCAAGACCGTTTCCGCCCTGTATGAATCCGATGTGCTGGAGGGGCTGACCCCCACCGCCGCCGAACCGTTTTACGATCTGAACAGCTGCGTCATTCACCTGAGCGCGGGCTGAATCGGCCCGTCCCCCCGAAAACAGTCATGGAAAAGATTCCTTGCGTGACATTCCGGCAGATTTTTGGTACGCTTGGGGCGAGGTGAAACGTATGCGTGACATTGGGAAAAACATCCGGGATCTGCGGAAACGGCAGAACATGACGCAGGACGAGCTGGCCGCGCGGCTGTTTGTCACCCGGCAGACCGTCTCCAACTACGAAAACGGCCGCACCCGGCCGGATGTGGAGCAGATCCTGCGGCTGGCAGAGATCTTCGGCACGGACGCCAACGCTGTCCTCTATGGCCCGCCGGTGCCGGAAAGCCGGAGACGCGCCGTATTCCCTACCCTGACCGGCATCGGGCTGACGGCGATTCTCTGGGGTGTCATGGTGCATCTGCGCCCATGGGTTCTTGCGTGTATGAAGCGGAACGAATATTTTCTGCCGGTTTTTGTACTTTCTGCTGTCTGGAAGCCCATTGCCTGGGGTATGATGGGCTGGACCCTGACCCAGCTGCTGAGTCTGTTTATCCCCATCCGGCCTCCTCAGACACTTTACATCCGCCGGGTGCGCCGGGGGCTGCTGGTTCTTGCACTCTGCGGTATCGCGCTGCCGGCGCTGTGCTGGGCTTTGATTTACAGCGATGTCTATAACAGCCTTTCCTATTTTCTCAGGCAGTTTCTTGGCCGAATCGTATATTTCAGTCTCAAATCTCACTATTTTTACGCCTTTTTCGGCATGGCCCTGCGTCTGCTGGGCTTTCCAGCGATGCGGCAGGCCACCCCGAAGCCGCAGGACATCCCTGCCTCTTAATAAAACACACCGTGCCGCGAGCAGCGCTCCCGGCACGGTGTGTTCTTCTCTTATTCCGGCTTGCCCCGGTTGGCCTTTCCCGTGATCTCAGCCACGGTGATGCGCCACACGGCGGTGTGGCCGATGCAGTCGTGAAAATCCCCCTGCCAGTAGGGGTTCTCCGGCGCCAGCTTCCGGCACAGCAGCCGCAGGGCGTTTACCTTTTCCGCTGCGTCCGTTACCTCTGCCGCCGTTCCCGTCAGGATGGCAGCGGCATACCGGGTGGTCAGTCCCGGCTGGTCGATCTCCGCGCCGCTTTCCACGCAGGCGACGCATACGTTGGGATGCTTCCGCATACAGTCTGCCTTTTTCCCTGCCATGGCGCTGTGGAAGTACACCCGGTTGTCCTCCCGGACAAGATTCACCGGCACAGCATAGGGCGCGCCGGCGTCATCCATCATGGACACCACGCCGTCCGCACACCGATCCACGATTTCCCACGCCTGCTCCGGCGTCAGTTCCCGATCTTTTCTTCTCATCTGATTCCCTTCTTTTCGTTTTTCCGGCTGTACAGGGGTAGGATCTCATTCCTTTTCCCTTGGGGGACACGTGCCCAAAGGAAAAGCTCCATTCCCGTCTGGATCGTCGAACCCGTTTTTTATAAGCTCCAGCTTCTGTCTGCGGGGCAGCTTTTTGATGGCCGCTTCCCGGCGCAGGGCAGCAGAGCGGTCTGGTGCTTCCTCTGTGTAGGCCAGCGTCACCGGCGGGCGGCTGCGGGTATATTTGGCTCCCGTTCCGATCTGGTGCTCCCGGAGCCGCCGGGCCACATCCGTGGTGGAGCCTGTGTAAAGGCTGCCGTCCCCACAGCGCAGCATATAGACATACCACATTGCGCCCACGCCCTTTCCTGACGGCATTTTAGCATATTCCTCTCCCCGGCGCAAGAAGCAGAAAAACCTCCGGCAGAGCCGGAGGTTTTTCATACAGGGTTTCAGGCTTTCTGTGCTTCCCCGCCGGAGAACGTCTCCAAAGCTGCGGCATCTGCCGCCCGCTTTTCCTCAATGGCCTCCTTCAGAAGCATATCCTTCACTTTCATGAGCCGGGTGGTGGTAGAACGGTCATTTTCATCCAGCTTCATGGTGATATAGCGGATGGCTTCCTGCGTATTGGGGATCATCACATATTCCAGCGCGTTGACCCGGCGGCGGGTCTTTTCGATCTCCTCTGCCATGAGCTGGGCGGATTTTTCGATCTGCGCCAGCTTCAGCATCTTCCGAAACACGTGTCCCAGCGCTTCTACGGCGTCGTCCAGCTCGCCGGAGGTAGCGGCAAAGCCGTAGGGATAGATGTCGGAATCCGACTTGGTTTTCGTCTGGAAATCGTACACCGGCACGTTGACGGACATGATGTTCTGGGTGGTGCGGGTAAGCTCCACGCTCTGCTTAGGATACAGCAGCGCCTGTTCCAGCGCTTCGGAGGACATAAGGGCGGAGGCCACCGTAAAGGACTTGTGGACAGCCATCAGGTCCTCCTCCACCTCGGCGCGGAGAGAACGCACCTCCCGGACCGTATCCAGAAACTGCTTCATCAGCTCATCCCGCTTATCCTTCAGCAGCTTGTGGCCCCGCTGGGCGGTTTTCAGCTTGCCCTTGAGACGGGTGAGCTCCATGCGGGTAGGGCTGACCGTGATATTCGCCATGGTTCACCCCTCCTTACTTCTGCTCGTCTTTTTTCGGCCAGTACTTTTCGATCAGCTCCGGCTTGATCCGCTTCAACTCGCTCTTGGGCAGGATGCTCAGCAGCTCCCAGCCCAGATTCAGCGTTTCCTCGATGGAGCGGTTCTCCTCGTAGCCCTGGTTGACGTAGCGTTTTTCAAACTCATCGGCAAACTTGGCGTACAGCAGATCCGTAGGCGTCAGCGCCGCCTCGCCAAGAATGCTCATCAGCTCCTTGTTATCCTTGCCGGTGGCATAGGCGGCAAAGAGCTGGTTCATGGTGCTGGCGTGATCCTCGCGGGTCTTGCCCTCGCCGATGCCCTTATCCTTCAGGCGGGACAGAGAGGGCAGCACGTCCACAGGGGGATGGATGCCCTGACGGTACAGGGCGCGGCTCAGGATGATCTGGCCCTCGGTGATATAGCCCGTCAGGTCAGGGATGGGGTGGGTCTTATCGTCCTCAGGCATGGTCAGGATGGGGATCAGGGTGATGGAGCCGGGATTGCCCAGACGGCGGCCGGCCCGTTCATACAGGGTGGCAAGGTCGGTATACAGATAGCCGGGGAAGCCGCGGCGTCCGGGGACTTCCTTCTTGGCGGCGGAGACTTCGCGGAGGGCTTCGGCGTAGTTAGTGATGTCGGTCATGATGACCAGCACCTGCATTCCCTTCTCAAAGGCCAGATACTCTGCGGCGGTCAGGGCCATACGGGGGGTGGAAATACGCTCCACGGCGGGGTCGTTTGCAAGGTTGCTGAACAGCACGGTGCGGTCAATGGCGCCGGTGCGCTTGAACTCGCTGACAAAGAACTCAGACTCCTCAAAGGTGATGCCGATGGCGGCGAACACCACGGCGAAGTTGGAGCCTTCGTCTCCCAGCACCTTGGCCTGCCGGGCGATCTGCGCCGCCAGATTGGCGTGAGGCAGGCCGGAGCCGGAGAAAATCGGCAGCTTCTGGCCGCGAACCAGCGTGTTCAGGCCGTCAATGGTGGAAACACCGGTCTGGATGAACTCGTTGGGATAGTCACGGGCAGCGGGGTTCATGGGCAGGCCGTTGATGTCCCGGTACTCTTCCGGCAGGATCTCCGGGCCGCCGTCAATGGGCTGGCCCATGCCGTTGAACACCCGGCCCAGCATATCGCCGGACACGCCCAGCTGCAGGGGGTGTCCCAGAAAACGAACCTTGGCGTCCGCCAGATTGATCCCGGCGGCAGACTCGAAGAGCTGGACTACGGCGGCGTCGCCGTTGACCTCCAGCACCTTGCCCCGGCGGATGGAGCCGTCGTGCAGCTCGATCTCCACCAGTTCGTCATAGGTGACGTTTTCCACCATGCGAACCATCATCAGAGGGCCGCTGATCTCCTCAACGGTTTTATATTCACGGATCATTCGTCATCCCCTCCTTTGGCGGCAATGGCAGCGATCTGCTGCTCCATATCGGACTGGATCTGGTTGTAAACAGTCTCATATTCCTCGGCAGGCACGCTCTTGGCCCGGCCGATCTGCTCACGGGCCGGGATCTGGAACAGTTCCTGCACGGAAGCGCCCTTGGCAATGGCGTCCCGGCACAGGGCGTCATAACTGAGGATCATGCCCAGCAGCTTCTTCTGCCGCCCATAGTCGGAGAAGCTATCCACGTCCATAAAGGCGTTCTGCTGCAGGAAGTCCTCGCGAACCATCCGGGCCACCTCCAGCGTCAGCTGGTCGGCAGCGCCCAGCGCATCCTTACCCACCAGCTGGACGATCTCGTTCAGGCTGGCCTCGTTTTGCAGAATGCTCATGGCCCTGGTGCGGTCCTGCATGAATTCGGGGCCGAGATTTTCGTCAAACCACGGCTTCAGGGAATCCAGATACAGGGAGTAGGAGCTCAGCCAGTTGATGGCCGGGAAATGACGCTTGTAGGCCAGAGAGGAGTCCAGCGCCCAGAACACCTTGACGATCCGCATGGTGGCCTGAGAAACCGGCTCGGAGAGGTCGCCGCCCGGAGGAGACACGGCGCCCACCGCTGTCAGGCTGCCCCGGCGCTCGTCGGAGCCGATGCACTCCACGCTGCCGGCCCGCTCGTAGAACTGAGCCAGACGGGAGGCCAGATACGCGGGGTAGCCTTCCTCGCCGGGCATTTCCTCCAGACGGCCGGACATCTCGCGGAGGGCCTCGGCCCAGCGGGAGGTGGAGTCTGCAATGACAGCCACATCATAGCCCATATCGCGGAAGTATTCCGCGATGGTGATGCCGGTATACACGGACGCCTCACGGGCGGCCACAGGCATATCGGAGGTGTTGGCGATCAGCACCGTCCGCTTCATCAGGGACTCGCCGGTGCGGGGATCCTTCAGCTCCGGGAACTCCCGCAGAACGTCCGTCATCTCGTTGCCGCGCTCGCCGCAGCCGATGTAGACCACGATATCCACATCCGACCACTTGGCCAGCTGGTGCTGCACCACGGTCTTACCGGAACCGAAGGGGCCGGGAACAGCCGCCGTGCCGCCCTTGGCAATGGGGAACATGGTGTCGATGATCCGCTGGCCGGAGCACAGAGGCTTCTTGGGGGGATACTTTTTCGTATAGGGACGGCCCACACGGACGGGCCACTTCTGGAGCATGGTGAGGGGAACTTCCTTCCCATCCTCGGTTTTCAGGGTGGCGATGGTCTCCGTCACATTGAAAGAGCCGCTCTGGATGGAGGTGACGGTACCGCGCATGGTGGGCGGCACCATGATCTTATGAAGCACCACGGCAGTCTCCTGCACCGTGCCCAGCACATCGCCGCCGATCACCTGATCGCCCACCTTGGCAACCGCTTTGAACTCCCACTTCTTCTCGTGATCCACGGCGGGAACCTCCACGCCGCGGGTGATGCAGGCGCCCACCTTTTCCACGATCTTCTCCAGCGGGCGCTGGATGCCGTCGTAAATGCCCTCGATCATGCCGGGGCCAAGCTCCACGCTCATGGGTGCGCCGGTGGTTTCCACCTCAGCGCCGGGGCCCAGACCAGAGGTCTCCTCATAGACCTGAATGTTGGCGGTGTCCCCTTTCATGGTCAGGATCTCGCCGATCAGGCGCTGGGGGCCGACACGGACCACGTCGGACATATTGGCGTCCGCCAGACCCGTAGCCACCACCAGCGGCCCGGAAACTTTAACAACTTTACCGCTCAAATTTGATAACCTTCTTTCATCAGATTCGCAGAAGGAACAGATAAAATCGCTTGGATCCCCCTGCCGTTCAAAGCCGTTTACCGTCATGCCAGTTCAGGTCAGTCCACCTTTCGCGTCTGACGGCAGTTTGTTTTAAAATCTTTTTGTCAGGACATGCGCCTGACAAAAACACCACGACCTGTGCGCCCTGGGCGCACACACCAGTGAGTGGATCTCACTGGTGGGGGGAATCTAAAGGGGGGATGGAATCCCCTCTTTAAATTTCTACAGAATGTCCGCGCCGACGGCCCGCTCGATTGCGCTCTGAATATTGGCCTTGCCAATGCCCAGAGAGCCTTCCCGGCCGGGGATCAGGATGATGGCGGGCTGGATCTCGTCCTTGTACCGATTCAGCACATCCGGCATATCCTTTGCCAGCGTTTCCGTCAGATAAATCACCGCGCAGTCGGTTTTGGCAAGGTCATGGACGGTTTTCCGCGCCTCCTCCACCGAGGTGACGGGATAGGTGTCCAGTCCCAACGCCCGGAAGCCCATGACGGACTCCCAATCGCCCACGACGGCGATGGAATACGTTGCTGCCATGTTCTCCCCTCCTTACGCGTTGATCCGCCGCAGGCGGGACCGGATGATCTCCGGGCTTAACCCGGCGGCGCGGCCCATCAGCAGAATACGGATGTTGGTATACTCCGTCTCCCGCGCCGCCAGATACGCCAGCATGGGGGCCTCCCCGAAGGGGATCATCTGTGCCCCGGAGAGATAGTCGGCCACGGCATCGTCGCAGCGTTTTTCAAACTCCGTCAGAGAGCCGCCTTTCAGCGCCGCTTCTCCCGCTTCCGCCGCCTGTGCGAACCGGGTGGAGCCGTAGACCTCTTCCAGCCCGCTTCCCCGCTCAGCCGCCACAGCCAGAATTGCCGCCGGGTCGATCCCGCCGCCGTCAAAGAGGACGCCGGCCAGAAAATCAGCGTTTTTCCCCATCCGCAGCGTGCGGATCAGGGCGCGGAGATTGGCTGCATCGATCTGGGCGGCCACATAGCCCCGGAGGAACGCGCTGCCGGTGACATCCGCCACCTGCGCCATATCCCGGTACATCCAGCGATCCAGCGTAATGTCGCTGAGCTGGGGGTCACGGGTGGTATCCAGCACGGATTTCGCTTCCGCAACGGCCTCCGGCAGCGTTCCGGGCAGGCCGTCCAGTTCCCCGCTGTCCATAGCGGTTTTCAGCTCCGACGCACTGACGCGGCCCATGTCCATCAACATCCGCGCCGGGTCTGTCCCCATGGCGGCTGCCTTCAGGATGGTCTTTGCGTTGTGATAGTCGTATTTCAGCTTGAAAATGTCGATATATCTGGGGTCCGGCGCGCTGTCGCCCAAATCGGCCAGCAGCGCTTCCCGCGCCTGAGACAGCGCGGCGTCCATGGCCTCCGGCCGTGCGGCGTCCAGTTCCGGGTAGCCGCACTCCTGTAAAAGCTTGGACACTTCCTCGCCGCTGTGGGCCACCAGAAGCCGCTCCATCCGCTCTGCCGTCAGCAGCGTGGTTTCCATGGCACGGATCCGGGCCGAGATCGCCAGATAATCGGTGTCTTTGATTTTAGCCAAGGCATCCTCCCCCCTTAGCCGAACAGCCGCTGGGCCACCTGCCCCGCCGTCTCCGTCTTTTGCAGGCGGATCAGGGTATCAAAAGCGCAGTTGACCTCAATGCTGCCGTTGCGGAGGATGAAGCCGCCGGGGATGCTGGCCGTCTCCTCCGAGATGGTCAGCCTGCCGCCGGTTTTCGCATTGGCAGCGTCTACCGCGGCGCGGCCCACGGTGTCCCGATCCTGTGCGGAGAAGAGGACTTCGCCCTTCCCCTCCGGTGCCGCCTGCTCCAGCAGGGACGTCAGCACCTCCACGCAACGCTCCTGCGGCAGATTCCGCAGCTGATCCAGTGCCTTTGCGTAGACCTCCTCCATCACTGCCTGCTTGGCGGCCAGAATGGTTTTCCGAGCCTCCATCTGGGCGGCGCTGACAAGGCGCTCCTCCCGCTCTGCGGCGTTGCGCTGATTGCGGGCAGCCAGATTGGCTGCTTCCTGATCCGCCTGCGCCTGATAGCGGGCGGTAATGGCCGCAGCCTCCTGACGCGCCTTATCCAGCAGAGCGTCCGTATCGGCCCTGGCGTTGGTATTCAGCCGCTGGATAATGGTTTCAATTCCGTTCATAGTTGAATCCCCTTTCTCACAGGGATCAGGCGCTGATATTGATGATCATCAGCATGGAAGCCAGCAGTGCCAGAATGGCGTAGAACTCCACGGTGATGCAGAGCACCATGCCCTTGGACCAGTCGTCCGGCTTCTTGGCCAGAATGTTGATGGAAGCAGCGGCCACGCGGCCCTGTGCAATGGCGGAGAACAGGCCGCCCAGCGCCATGGGCAGGCAGGCAGCCAGATACTGGAAGCCCTGCGCCACCGTCAGCTCCGGCAGGGAGCCAGACAGCAGACCCATGCGGAAGATGGCAAAGAACCAGACCACCAGGCCATACAGGCCCTGAGTGCCGGGGATCACCTGCAGAATCATAACCTTGCCGAACTTGCCGGGGTCCTGGCACAGCAGGCCTGCGCCGGCTTCACCGGCCATGCCGGTACCCTTGGCAGAGCCAATGCCGGAGAGAACGGCCGCAAGGCCCGCGCCCAGCAGGGCCAGAGCCAGACCGCCCCAGCTGCCAAAGAAAGTACCGCTCTGCTGCAATTCAAACATCTGAGTCAATTCAGTCATAATAGGGTTCCTCCTAAAAATTGATTATTTAGTAATGTCAACGTATTTGGTATCCGCCATCAGCGGCCGGAAGGGCCTGCCGCCGTCCTCATAGAACTTGTTGAAGTACTCCAGACACTGGAGCCGCAGGTCGTGGACATAGCAGCCCAACAGGTTCAGGGCAAAGTTCAGGGCGTTGCCCGCCATGGAGATCACCACGAACACGATGATGTTGCCGGGAATCGCGCCCAGCGTGTTGAACACCTGTGCAATGACGCTGCCTGCCAGCATCAGGGCCATCAGGCGGGAATAGGAGAGGATATCTCCGAAGTACCCAGTGATGTGATTGTACAGAGAGCCGAAGATTCCTGTGATCTTGCCGAAGCCCTTGTTGGTCAGCACCGGCCCAAGGATCACCATGGCGATGCCCGCGTAGAGGACAAGGTTGGTGACCCCGGCGGCCATCAGGCCGACTCCGGCGAACACGATCCACCATGTCAGCTCTTCCCACACGGCGTCCATGACCTGTCCCCTTTTCAGCTTCCGGATGAAGCTGATGGCCATGCCGGTGACGATCTGTACCAGTCCCAGCGCCATGGCTCCGATGAGGATCATCAGGGTGTCGTCCAGCGGGGTAAACAGCGCCGGAAGGGCAAAGTCGCCGCCGGTGGTAAGCTTGACCGCCTGCGTCAGAAAATCGCCGAAGAAGCCGCCGGTGATCGCGCCCATGATAAAGGTGCTGACACCGCACAGGGTCAGCAGTCCGAAGAGGTTCCCCGCCGTTCCCTTGGGATGGTACTTCTTTGTAATGAGCAGTCCCGCCAGAATCATCAGCAGCCCGTAGCCCATATCCGCCATCATGATGCCGTAAAACAGGATGAAGAACGGTGCCATCAGGGGATTGGGATCCACATTGTCATACCGCGGCAGGGAGTACATCTCCGTCACCATGTTCAGCGGCTTGGTGAGCCAGTTGTTCTTCAGCTGGACCGGCACATCGGGAATTTCTTCCTCCGTAGGATCCAGCGTTTCCCACGCGCAGCCGTTTTCCGTCAGGAATGTGCCGACGGCATTCTCCTTCTCCGCCGGGACCCAGCCCTGAAAATACAGAACCTCATCGTCCGACAGGATGTTCTCTGCGCTCTGCTCCTTGGCGGCCTCCGCCCGGAGCCGGTCGGCGTAGACCCGCAGGGCGTCCCGGTTTTCCCCGTTGGCCGCAATGGCGGCAGCGGCGTCAGCCTGAGACTTCCGATTTGCTTCCAGAGCCTGCTCCAGCGCCCGGATATTCTCCGCCGCCGTGCCGGTCAGCCCCTGAAAGGAAACCACGCTGAACCCATAGGGCCGCAGCAGCTCCTGCGTCTTTTCCTCATCGTCACGGTGGACGATCACAAGCAAATACTTCTGCAATTTGTCGGCGCTGATCTCATACAGCTCTGCTGCCAGACCCTCCGCCTCCATCTGTACACGGATCGCCCCCGTGTCCGTCTGTCCGGGGCAGACCCCCAGGCGGAAAACGGTGTGCGCCGTACCGGACTGTTCCAGTGGGAGATCCAGATCTTTCCACGGCGTCAGCGCGGCGATTCGGCTTTCCAGCCGTCCCTGTTCGCTCTGCGCCTGCGCCAGCGTTCCCAGCTGCGCCCGCACCGCATCGCAGGCCGCCTGTGCCTTTTCTGCGGCGCCGGCATCCAGAAATTCCGCTTCGGTGATGGGATGGCGCTTGATGAACATACCGTCTTTCAGCCCCGCGTACTGCCGGATCGCATCCAGCGCCGTGTTGACGTCGCTCAGCTCGCCCTTTTTCCGGGCCAGCGCCGAGGTTCCCCGCTGAAACAGCGATGCCCATTGGGGATCCGAGAGGATCTCCTCCGGCTCACTGATCTCCACACAGCCAAGATGCAGCAGTCCTTTTAGAAGTGCTTCCCTGCGATCCGCCATTGCAATGACATGAAGCTTTTTCATTTTGACAATGGCCATCTCAGTGTTTCACTACCCTTTCTACGATAAACTCAGCGGTCTCCTTCAAACGGGCTTCCGCCTGCTGCCGCTGGCGGACGCTCTCCGCTTCCGCCCCGGCCTCGATCTCTTTCGCCCGGATCGCAGCCCGTTCCTCTGCCTGCCGGAGCAGTTTCTTTCCCTGCTCCGCCGCTTTGGAACGCATCTGCTTTACAAGCGCCTGTCCGGCCTTTTCCGCGTCAGCTACGATCTGCCGCGCCTCCGCCTCCGCAGCGGCCTTGTGCGTCTGGATGTTCTCTTCCGTTTCTGTAACCTGTTTGATCGCCTCTAAGGACATCTTCCTTTCACCTTCTCTCCTCACTCAGATCGGGATGTGTTGTGGATTCGCCCGCTATTCTCTTCCCTCCCCTTTCATCCAAAGGAATAGACTTCCCAAAATTTGGCTGTTCTATCAACACACGGCTTCATTTCTCGGCATTTTTTGTTACCGTTACCAGTATACGGTAAAAATTTCGTGAAAACAAGAAAAACAGAATCGGATTCCAACACTTTTCCCTTTTTGTACAAGAACCCGCAGCGCCAATCGTTTATTTTCGATATAATTTCATATTTCATTTTCCGTTTTTTTGTGATAAAATGCTACCAGCGAGGTGAGGGCCTTGTTTTTTCTTTTTTTGCCGTATTTTTGTTGATTTCAACAGATATTGTTAAAAAATACGCGAGTATGTTTGTTATATATCTATCAAACTTTCCTGAATAACCCGAAAAAAGCGCAGAGGATTTCCTGTCCTCTGCGCTTCTCTTTCGGTATTTTTCTTTTACTTTCTGTCAGTTTCGCCAATACTGTGATCTGCTCTTTCCAGAGTGGACGCCAGCTGATTGAGTTCCTTGCCGGTCTGATCCATGGTTCTGGGCAGCTGTGCCAGCGAAACCTCCATTTTCCGAAGTTCTGCCGTCATATGGCTGGACGCCGTTTCAAACGTACTCATAAGCATCTGGTACTGCTGGTGGAACAGATCCAGCGTTTTTTTCATCTGACCTGCCGTTCGCTCCTCAAGCGCCGCTGCCCGCTGACGAGCCTCGCACTCAATGGTTCCCACCTGATCGCGGAGCATGATGTGCGCCTCCGCATCCGGCCGCAGCGTCTCCAGCTGCGACCGCAGGTCGGCGTTCTCCTCCTCAGCTGAGGCCAGACGCTGCACTTCCGTTTCCAGCTGTGCCTTCGCTGCCGTCAGCTGCTGCACCTGTTCCCGCAGCGCTTCCACCTCCTGCGCCGCGCTCTCTGCCTGCTCCCGCAGAGCGTCCCGCTCTTCCCGAAGCTTTCCTGTCTCCTGAGAGATCTGTTCAATGTAACGGGCTACATCCTCTTTATCAAAGCCACCGAAGGCAACGCTCTTAATTGTGTATTGTTCCATTGCCGCACCGCTTTCCGCATAGTTTGCTGCTTCATATTTTGTATTCAGTATAGCAAAAGAGCCGCCGCATTACAAGGCTTTCAAAAAAAGTGTGGAAATTTTGAAAAAAGGCTTGCATTTTGAAAACAGGTGTGGTATTCTTATTAAGCTGTTTGAAGCAAACAGTACGCGCCGTTAGCTCAGCTGGATAGAGCGTCTGGCTACGGACCAGAAGGCCGGGGGTTCGAATCCCTCACGGCGTACCAAAAGTCCTCGAAATCGTCTGATTTCGAGGACTTTTGCTTTTCATAAGTTCCGTTTTTTGGGTACTGCTTTTTTCCGACCCAAACGCTGACCCCAACGGGAGCGGATAGCGGAAACCGTCAGACAGCACGGGAGAGGATGTTCCCCATCGTCTGGGCGGCTTTGAGTTGGGCGTCGGTGGTGACGTGGGCGTAGGTGTCCAGCGTAAAGCCCGCGGAGTAGTGACCCAGCATCGAGGACACGGTCTTGACGTCCACTCCGTTTTGCAGTGCCATGGTTGCGAAAGTGTGGCGCAGGTCATGAAAGCGGATGCGAGGCAGCCCTGCCCGTTTCAGCACCCGCTGGAGCATGTGCAGGACGCTGTCCGGCGACATGGGGCCTCCGGTGGGGGACGGGAACACCCATTCACTGTTCCCAACTTTGCATTTCTGCATTTTCAGTACGCTTATCGCGTCTGCCGACAAGGGCAGTGTGCGGTAGGCGTTTTTCGTTTTCAGCGGGGCCTCGACTACTTTGCCGTTCTGCCGTGAGATGGCCCGCTGGATTTTCAGCACACCACGGTCGAGGTCGACGTCCGTCCACTTCAATCCCAGCAGTTCCCCACGGCGTAGTCCTGTGGCGAGGTCGAGGTAGTAGAGTTCGTACACGCCGCTGTCCTTGGCCTCCTGGAAGAAGGCGCTGAGTTGGTCGGCGGTCAGGGTTTTCATCTCCTTGTGTTCGACTTTTGGCAAGGCGCAGCCCTGTGTGGGATTTTTCGTGACGAGGTGCTGCTCAATAGCGAGGTTGTACGCCGAGCCGATCATTTGGTGGATGTTCCGTACCGTCTTGGGTGCTAACCCTTTCGGCTTTTTCTTGGCCTCGATGCGGTCTACCCGGCCGCCGTCCAGCAGATGCTTGTAGAACCTCTGCAAGTCCAGAGAAGTCAGGTCTGCCAGCGGGATGCCGCCGATCTGCGGCTTGATGTGGTTTTTCAGAAAACCTTGGCTGGTCTTGAACGTGGACGGTCTGAGTTTCACCTTGGCGTAGTTCTCCATCCAGACCTCCAGCCAACTTCCCACGGTGTAGGTTTTTGCCTTGCCGTAGTCGATGCCGACGTTTTCCTCGATGGCTTTCTTCAGCTTTTCTTTTACTTCCGTTTGCGTCTTGCCGAGGACGTTCTTGATGATGGCTTTGCCAGTTTCCGGATCGTGACCGACAGTGTATCTTCCCTCCCATCGACCGTCCTTTCGTTTGCGGATGTTCCCTTCCCCGTTCGCTCGTCTTTTTGGCATGGTATCAGCCCCCTTTCGCAACGAACAATACCGTAACCAAGAGGACAAAGCTACCGGAAAACCGAACTGTTATCAAAAAGTTATCATTTGAAGGGGATGCCCTATCTTTGTCTATGGAGGCGCAATTTTTGAGCCGCCGGGGACGGTCTTTTGGGTTACAGCGGTTCGATTTTCGAACGGTCAAGAATCCCTTTCCATTGACTACAGCGGCGCAAAATATGTACGATCTGCGCTGAAAATCGCCGCTGTGCTGAAAGCACTTTTTTCGTGCGCTTGAAAACTGCGATTTCCTCAAACGCCTGCGGAACGTCCACTTCGAAAAGTCTGCCGTCACGGGCATTTTTCGTGTCTGACGTTCACCTACGACCGCGAAAACACTTCTCAAGGTGCACCTTAGACTGCGGTTTCAAAACCTCGGAAAGCCCCGCACTGCGGGGCTTTGTGGCTGAGAGGGGCCCAATTAGGGGCACCTCTCTTTATCTTGTTATATTTTCGAACGGGGATATCTCCCCACAAAACACCTTCAAAACCGGTATCAACGCCCCTTGAGGGAGCGATGATAT
>UQVS01000027.1 GCA_900544615.1 uncultured Oscillibacter sp. | reverse complement strand
GATAATGAAAACTCCCAAGCCCACTTTCACAAATGGGTTTGGGAGTTTTCGTTATGGGATCTTAGCACAGCACCATAAATCGAACAAGCGTTTGTATAAAACTTTCGGCTGGATTCTTGTGGAAACAGCCGATTTCAAAAATAGGGGTATCATGTTACAATGGTGCCTGTTTGTGGAAAGGGATGAGAACTATGCTTTATACAACGGAAGAAGCGGCTGTCATTTGCGGTTTTTTGAACGCGCATTTGGCGCAGGCCGGTGTGGAAGCGTCTGTACGGAAACGAAACGCCGCGTTTCAGCGCGGTGTCGTAATGGGAACGCTGCAGCCGGATGACTACAGATGGGCGGAGAATGTTCTCTGCTTTCTGAAGCCCTGCTGGTGGCAGTTACATGAAGATCATAGAGCCTTGGAGAATGCATTGTTGAAAACGCACCTCTTAGCTCAGAGATAAAAAACGAGGGCCGCTCCTGTCTTGGTTGGAAGCATATTGCTATACCCGGATATGGAGCGGCCCTCATTATATTTTTTAAAGTTCTTTTGCTCAGTCCTATTCGACACTACTTCCCGGACTGTCGGGCGGTTGAACGAACCGGCGCCTGGCAGCGCCCATCGGGAATCTAACCCCTCCGAGGATCTCTCCGAGCTGCCCCCATTGCTTGCGGCTGTGGCTGGACAGAATGTACCATTATAGGCTGACGGGATCATTGCGAGACGGGCTGCCATGCCCGCTTTTGGCTGAATGAGTTTCGCTCTGCACCTTATTGGCCGTTCATTGACATCGGAGTAATTCCGATGCAGGTGGTCTTCGCGCATTCGCCGCATCGCTGTTCCCCCTCGCCGGGGGACCGTCAGCTGACGTTATTCGTCACCGGATATTCAGTTTTCAATGTTCACAAGAAGATTCTTTTCTTCTCGTATGTATACGGGAAAAAACTGGCATCTTAACAACCCTGCTCATCCAAATTATTTTTAATTTTTTTCAGGATGCGCTTTTTCCGCACATGAATGGCCTGCTGAGAGACCCCAAGCATCTGTGCGTATTCCTTTTCGGAGCGGTTTTTGAAGTAAAGCTCGTAGATCAGCTCATAATCCTTCGGCGGGAGCAGATCCAGAATATTACGCAGGGACTGGCGCACCATCTCCTCAATTGCCTGATTTTCAGGGGTGTTGTCATAATCAATAAATTCATGGAACCGCTCGTATCCGTCATTTTCACCGCCGATCAGAGAACTCATCTGCGTTTCGTGCTTGTAAAAGCGTTCCGTGCTGTCTTCGATGTGCCATTTCGTCCGTCTGTAGGTCTGGAAGACTTCCTTCGTGACCTGGACGAGCTCAAATTCGCCGGTCATAGTGTTGTAAACGTTGAGAATATATGCTTTTTCAGACATGATTTTTGATCTCCTTTGTGATTTTTTGAATTTTGTGAGGTTCAAAAAATCGGGAGATCAGGGGTATTCAGCGATATACGGCTCCCACGCTAAAAGGGGGAGGATATGAAAAAAGCGCATTGCAAACTCCTTTTCCGGAGCTGCATGCGCAAAAAAAGAGCCGCTTGATTTGTCTGACCATTGGCCGCGTTGACAGAACTATGTTCCTAAAAGGAACGATAGTTACAAATCAAGCGGCACATGGGATGGTCACGCATCAAGCGGCTCCGAGGCTCATACTTGGTATTTAATTGTTGGGGACAGATCGATTATTCGCGGTTATGCGATGCGGAATACAACAGGCGGGAAGAAAACCGCCTCTCCGCATTGCGGGCACTTCAGGTATGTCGCGCCGTGGGCCCCTTTGCAGAGCGTTTCAAGTCGCAGCTTACAATACGGGCAAAGCCGTGCCATGGTGATATGGGTGGAGTACTGCTGCTCAAGCTCCCGCTGCTCGGCTTGGATGCAGGCATACCGCTGCGGGTCAAGCGCTTTGGAATTGATTTTTGCCATAATAACAACTACCTCCTATGCTGTGTCAAAGTCATCCGCATAAATATGGATGGGCGCATACGGATCACTAAAATCATTTCGGCCGATCATGCCAAGATTGTCCAGACGAATGGATAATGCTGTTTTCGAGACGCCCAAACGCTTTGCCATTTCAGAAAACAGCGCATATTCCTTGGGAGCAAATACTTTGTTCAGGAGTTTGATCTGCCGGCCAAGGCCAAGCTCATCCATGTAGCGGTCGATCAGCTCACGGGGGAGTAGGAGATACGCCGTCAGCACATTTGTTTGCCATTCTACCCAATCGGTGATGGGGTATGAGCAGCGTTCATCCGCAAGGCGGCAGATGAACGGCTGCGCGCTTGGATTGTATTCCTCCGGGTAAAGCATACCGAGAATCTGATGCGCGGCTTCATGTACCAGAGTGAAATTCAACCGTCCCACCGATCCCGCATTTGCGAGGTTTTGATCCACATAGGCGATATTGCCGTTCAAGTGAAATTCCTGGACTGACCCGTTTCCACGGGGAACGGATATGGTGAGATCGACGTCGCTATAGGAGGTCAGTCCAAGGATCGAGCCCGTTACGCTCATATCCGCAAACGCGAAATGAAGTCCGCAGATCTTTTCCGCAAAGTCGACCGGGTCGATGCGATCCATTTTGCGGTCTGACAGCGTCAGATAGCGGAACAGCACTCTGCGTGATATCCGTTCAAGATCTTTCCGAGATAAAATCGGCATCCGCGTTCCTCCTCACATCTTAGCTGTCATGGAAGGGAAGGTGTTCCCTTGGCTATGACCCCATCATAACAATCTTATAAAGCTATGTCAATGTCGCATTTGTAGCGCAACAAGCTATTTGCGATTGACAAGAATAGCTGTCCCCGTGTATAATGGGATTATCCTAAGACGGAGGGTTTCTTTATGAACAGTCAGAAAACAACGGTTATCCCGTTTCCGACTCCTTCAAAAAACGGTTTGAGATACAGTGCTGAGACTGAGAAGCGGAACAATGTGATTGGTACAAGGCTTTCGGAAGAACTCAAAAACCGAAAGCTGAGTAAAAAAGAATTCTGCACAACATTGAAGGACTTTGGTGTAGATGTAAGCCAATCCGCGCTGGGGAAGTGGACGAATGGCCTGACTGTTCCCAATGCATACCAACTGCTGGCGATCTGCTATGCGCTGGATCTTGAGGATGGCCTTGCTGCCTTTACCGGAGAACACACGCCTCTGCTCAACGAAGTGGGGGCGGAAAAGGTTCGTGCTTACCGAGAGGATCTGATCGCTACCGGTAAATACAATCCCATGCCAACGCCCATGAATACGATCCGCTATATCGATAAGCCTGTCAGCAATCTCAGAGTCTCAGCCGGTACAGGCAGTTTCTTGGATGAGGACAACTTTGAGATGGTCAGTTTTCCGGAAAACGCAGTCCCGGCGGAAGCGGATTTTGGCGTTAGAGTATCCGGCAACAGTATGGAGCCGGTCTACCATGACGGGCAGATCGTCTGGGTAGAGCGGTGCGAGACGCTCTCGATAGGCCAGGTCGGTGTGTTCGTCTATGACGGTGAGGGCTATTTGAAATCCTATGGGGAGCGGGAGCCTGACGAGAGCGACCGTGACGCATTTACGGACAGCTACGGAAGGCTCCACATGCAGCCGGTTTTGATTTCGTATAACAAAGACTATTCTGATCGAATCATTAGCCCGGAACGAGGATTTCGAGTCATTGGGCGTGTGCTGTAAGAAACTTTGAAAATTAAAATGCTGAAAGGCGGGGATTTGATGAACACGATTGCAATAGTGAGAGAGTTGGCAGATGAGCGGAGTCTTACGTTTTTTAAGCTGTCTCAGATATGCGATGTATCTCATTCGACCCTGAAAAACAGCGAACGCCGCGGCGGACAATTATCTGTCGACACGATTGAGCGGATCTGCGATGGGTTGGGCATTACCATGTCGGAGTTCTTTGCGAGGAAAAGTTGATATGCAGAATAGCTGACGCACGAAAGGTTACCCCACTTCTTGAAAAAGAAGTGGGGTAACCTTTTTGCGTATCAACGGATCGTTCACAGTGGCAGCAGCTTGGCTTGAAGTAAATGCTTCAAAACTATGACCTTTTAAGGGAAGGGGGGTTATATATTACTGCAAGCAGTCTGCATTGTTTTCAGGACTTCTGGTCATCATTCAGCATAACCCTGTTAAATTTTACCATATGGCGCTGGCTTTTGCAGTACTTTGTCAACAGACCCATATGGCCGAACCCGATTTTATATGCTACTTTCCGGCAATCTGTCGAGAAGTTTCCGCCCGCGGGCGGCATGGGGGACTGGGGTTTACCCCAGCAAGCAGTATTTTGACATCAAAATGCGATGCTTGCAACTGCGCCGCCACAGGCAGCGTTGGCTTCATACCCGCCAATCTGGGCTTTTTTCCAAATCCAGTATCCAAAGGTCAGAAAGAATCGGTAAAGACTTGAACATCTTCTCCAACAGAGTTAATATCACACCCACCTAAGAAGTGCCCACATTGATGCGTTGTGCTTTCTCTTGCACAGGATATCTTCCAACCGGTAAAATGAAACCCATCACGCTTTATCACAAGGAGAACCGCCATGGAACAACACTATCTTACCAACGAACAGATCGCCGCCTTTGCGTCCTCCCTTGTCCGGGCGGAACGAACCCCTGCGACCATTGAAAAATACCTCCGAAGCGTACGGGCTTTCTTCCTGTACCTGGATGGGCAGCCTGTTACCAAGGACGCTGTCGTAGCTTGGAAAGAACATCTGCAAAGCGTGGGTGGCTATTCCCCTTCCACCGTCAACGCATCTCTGGCTGCCATCAATGATCTATTTACTTTTCTCGGTTGGACAGATTGCCGCGCTCATTACCTGAAGGTCCAGCGCCGTCTGTTCCGGGATGCCGGGCAGGAATTGGGCCGTGAGGACTATGAGCGTCTCATCACGGCAGCCCGCGAGTCAGGACGGGAGCGGATTGCGCTGGTCATGGAAACGATCTGCGCCACCGGCATCCGAGTCAGCGAGGTGCGCTATATCACCGTGGAGGCGGCAAAGGAAGGCCGTACCACCATCTCGCTGAAGGGCAAGATCCGCACCATCCTGCTGCCGGGAAAGCTGTGCAGGAGGCTGCTGAAATACGCGAAAAAGCAAAAAATCACCTCTGGCGAGATTTTTCTCACCAGAGGCGGAAAGCCCATGGGGCGATGCCAGATCTGGGCTGAGATGAAGCGGCTCTGTCAAAAAGCCGATGTGGAGCCCTCCAAGGTATTTCCCCATAATCTCCGGCATCTGTTTGCCACGATTTATTACCGGGTCTACAAGGACATTGCAAAGCTGGCGGACATCTTGGGCCATTCCAGCATTGAAACCACCCGCATCTACCTGATGACCACAGGACAGGAGCACCGCCGTCAGCTGGAACGGCTGCAGCTGGTGCTCTGAAACGGAATCTATATTCCGTATGTGAACCATGAACAGTCTGACCGGGCTTTCGGCAGGCTGAAACAGGAAACAAGCGCCCATTTCTCCTTTGCAAAAAGGGAAATGGGCGCTTCTTCCAGGAGCCATGCAGATACCTTCTTCATGGCTCATTTCTTTGTGCTTATTTCACCTGTTTTTTCGACAAAATCCTTGCACATTGGATTTTGGGGGAGTAGAATACGGAACGTAGGAATGGGTTTTCCATATCTATTTCAAAATTGCACAACGGAATATAGATTCCGTTGTATAAAGAGGGAGTTCCATGAAGCGAAGTGTTTTGCCCTGTTGGAAGTTAAGTATCCTGTATAAGCCGGCTTTTCAGCGGTTAGCTGCGGCGATCGTCTCTGTATGCTTTTTTGCAGCAGCTGTGTCTGTACCCGCCGTGGCCATTGAGACGCAGGGTTATACAGATGTGAACCCGGGAAATATCTGGTATGAGGATATCATGGAGGCCACGGAAGAGGGCATTGTGTCCGGGATTGGAAACGGGCAGTTCGCGCCGGACCGCCCTGTGACCATGCTGGGATTTGCCACGATGCTGGGACGTTATCTGAATCGCTTTGAGGGACTGGATGCTTACTGGCTGGAAAGCCCTTTGCTGATGATCAACGCCTATTTGGACGCCAATAACGGTCATGCTGCGGGAGACTGCCTGACAAGAAGAGATGCCGTCTGTCTTGTGTTTGCCGCCACAGCCGCGACGCCGTGGCCGCAGAAAGAGGAACGCTTTCACGATCTGGGCAGTCTGCCTTCGGAAGAGCGGAATCAGATCGAATGTGCCGCCGCGCTGGGTCTGATCCCGGATGACGGCACAGGCTTGTTCCACCCGGAACAGTCTGTGACAAGGGCTGAGGCCGTCAGCATGATCCTCTCCCTCCACCATGTGCCGGAGGATACCGAAAGCACGCTGCGGCCAGTTTCTCTGTCCGGTTTCCGCCTTACATATGAAAATGAGGACGCTGTTCGCCATTCCTTCCGTTCCCGTGTCTACCTCGCGGCGATGCCGGAGGCCGTTCTGGAGGAATTTGCGGAGCGAGACTGGGAGCTGCGCTTTATGACCTCCGGTCTGGAAACGCTGAACGCGTCCTATGCCGGCGGGCTGGGTGTTACGATCCCATCCGGGAAAAATATCTGCGTGGATGTGGGTGCCAGCGCTTTCCTGCGGGATAACACCACAGTTCTCCATGAGATGGGACATTTTGAAGAGCAATATGCGTCGGCACAGGAAGAAGCCGCCATAACGAACGCGTTCCAGAAAGAGCAGGTTCTGATGGCCGCATTTCTGCACAGGGATTACTGTCGAAAGAATGTGGAGGAGTACTTTGCTGAAGTGTTCCGCGCCTATCTGCTGGGGAAGGATTTTTCCGAGACGGAGCCGCTGACATGGGCCGCAATGGAAATGCTGTCCCGGACATGGGAGGCGGACACATGAGCGAAAGCCTGTATGATTTCTGCCGGAAGTATGACCGGCAGTATTTACTGGAGGAATGGGACGGTGAGAAAAATCTCCCTCTGACACCGGATGGGGTGACCCACGGCAGTCACACCATGGTCTGGTGGCGGTGCGGAAGCGGCCATTCCTGGCAGGCGCTGGTCTATACCCGCACCGCCGGAAGCGGTTGTCCTTACTGTGCCGGTAAAAAATTGGGACAGAGCAATGACTTTGCATCGCTGTACCCGGATCTTGCTGTTCAGTGGGATACGCGGAAAAATGCCCCGCGAAAGCCGTCTGAATTCCCGGCGGGAAGCCACCACCTTGCGTGGTGGGTTTGTGAGAAGGGACACTCCTGGCGGGCCCAGATCAATTCCCGGGTCTCCGGCGGCTGCGGCTGCCCGGTCTGCGCTGGCAGGCTGGTGCAGCCCGGCGAGAACGATCTGGCCTCTCAGTTCCCACGGCTGGTAAAGGAATGGGATATAGAGAAGAATGGTGCTTTGACGCCGGAAAAGGTCACGGCTAAAACGGGCCGCAAGGTTTGGTGGCGGTGCTCTTTGGGACACAGATGGCAGGCCGCCGTCGCGTCCCGGACGGTCTCCGGTGCCGGTTGCCCGGTCTGTGCCGGGAAGCAGATTCTGCCGGGGTTCAACGATTTGGCTTCTCAATACCCAGAGCTGGCAAAGGAGTGGGATACGGTGAGAAACGGTTCCCTGACCCCGGATTCCATCTCCGCTTACAGCAACCGGAAGGCATGGTGGCGATGCGAAAAGAACCACAGCTATCAGGCGGTCATTGCCACCCGCACAATGCGCGGCAGCGGTTGCCCCTATTGTGCCAACAAGAGAGTTCTGCCGGGCTTCAATGACCTGGCCACTGCGGAACCAACGGTAGCCGCACAGTGGCACCCCACTTTGAATGGCAGCTTTACCCCGCAGATGGTGACCGCAGGCAGCCATCGTAAGGTCTGGTGGCAGTGCGCCAACGGCCACATCTGGAAAGCCCTCATTTATTCCAGAGCCGGGGTGCAGAAGTGCGGCTGCCCGGTGTGCGCGGGAAAGGTTCGCCAGCCTCGGAGAGCAGATAACGGAAGGGGTCTTGCTGTATGAGCGTATTTTCCCCCGCAGCCCTGAGCACGGTTTCCAAACAGGGATTAGCGGGACGTCCTGGCTGGGGAGCTGAAGCGGCTGCCACCCGGAGAAGCCAGTCTGCCCGAGCAGAATAATGCGATGGAATATCTGGCGGACAGCCTGCCGGAGCAAACCGGGGAGGCCACAAAGGGGCGGTTTTTGATGTTGTTGACCCGGCCCCGGAGTGCGGGACAAAAAACAAAACGGAGATATAGGAGGCATACAGCACGATGAAAAACGAATATTGGCAAGTCTGAAGTGCTTGCCTACTGGTGGGGTTGGTCCCAACAGCGGCACTTGCAGCGGAGGACGAAGCCGACACGCTGAATGTGGCGTCATGGAGAAAGCGGCGGCGTTCTTTACCCGGCAGATCATGCCGCTGGATGAGTCTAACACATTCAGCACCGGCGGCGCTATTAGCTATCTATTTTTACAAAAAGCTTCTTGCGCATTGGATTTTTGGGGAGTAAAATGCGGGGCATAAGATGGATTTTCCATATCTATTTCAAAGTCGCTCCATGGAATACGAATCCCCGTTGTATAAAGTCCAATGGTATGAAGACAAGTAGGTGATGCAAAAAATAGCGCAAAAGTTTAGCTGAAAGAACTGCGTAGGCAGTAAAAAAGCAGCACCTGACTTCCGGCTCAGGGGAACGGACCATCTGTGAAGCAGTCTTACGGCTTAACCGGATGAAGAAGATCTTGACCCTGCGGCCCTACAGCTATGGTATCGCGGGCATCCCAAAGCCTGTTGATCCCTGAAATTATTAACTTTGAAACTGATTATACGAGGAGGAAGCATGATGAAACGTAAGATTCTATCCATCCTGTTAACGTTGGCTATGACGTTGACACTCCTGCCGGCCACAGCCATGGCTGGGGATGTGAAAGGCGTCCAATGTGACGGCGGAGATGGCTGCAATCACAAGGTCGCAGCGATATATGACGGAAGCGCTGGCGAGAATCCCGGCGAATATCATTATGATACGCTGCAGGCTGCCATCACAAATGGCACCAATGATTATTACGGTAATTTTAAATTACTGGATGACGTTAAGGAAGACATTGTCGTGGGTGAGGGGCGGATTGCCGGAAAGTACATCACCCTGGATCTGAACGGCCACACCATCACCAATGTCAAAAGCGATACCATTACGGTTCAAAAGCGCGGCAAACTGACGATTACCGGCAGCGGCACGGTTGATAACGTGACCGATGGACGCGCTCCCATTTATAACAATGGCACCTGCACGCTGTCCGGCGGCAATTACACCCGCAGCAAGGAGGCTGCCGACAATACCACCACCAGTTCCGGCGGCAACAGCTATTACAATATTCTCAACCACGGCGAAATGACCATCAAGGCTGGCGTCAGCGTCACCTCCCGCGGTCATTTCTCCAGTCTGGTGGCCAACGGCTACTATGATTATAACGCAACCGCTAAGGGAGATCGAACCGCTTATATCGATAACGTCGGCCAGGCTGCCCCCAAGCTGACTATTGAGGGCGGCACATTCAGAGGCGGAATCAACACCATCAAGAATGATGATAACGCTACCCTGACTATCAAGGATGGTACGTTCAGCAACGTCACCCAGGCAGTGGTGCAGAACAACAACATTGCTGAAATCAGCGGCGGTACTTTCGATGCAGGCGACGGGTTTTACGCTCTGCAAAACCGAAATTTCAACGGAACTATGAACAAAGGCAACCTGACGGTTACTGGCGGCGAATTTAAAGGCAACGTCTACGCAACCGAAGGCGCAACCACTGACATTCGCGGTGGTAAGTTCTCCGTCGATGTCAAGGCGTATATTCCCTCTGATTATGTGCAGTCTGCGGACGGCACGGTTGCCCCGCTGGGCGAATCCACTGCCGCCGCCAAAATTGGCAACACTTATTATGCCACCCTGGCCGCAGCTATCGATGCCGCTAAGGATGGCGAAACCGTTGTAATGGTGAATGACACCACCGTTTCCGAGGAAATCGACTTCTCTGGTAAGAAGATTACTCTGGATCTTAACGGCAAAACAATTACCGCAAAATTTAACGATTACTATTCCGTTATTGAAGCGCAGGGCACGGCCGCTACCCTGACCATTGAAGACAACAGCACCGGAAAAACCGGTAAGATCATCTCCAATCACTATGGTCTTACTGCCAGCGACGGCGGAAACCTGGTGGTCAACAGCGGCACCATTGAAACCGGGGATGGCGCTGCCCTGTCCGGCAACAATCAAACCGGCGATATGAACCTGACGGTCAACGGCGGCACCCTGACTACTAATCTCGGCCCCGCCATTTATATGCCCAGCGAAGTAAACCTCACCATCACCGACGGCATCATCAATGGCGGCGTTTCTCTCCGCATGGGTCAGGTAAACATCTCCGGCGGCACCATCAACTCCATGACCGCTGATAAGGCTGCCTATATCGATATGCCTGAGGGCAAAGTCGGCAGCACACCCGCATATGCCTACTCCGGCAACGTGTGGTTCCCCGATGCCCTGTATGTGATCGGCGGCACCTATACCAGCGACAACACGGAGCATGGCAACTCCCTGAATCTGAACATCACCGGCGGCACCTTCAACTGCACCAACGGCAAGGGCAGCGGCATTGCCATCTATGATCTGGGCAAGGTTGAACAGACCATGAACGTCACCATTTCCGGTGAAACCGTCAAGGTGGGCACCAATTCTGACCAGGGCGCCTATGCCGTCATCTCCCATGCGGATATCATGAAGCGCCCTGGTGCTGCTGCAGACAGCAACTACGGTAAGAGCGAATTTTCCGGCAAGGTAAAATCTTCCCTTTCTGCCGGCTACTATACCTCCGACCCCTCTGATTACTGCGTGTCCGGCAAGACCGGCGTTGCCAGCGGCAATGCGGCTTATCCCTACACCGTGGGCAACAAGGCTACGGACGCAAAGCCCGCCACCGTGGATTCCGCTTCTGTCCCCGCCAAGACCACCAGCACCGATAAGGTTGTTCAGGACGCTGCCAAAGAGATTGACGGCGCTGCCATTGAAAACAGCAATGCCGCCGAAGCTGCTGCCAAGGATCTGGCAAACAAGAACACCATAACCGGTGAAACCAAAGTGGGCGGCGGCAAAACCGTTGTGGAGCAGCTGAAGGAAGCCACCGGCAATACCAGCACCTCCGCCAATGATGTCGCTATCGTCTACCAGACCTATGTGGACGTTGTGGTTTCCGACGCCACGGCGGATTCCAACAACAAAATCACCGAACTGGAAGTCAACCTGACCCCCATGTACCGCGTGGTTGCCACCACCAAGGACGTTGTCAAGGCCAATCAGGACATCGTTGTCAAGGGCGAAGAGAGCGGCAACACCCAGGCAAACGCTGTGGTCATTGAGAAAGGCAAGAAGCTCACCCTTCCCGAGGCCGAGTACGAAATCCGTCTGAATGTGCCTAACGACTTCGCCGCAGAAATCAACGGCCAGGTCAGCGTCAAACACACCAAGGATAACGGCCAGGTGGAATATTACACCGGCACTGTAATCCAGGAAAATGGGCAGGCCTACGTCACCTTCACCACCAAGGGCTTCAGCCCCTTCGTGATCTCCGCCGCTGTGGCTTCCATTGACGGCGTGATGTATCCCTCTCTGGCCGAGGCCGTTGCCAACGTCACCGATGGCCAGACCATCAAGCTGGAAGCTGACTGCGATGAAACCGTCACCGTTTCCCGCACCGTGAAGTTCAAGCTGAATACCAACGGCAAGAACTTCACCGGCTCCATCAATCCCGGCAGCCGCACCACCCTTTCCACCTCCAGCGCCGGCACTAATAAAACGGAGTACAGCTTCACCTACAGCACTCCCTCCTCCGGCGGATCTTCCTCCGGTTCCGCCAATTACACCATCACCGTAGACAAGGCCAAAAACGGCGAAGTGACCTCCAGCCACAAGAGCGCTGCTAAGGGGACCACCGTCACCCTGACCGTGTCCCCCGACAAGGGTTACACGCTTGAGACCCTGAGCGTGCTCGACAAGAGCGGCAAGGAGATCAAGCTCACCGAAAAGAACGGCAAGTACACCTTCACCATGCCCGCGAGCAATGTGGAGGTCAAGGCCACCTTTATGGACGACAACACGATGCTGAACTTCTTCGTGGACATCAAAGCGAGCGATTATTTCTATGACGCGGTCCTGTGGGCGGCTGAGAAGGGCATCACCGGCGGCACGGACTCCACGCACTTTACGCCGGGCGGCATCTGCACCCGGGCTCAGGCCGTCACCTTCCTGTGGCGCGCCGCCGGCAGCCCCGCTCCCAAGTCCACGGCCATGCCCTTTACCGACGTGGCCGCAGGCAGCTACTACGAGCAGGCCGTCTTGTGGGCTGTGGAGAACGGCATCACCAAGGGCACCAGCGACACCACCTTCAGCCCCAACGCCACTTGCAGCCGCGCTCAGATCGTGACCTTCCTGTGGCGCAGCCAGAAGTCCCCGGCGGCAGGCAGCGTGAACCCCTTCACGGACGTTTCCGCTGACGCTTACTACGCCGACGCGGTGCTGTGGGCCGTCAAGGAGAGCGTCACCAGCGGTACCACCGCCACGACGTTCAGCCCCAACACCAACTGCACCCGCGCTCAGATCGTCACCTTTATTTATCGCGCAATGGCGGAATAAGCGGGGGATGCGGACAAAAAGTTGGACTTTTCCCTAAAATAACTGTTTTTCAGTTGCTGAGCAGTGGTGTAGGCATCCATTCGCATGGATGCCTACACCACAAGCCCCAGGTCCTTATGCCGGACCTGTTTTTTCTTGATTCCCCCCCCAGCAAACGTTGCAACCAAAGTATGTATATAGTATAATTGTGGTAAAATCTCAGTATGAGATGGGTTTTACTTCTGCCGCGTCGAAGCAAAATAAAATGTAGTAGAATATCCGGCAAGACTTCACGGTACGGTCAGTCTTTGCCGCTTTTTATAAAGGTGTTAGAAGATATACTTCCTGAAAACCAGCTTTGTCAAGCACTTTCCCTTATCTGCGAAAGAGTGATATGCTTTTCAGCCCGGAAGCAGGAAGATCCGATACCCAATTAAGATACGTTTGCCTTTGCTTTGACATGGGCGGAAGCAACCCTGTTCTGATTTGGCAACAGAGAGGCATTGCAATGGGGGTACCCCCATTGCACCGGTATATACCGGTGCAATCCCTCTTTCGAAACTGCTTTCTCCCAGTTTTGAGAGCAAAATCAGGATGCAAAGGCTGCGGCAGTATTGCGTTAAGCAGTCCGGAATCGGTCAACCTGCCGTAAGATAGACGTGCAAACTGCACAGGCCCCAATCCGTGAATCTGAGCTCTGCTGTATGCGTTGAGAAAGCAATAAATACAAATTAAGCGGCACTGGTTTTCGATAAGAAGCCGTACAAAGGAGGAAGTTATGGGCAAGCAGAAAATAGTAGGAAAGCGATGGATGAGTGCCTTATTGGCGTTGATTCTGACGGTGACGCTGCTCCCTGCGCCGTCCGCAGCGGCGGATGATTCACTGAACGTGGAGAACGCCATCCAAAATCCCGGCTTTGAAACCCCGTCGATTCGCACTACTTCATCGCAAATGCCTCAGAAGAACGTACCGGATTGGGAAACCACAGCAAAGGAAGGAATGATCGAGTTCGGCGGAAATTGGAACGGCTATCCAGCTCCGCATTATAGTACCTCCAGGGACAAGAACAATGCGGAGGGGTACCAGTTCGCCGAGCTGAACGCCGACGAGGAAAGCACACTCTATCAGAATGTGACGACCGTCGGCGGCAATGTGTATGAGTGGGGACTGCAGCACCGCGGCCGCATCGGCGTTGACAAAATGGCGCTCATCATCGGGCCGACACAGGAGAACGCACCCTCCAAGCCGAGCAAAAACGGCCGGGATCAGTATATGCAGCTGACGGACTGGGTGCAGGCAAATCAGGCGGCGCTTAAGTTTATGATCCCCGATAACGGCTGTTCGCGGAGACTGACGGTCTATTCCAAACCGTTTGGGGAAAACGGCACGTTTCTGGGCGGCTCTGGCTCGGAATCTCCGTTCAGTACGAAGATTTCCAATATCTATACCGAGCGCTGGGATGTGTGGATCATCGCCACTAATAACCAACGCTGGGTCGGATACGGCATCAAGGACAACGCCTATCAGGGAGACAAGGGCGTCGGCGGCGGACTGAGCTACGAATGCAGCTATCTGGTGCCGGACGGTCAGACGCAGACGACCTTTGCGTTTTGCTCGTATTCCTCTACGGCTCCGGCCGGCTCACTGGTTCCCAAGACCTTCGGCAACCTGATCGACGATTTGCAGTTCTCGCTGTACCACACAGTGACGATTTCCGCCACGCCCGGCAGCAGCAAGATCACGGCCAGTACGGAGATCAACGGAAAGACGCAGGAACTGGACTTTTCCCAAAACGGCGGTTCCATCGTGGTGCGCAACGACAACGATCTTACGCTGACGGTGTGGGAGAACAAAAATGCCTTGAAGAATGGACTGGACACGGAGTTCGCGGGCGCACTGGTGATTGGGCCGAATGGCTCGAAGTTCTATCCCGTTGGAGAACCTGAGAATATGTGGACAAAGGTAGAAACAGAGGACCAACACGGACAGAAGCATTACGGATTTACCTTGAACGTCAGTGATCCGGTGTCCATCCGTCTGATCTTTGTGCAGTCACCCGCCGTGACCTACTTTGCCAACGGCGGAACCTATGAAGCAGAGTCCGGAAATACTTCCGGCGTCGTGAGCTTCAAGGAAACTGCGGATGGCAGCGGAGTACATAAGAGGGACTCTTATACCTCTCATGCCGCAACGGGGCAAGACGGCTGGCAGTTTGACGGTTGGCTGTCCGTGCGGGATAACCTTCTGCTGCCGGAAAAACATACGGTGTCCTACAACTATGACTCGGCAAACCCCGCTTTTACCTTCAAAATCGACGGTGAGAATGATGCAACCATCTCTCACGGAGGCGTGACACTGGTGGCGCAGTGGAGCTACCGTCAGTGCGCTCAGGTGCAGCTGCGCGGCGAGGACGGAAAATTTGCGGATAACGATAAAGCCGGAACGGTGACCATTACAAGTGCTGCTGAAACGAACGATGCTGCTGTGGCCAACAGCAGTGGCGAATGCTACGCCAAGACCGGAGCCGCCGTCACCGCCACCGCCACAGCCAACGACGGCTACTACTTCCTCGGCTGGGCGGTGAAGGGGTCTGATGAAGATGAATATGTAAGCACCCAAACCACCTACACCTACCGTGTATCCGGGCAGGAAACTCGGACGGTGTACGCCCGCTTTGCAAAGAAGTATGCAGTCACATATGAATGGGCAAATCCCCAATGGACTCTGGCAGAAGGAGATCAGCCTGCGCGCCCGACTGGCAACTTTGTTTTGCGGGGAGATTCCTATGCAATCAGCACCATGTACAGCACCGGCGAACACCCTTCGACCATTCAGGATACGGTAGACGGCGTACCTGGGCACTGGGTGTTCAACGGATGGAAGGATCAAAACACCCCGGACGGCAACTATCTGACCGGCTCTATTCTGAATGTGAATCGGGATTATGTGCTGGTGGGATACTGGACGTGGGTACCGAACAGCGCGTATCAGCTGAGCTATTCTGGCGGTGACAACACGACCTGCTGGATACCGACAGAAACGAGCGAAGTACCGAATAGCAGCAGCCATTATCAGAATGCCAATGTGACGGTCGCCGGCGCATTGACCACGTCTCGCAACAAAGTGATGCTGAGCGACACACTTCAGCTGGAGGGCACGTGGGAGTTTACAGGCTGGAAGCGCAGCGATACCGGGAAGATTGCTTCAGCGGAGCAAAACATTACAATGCCCGGCCATTATCTGACGCTGACGGCGCAGTGGGAATTCACACCCAAGACCTACACCGTACAGTACGATCTGGCAGGCGTCGAGGGAACGGCGCCAGAGGGGCATACAACATTCGAGTACAGTCGCTACACTAATGGCAAAACCGGCGTTGTGGCGAAAGCCGGTATTCCCTTCGGCGCGGACATCACGCTCAAGAACTTTGAGGGAACGCCGCCGGAAAATACCTACTTTGCCGGATGGAGCCTGACAAACACAAGCGGTATGACGGAAGATGAGAAGGAAAAGGTTCCTACACAGGGAGCCGGTGCCGTTGTGGACTCAGATATGCTGGAAGTCACAGATGATGACAAAGAGGTCACGCTCTACGCCGTTTACCGGAGTATCGACAAAATCACCGTGGAGTTCAATGTGAACGACCCCAATATGGGAAGTGTTTCTGTAAAAAGCGGCGTGTTCACTGTGGCTGGTGATTCTGTAACCGGCAACGATCTCACATCGGTGGCTACAGCGAACCCCGGCTACCATTTCACCGAATGGACGGTGGAAATGGTGCCTGACAGTATTAATGCTTCGTTCGGGCCCTTGACCAAAGCATCGCTGACCATTGCAAGTTCGAACTTTGAAGCCGCAGATGCAGAAAATCGATTTGTCTTCGAAGCGCAGTTCGTACCGAACAGCTTCACGGTAAAGTTTGATAAAGATGCAGGCGATGCGACGGGCACGATGAACGATCAGCCTTTCACCTTCAGCGCCGCCAGCGAGGAGGAGTCGCTTTATCTCAATCCCAATCAGTTCCATCGCCCGGGCTATGCGTTTAAGGGCTGGAGCGAGTATCCTGCCGTAGAACGGTCACAGGATAGCCGCACTTATCCGGATCGCTTTAAGTTTGCCGCTGTGCACACCTATCAAGGGAAGCTAATCAAGCATGGGGATACCGTTACCCTCTACGCCGTGTGGGAGGAGCGGCCCGATATTACGATTCGCTATGAGGCGTTCGGCCCCGGCATGGTCACGCTGAACAAAAACGATGCACAGGCGAGCAAGGTTGTACAGGAAACCGGCAATCCGGAGACCGGCACATTCGTAGGTGCGACCGCCGCGCCCACAGAGGGTTGGGAGTTTGACGGCTGGTATCTGAACACTACGAAGGTCGGAAACGCTTTGAAGTTTGAGCCGAAGCCGAATACCGACGGCCTGTATCAGGCGGCAACCTATGTTGCCAGCTTTGTGCAGAAAAAATATCAGGTGACTTTTGATGCCAATGCGGCAGACGCCACCGGAGAAATGGAACCGCAGACCTTTATCCATGGAGAGGGCGAGGCACTCACGGCCAATGCCTTTGTCCGCCCCGGCTACAGCTTCTTGGGCTGGGCAACTACGGAAGGCGGCCCAGTCACCTACAACAACCAGCAGGTTGTGAACATCGTAGAGAATACAAAGCTCTACGCCGTGTGGCAGCAGGAAAGCGTCACGCTGTTCTATGATACGGCGGATGCGACGATGGGAACGGTCAGCCCCGAAAGCGAGCCCGTAAAGGCGGTGACGACCGAAACGGCCTCCGGCGCGACTGCTGCCGCCAAAAGCGGTTACCGGTTCATTGGTTGGTACAGCGAGACGGACGATAAGCTCAGTGACAGCGCGTCCTTTGCCCCGCGGAAGCCGGAGGATAGGATTTGGAAGACGGCCCACTATATTGCGCACTTTGAGCGTGTGGGCGATCCTAAACCGATAGACCCGGTTAAGCCTGGCGGCGATGACAGCAAAGATTCCTACTATTTCGCCATTGAAAAGATCGATGCGCAGGACAGCCATGCATTGAACGGCGCTACTTTTGCACTGTACCAGTACAGCAGCAATGGCAAAACAGTCAACCGAACAACAGCGAAGACATCCCGGAACGGCTCTGAAAGCGGCATTGCTCTGTTCAGCGTGGACAGCATTACCGGCAATGGCGGCGACTGGTACTATGTCGAGGTCACCGCTCCCGAAGGCTATGTACTGGATAGCACGGAGCATAAGATCACGAAAAACGATTTCTACACAAGCCAGAGCGCTGCCATCAGAAAAGCCGAAACGGTGCGAAACTACCGCAGTTCTACGCCCAATGTGCTGAATGACACCGACCATTTTGCTTATGTCATCGGCTATAAGGATGGTCTGGTGAAACCTTACGGCCTGATCACCCGTGCGGAAACCACCACCATCTTCTTCCGTCTGCTGAAAGACAGCGTCCGGGATGGCAATCTTCTTACCAGTAACACCTATACCGATGTGCCGGACAACTACTGGGCCAATACCGCCATCTCTACCATGACGGGGCTGGGTTTCGTGCAGGGACGCAGCACCACAACCTTTGACCCCCAGTCCCCCATCACCCGTGCCCAGTTCGCCGCCATCTGCGCCCGGTTCGATACCGGAACCAGCAGCGGCACCCAGACCTTCTCCGACATCAGCGGACACTGGGCGGAGAAGTACATCCAGCGGGCCGCGGAGCTGGGCTGGATCAAGGGTTTTGAGGATGGGACTTTCCGTCCCGATACCTACATCACCCGTGCACAGGCCATGACCATGATCAACCGGGTGCTGAACCGCATCCCGGAGGAGGAAAGTGACCTGCTGACCGGCATGAACGTCTGGCCGGACTGCAACCCCGGCGACTGGTTCTATTTGGCAGTGCAGGAAGCCACCAACTCCCACAACTTCAAGCACAAGGCCGGCAACTATGAGATCTGGACCGGCATGAACAAGAACCCCGACTGGACCCGGTATGAGAACTGACCCGCACGGCAGAGCAGAAGCAGTTCAATGCAATTCCCAATAACGAGCAGGAGCGGTGCGGCTTAAGCCGTACCGCTCCATAACATGGCGAAAGAGCAAGGTGAGAACGTAAATTCTCGCCTTGCTCTTTCATGGTAAGCGGTAAGCACTAAAAAGCTCGTACCTGTACTGCGGGAAACAGATGTGCTCTCTGTAATGATGGTGCATATGAATGATGCTGATACAGCGTATCTGGATATGCCGTATTGCAGCACATGTCTGCGAAAAAGGAAAGCATCTACCTATGCGAGCGCACAGGAAAAAATGCTGTCGGCGGAACACGCAGCAAGGAGGAGGCGTGGAATGAAGATACTGGCAGTCGGCAGAGATCCGACACTTTTGGCGGAGGTGTGTGCCTGTTTAAACCCGCATGCCGGGCGTCTGAGCGCAAGGAGCAAACCATATGAATGGAAAATGCTGCGGCGCTGCCTGCGCTGCATACCATCGCCTATCCGGAAAAATACAAGCCTCATCTGCATGAGGGCGGCGCGTCCTTTTTTGCGGGGAAGACCGACCACCCCAATTTCCGCTACTATGTGTTCAATGATTACTACAATATGGAATGTGACGACACGCTGTATAATTCTTGTTCTTTCTCTGTACTGGTATATCCTCCGATAGAGTAGGTTCTTCTGGATGCGCCATGATGACGCCACCCTATGGACAGATTTTTAGGAGAGAAAAGGTCACAGTCCCCCCTTGGCGGGAGACTGTGACTTTTTTGCCGCTGTCAGGCGGTACAGATTGCTGGTAAGGCTGCCGTTGGCGCGGTGGCGCTGCCGCTTCTCAATGAGCTGCCTGTGTTCCAGATCTGCCAAGGCCCGCTGGACGGTGCGGGGTGAGAGGCCCAGCTCACCGGCGATGGTCTTGATCCCCGGCCAGCAGACGCCGGAGGCATCCGCGCGATCCCGGAGGTAGATGTAGACCGTCTTTTCCCGGTGGCTCAGATCCTCGGCGTAAATAAAGTTAAATTTGCTCATTTGCTATCCTCCGTGTTGTAAGGGCTGTTTTCGCGGCGGTTCTGAATATTGCGGGCCAGCTCGTCGCGGTTCACATAGGAGATTTTTCTGGCCGCCCGCTCCGGCATCCGGTACCCATCGGGATCGAAGGTGATGCCCCAATCCAAAAACAGGCGCAGTCTCGTCCGCATGGGATGTGTTCCTGTTTTCATCACCACAAATTCGCCCTTGGGGATGGACTTCAATTCGTCTGGCGTCATGAGCGGTCGCTCCATCATCTGCAAGGACTGGCTGCTCTCCTTGCCCTGGCTGACGGAGCCGGAGAGCACCGTGCGGCTGCCAAGGGCGGCGGAGAGGGCCTCCGCCGTCTTGCTCTGGGGCGAAAAGCCGCCGAAGATGGTGTCCTGGCAGTTATCGCAAATAATTTCCGCCCCCTCTTTTCCGTAGTTCTTTTCCAACTGCGCCAGCGATTGGATGATGGGAACCAGCGTCAGGCCGCGGGAGCGGCCCGCGCTGAACAGGGGTAGGATGTCGAAGGGCGGCATGGTGCCCAGCTCATCGCAGAACAGCACCACACGTTTTTTGAGCCTGCCGTCATGATCGTCCGCCACAGAGAACAGCTCGCGGGAGAGGTTCTGGATCATAAGGCCCGCGATGAAGTTCTTGGCAGGATCTTCCTCTGGCAGAATGAGAAAAATGGCGCACTTCTCAGCGGCAAACATTTCCGCGTTGATGGGGCTGTCGTAGCAGATGACCTGCTCCAGCTCCGTGTCCAGAAAGGCGTTCAGGCGGGACATAACGGTGGACATGACCGAGGCCATCGCCTGATCCGCCGCCGTCAGCGCCGCGCCTGCCAGCCACCGTGCCTTATGCTCCGGCGGCAGAATGTCCACCAGCAGTTGAAAGCCGTTCCTGCCCCGTGAGCTCGGCATCGCCAGCAGATCCTGCACCAGCTTGAAGGCCGACACGATATGCCGCTTTTCCGGCTCTCCGTCCTTTGGCGGCACGAATTCCGCCAGCAGCAGCACAACGGCCGTCAGCAATCCCTCGGCGCTGTCATAGAAGTAGGCGTTATCACCGTATTGGGAGGCGTCACCATCCGGACTGATGATGGTCTTGGCAAGGATCTTGGCGTACTTCTCCGCCTTGGCCCGTGCCGCCAAATTGGACGGATCTGCTCTCGCAATATCCATGTAGTGATTCATCAGCGTCAGGAAGTTGAAGCCGTCCGAGCGGGTGGGATTCCGCAGGTCGATGACGGAAACCCGGTAGCCGTAGTACCGGGAGGCGATGGCGCCGTAGTTCCGCGCCAGATCCCCCTTGGTATCCAACGCCAGAAAGCTCATGCCGCAGGCGCAGGCGTATTCCAGATTGGGGTACAAGAAAAACGCCGTCTTGCCCACGCCGGAGGCGCCGATCATCAGACAGTGGATGTCGTCGCTGTCCACCAGCGCCCGGATATCCCCCTGCTCCTCGATCATCTTTTTGACTTTTGAAAGCACCTTTGATTTTTTCTTCGATTTCCGTTTCTGCTTTCCCGCCACAGGACGGCGCAGCTTTTCCAGCAGCTTGCGGGAGGTTTTCAGCAGAATTCCCGCCTTGCTTTTACGTTTTTCGCCGCCCACGCTGCCGAGGATGAGCCCCTGCTCCGTGGGCAGCTCCTTCCCCTTGCGCCAGCGGCGGGGGCGGAAGGGTACGGTGTGATAGGTCTTGCCGATCTCCTTGGGCGTTGCCCACCGCGCCGTGCCGTGCTGACCGTCGCCCACCGTCTTGCTCTTGATGTTGTTGAGGGAGTAGCTCTTGGAGAGGAAGGATGCCATGAGCAAAAGCACCAGCAGAGCGCCGCAGAGGGCGAGGAAGATCCATGTATCCCCGTTCATGGTTAGTTCTCCTTTCTCTCAAATTTGGCGCACAGATCGTCGTTCCAGTCCTTGCGTACCGGACAGAGCCGCTCCACCTCCAAGCCCATGTCCTCCAACGTATCCGTCATGCGGTCGCAGGCGTCATTGCCCGCGTCATCGTTGTCGAGGCAGAGGTACACCGTGTCCAGCTTGGGATTCTGCCGCAGCCGTTCCAGCACCGGCTGGATGGATGTCCCGCAGCAGGCGACGTAGCTGTGCTCCTGCCAGCCGTATGGGTAGAGGGTGATATGGGACAGGAGATCGATGGGGGCCTCGAACACATAGAGGGACTTGTCCGTGCCGTTCTTATGAAAACAGTGCTCGCTGGCGCTGCTCTCAATGTTCATACGGAACACCCGGCCCTCGCTGTTGGTGCTGCGGATGTGGGCGTGCTTTGCTTCGCCGCTGCCATCCAGCCCCACGAAAACGCAGTTGTGATGCTTGTCCTCGTAGAGCAGCTTTTCGTGTACGAAATAGGAGATGACCTCCCGGTCGATGTGGCGCTGGCGCATGAGGTAGGCATACATACGCCGCATGGTCCCGTAAGGCTCCGGCAGCGCGAAGGGCTTCGGAGCCTCCTTTGCGGGCTTTGCCTGCTCATACGATTTTCCATTCTTTCTGCCCAGCAAAAGCAAAACCGCCTCCTGATAAGGGAGACGGTAATAGCGTTGCACGAAGCTGACGGCATAGCCGCCCTCGCGTTTGGAGTGGTCGAACCACTTGTTGCCCCGGACGGTGATGCTGGGATCGTTGGGTGTGCGGAACTCCCGGCCGGAGCGCACGGGCCGTTCGCCCTGGGCGCGCAGCAGAGGCACGAGGTCTGTGTTTTGCGCCCGCGCCTTTTCCTCCGGCGTGAAATAAATATATTTGCTCATGATATTTCCTTTCAGATCATTGCTCTTTCTGTTGACAATATGTGTTTTCTATAGCATAGAAACGCAGGAGTGTGTGACAATGTGTTATCCAGAATATTTACGGAGAGGCCATCGCCAAGTGAATTATCTTTTTTCACATTTCTGTAGACAAGGTCCCTTGCATGTGATATACTGATTTTAGAGCAAGTACCAAGCATGAAAAGGAGTGTGTTTGAATGCCAGTTATAAAATTAACATTATCAGAAGAGTCGTACCAGAAGCTTCTGATAATGGCAGGAGAGAATAGTGTACAAGACTACATCCGAGCAGTCGTTTTTGAAACTCCTAATATTTTTACACCCGAGGAGGCTGTTCGCAGAGTAGTAGAAGGTGATTATGATGGGAAAGAATTCTCTCTTCCAGATCTCTACGCAGACCAATGGCCCAGCGAGCGTGGAATGACAGGAGTCTTTGGTAAGCATTTCTTTCGCTATATCAGCAATCATCCAGAATTGGGAATAAGATTTAAGGACATGGGACCATACGGTCGGAGAGCCGTATATACCTATAGAAAGGGGTAATTTGTCAATGCGTATTTGTGAAATCAGAAGGGCTGTAAACGCAATAGAAGAGCATTGCGACTGCATCGCATGGAAAGACTTCACAGACAAAATATACTACTCAGCCCAGCTATCTCTCGGACTGATTCCGGAGAATCATATGCTGTGGATTATCAGATCGATGATTATCCCATATGGCTCAGAAGCGCACATACGACTCTGCGGAAAAGTTAGCCAAGCAACAGAAAATCACCATGTTACATACGATTTTCTAACGAAGGCCCTCTCGCGTCTTCTTTGTTTAGGAACCGTTGATGAAATAATCAAGATGCTGGAGTTATCCGATGCAGTTAAGACTCGCATGAAAGAAAAAGGGTTATTCACGATACAGTCATTAGCTGATGTCTTTCCGGAGGACGAGAAACTTTTCGGCTACTGTGGCGTATAAGCCTGTGTATGTCCATGTGCAACTTGGTTTAATAAAAAACGCTGCCGTGATTTTTACGGCAGCGTTTTTTATCTGAACGTCTGTTCCTCGTGGTCATCCGGCTTGTGTCCCATCGCCAGCCGCTTGCGCCGCAATTCCTGACGGCGCTTGCGGTCGATCTGCAAGCCGCGGTGGATTTGATCGACCTTGCTGTTGTCCTCAAAAATTCTGCTCATGTGATGCAGCATCCGCACAACGGTTTCGCCCACCGTGGGGGCACGGTACTCTGCTCCTGCCGGTGCGGTTTGCCCTGCTTGACCGGATGGCTGTGAGTGCGTCGGAGACATTTCGCCCACAGGCGGTACGCTGTCTTTGGAGGCAGTAGCGTCAGCGGAGCTGGGATCTTCCGATGTGGCGCTGGCCGCACGGTCAGATTTGGTCTGCGCGGGAACGGCTGGTGCTGTGGATTCTACTTTGGCTTTTGTGGCCGCCGCGGAATTCTCAGGTGAAATGGATTCCACCGATGTGGCAGAAGTTCTCTGTGCATCCGCACACCGCTGCCGCTCCACCATCCATTGCAGTGTTTCCTGAATGACCATATTGCGGACGCTCCGGAACTCCTTTTGCCGGGAGAGCGGCAGACGCTTGGGCGGCCGCTGATCGTAGTCCAGACACACCTGCTCGTAGAGCGTCTGCCACGTTTCGTAGGCGGCGGACACCCGCTCGTCCTTCGCCAGCTCCTCCACGATGGCATCCACGATGGCCTTGACCCTTGGCGGCAGGTAGCCGTAGACCTTTCGGCCCTTGACCGTCAGCAGGCGTTCCGCCAGCTCCTTGGTGAGCTGCTCCAGCCGCGGATTATCCACCGAGCCATGCTCCAGCTGCGCGATGCACTCCACCATTGCCTTGCGAGTGCGTGTCTGGAGCTCCTGCCGTGCGATGTCCTTTTGCTGGTAGATGTGCATCCGATCCGCGTGATAGATCCGTCTGGCGAAGGCGGACTTCACCTGCCGGATGCCTTCTTTGGTGAGATACCCTTCCTTGGGGTCCGCGGAGAAGATGATCATGTGGATATGCACCTGATTCGGTTTTCGGTGGAAGGCTGCATACCAGCGCAGGTTGTCCGGCTGGATCTTGTACGCTTGCGCGATGTCGCAGACGGAGGCGTTCACCAGCGCCCGCCAGCTTTCCGCGCTGTCATAGCCCAGCCGCTCCGCGTCCTCACGGCGCAGCGCGATCACCGGTGTCCACACATTTCCGGTGTGCTCCGCCACCTCCCGTACCGCCCGCGCGAGATTTTGCACCTTTCCGTTTGCGTCCCACAGCCCGTGCTCACCGTCCTTCTGGACGCCGGGGCGGTGGGAGATGTAGTCGATGAAATTTTCCTTTTGATCCAGCACCTCCATGTAGTCTTCCCGCACCTGCTGGATGAACGCGGAGGCGCTGCCCTGAGTGGGGTGATCCAGATATTCCTCGTACTCAATGAGTTCCCAGCAGGAGGGGAAGGACTTCAGCAGCCGCGTGATAAAATCCCGCTGCTTTTTTGTGGCTGGGAGTGTACTGCGCTCGTCCGCCAGCAGCTCCACGCCGGGACGGGTGGCGACATAGCGTGTGCGCTGGGCCAGCTTCGCGGCGTTCTGTCCGCCCTTGAGGTAGGGGGAGATCAGTACGATCCGGGCCATGTGTCATCCGGCTCTATGCGCCGCTGGCTCCGCACCGCGTTTTCAAAACTCACCTGACCGTTGGTGCGCTTCACCTCATCCACTGCGTAGGCCCGCAGCTCCCGCGTGTGGATGGGATCGGTACGGAAGTGCGCGGCGATGGTGTGGCACAGCATATTCAGTTCCACCGCACACTTGAAAAGAATACGGCAGAGCCGATTGTTGTTGTCGTCCAGCGTACCCTGAATGGCTGTGAGGATGGCTTGGGAGAGATACGCTGTATTGTCCTCGGTACCGAGATAGCCCATGTAAAAGCGCAGAGCCTTGTTGATAAATTCACTGCGGTTTTTGCAATTATCCGCGGCCAGCCAACCGTCCATACGGGGGATTAGCTTGGCATCCAGCCATACCACCGTGCGCTCGATCCGCTTTTCGTCATTTTCCTGCATTTTTGCAGCACTCCTTTCTGAAAAGGCGCAACCTCTTGTCACGCCTGCGTTTTTGCGGGTAAGGTGCACCTGTTTTCCATCAAGACCCGCAAAAGGTGCACCTTGTCCAAACCTCTGAAAGCCCCGCACTGCGGGGCTTTGTGGCTGAGAGGGGCCCAGTTAGGGGCACCTCTCTTTATCTTGTTATATTTTCGAACGGGGATATCCCCCCAAAAACACCTTCAAAACCGGTATCAACGCCCCTTGAGGGAGCGATGATATAATATC
>UQVS01000026.1 GCA_900544615.1 uncultured Oscillibacter sp. | reverse complement strand
ATGTAATCTACCGTTTTATTTTAGCATGAATCGCACGCCGCGTCAAATGGGAACCGGCTGGAACAGGCAGAAGCTTCCAATCTTTAACCCATCTCCTGCGGCTTTCCCTGCTCCTGTCCTATCAGCAGGAATAAAAGGTTCTCCCCCGGCACAGCCGGAGGAGAACACAGCATAATCAAGCACAGTGATGTATATTCACTTTACAGTCCCGTCTGCATTGAACACCGGCAGCTTTGCCAGGAATTTGATGTCGGTGCGGTCTGCCGCGCCGCCCTCAGCCAAAACGGCAATCTTTTCGGTGACGATACCGCCGGCTTTCTCAACCAGCGCTTCCATCGCCTTCAAAGAGCCGCCGGTGGAGATCACATCGTCCATGATCAGGATCCGCTTGCCGCAGATGAGATCTGCGTCATCCCGTCCCAGAAACAGCTTCTGAACGCCTGCGGTAGTAATGGACTGATCCTCCACATGGATGGGATCCGGCATATAGACCTTGGGGCCTTTCCGGGCGATGAAATACTTCTTTGCGCCGGACTGCCGGGCCATTTCATGGATCAGGGGGATGCTCTTGGCCTCTGCGGTGAACATATAGTCATAGCTGTCAGCGGGAACCAGCTTCAGAAGCGCCCGCGCGCAGGCCACTGTCAGCTCCGCATCGCCAAAGCAGATAAATGCGCCGATATACAGATCATCCGTTACCTTGCAAACGGGAAGTTCCCGCTTCAGTCCCGCCACCTCAATGGGATATGTCATAGTCCTTTCCTCCTCAAATTTCCTGTCAAGCTCTATTGTAAAATATGCCCGTGCATTTTCATTCCGTAAATATTATACAAATTCAGGCGCAAATGTCAAGACAGCGCAGCAGTTCATCCAGCGTCAGCCGGCGGATCTCTCCCGGAAGCAGCGGGTTCTGTCCGGCAGCGCCGGCAGCATAGCCGGGGAACGTCTCGATTTCAGAATAAACCGTTTCCGGCGCTGGGACAGCTTTCTCATGAAGCTGGTGCAGGATTCCCGCCCCGGTTCGCTTGGCGCAGGCTTCCAGCCGCACCCAGCTGCGGAAAAACGCATCCGGGTCGTCTGTGCCTGTCAGCCGGGCAAGCCGCCGGGGCGGGGTCTGAATCCGCTGGATATCCACCCCGATGGAAGTCTCCGCCACCGCTGCGGCCGCGGCCCCCTCCGTATGGCTGATGCTGAAGCACACGCCCGGATACGCCGGAAAAAAGGGCTTATCTTCCGCGTTCCGTGCAACAGCCGGGAAGCCCTGCCAGCCGCAGCGCTTCCGCAGCAGCGCCAGCAGCAGTCCATAGGCGCACAGCACCTCCGGCTGCTTTTCCAGCGTGTGTCCATGCAGCCTGTTCCGCCGTTCCTGCGGCAGCAGAGCCAGCAGGGCTTCTGATTCCGCCTGCCGCATCGGCCGGTCGATCCGTACCATCCACAGATCCGTCATACTGCGTCCACCTTCTTTCGATCCGTTCCGCCATGGGCTTTTATAAAACGGCGGCATGGCAAAAGCATCCACAGCGGAGAATTCCGTCGCATCGTCAGGAGGCGGCCGCTATGAACACATGAAATTATAGCACCAGACTCTGCGGCGGGCAATCTTTTCCATTCCGCCGCCGTCTTAATTCAGCCAGCTCAGCAGCCGCCCCGCCTCTATCGCCGCCTGCGCCCGAACCCCCTCAAAATCCACATAGGGGTTATACACACTCTCCAGCCGGTCATGCGCCGCCTTGGCATCTTGTAGGGCGGCAACCCCCTCCTCCCGGAGAACGCCCGCCATCCGGCTGCGGAAGCGCAGGCGCGCCTTGCTCTCAGGATGGCTCAGAGCGTTCAGCCGCACCCGGCGGTAAGGCTTTCCCGGATATTCCATGCCCGGTTTTGACGTGACAAACGCCACCCCCAGCTCCGGGATCAGCAGATGCTCCAGCCGCTCCGGCTCCTCCGGGGACGGGCAGGCGATTACGTCATAGCTCCGCCGCACCGCCTCGGCGCACAGCGCGGAAAGCAGCCCTCCTGCCTGCTCATAGCTGTCCTCCAGCTCGTAAATTTTCGAACAGAGCGTCTCCGCGCTGTCGAACCGCCAGACAGGGCCCTTATGGGTGACGCTGCCCAAAAAGCGGCGGGTGATCCGCCCTGTGCCGGTTCCCTGTCCCCGCAGCTCCCGCGCCATAATGCCGGAGATCCGCCGGGCGGCCCGCTGGCTGTCAAAGCACTGCCTAATTTCCGCCGCCGTATCCAGTTCCACCTGCCGGGCCGCTTTCAGGCAGCGGTAGGCGCGGGCATAGGCGTCCTGATAGTCATGGGTGTGTCGCTTGACCTCCGCCGCCTGCGCCTTTGCCGCAGGCAGGTCGTAAAAGCGTCCCAGATCCACATATCGATCGACTGCCGCCGGGTATTTCGGTTCCACGATGTGAGGCGAAGTCCCATCACATACGGCGCATCGGATGGCCGGAATGGCCACGCCATCCAGCGAATCAGGATCCCCGGAGCACCAGAGGTACTCCACATCTGCCCCTGCCTGCTCCATGGTTTTTCCGATCTCCCGCATGAAGGTGTTCTTCCCCACCCCCGGCCCGCCTTTGAGAATCATCAGATCAAAAGCCGTTTCCGGATCCATGATTTCCGAAAACAGATTCTGAAAACCGCTGCCGCTGTTTGCGCCTAAGAAAAAATGGGTGATCTGTGCCATAGCTGTTCCTCCTGCTCTGTTTTTCACCTCAGATTATGCGGAATCAACTTGGCCGGTCTCCCCTTTTCCGGGGAAATCCAAAAAAATCCCGAACGGGTTCTCCGTTCGGGACTGCGTTTTATACTCAGATCAGTGCCGTTCCGTCCGGCAGGGTAAAGGTTTTGGCGTCAGGCGCTGTCTCATCCACCGTCAACGCCGCCATACGGTAGACCGTCTCGCCATCCTGCAGGCGTTCCGCCACCGCCAGCAGCCCGGTATCTACACTGACCCAGTACCGCTGGACATAGCCCCAGTCATCCTCCGCCGTCTCCACATAGATGCAGCGAACATCGGACACCATCCGGTAATCCGCCTGCGTGATCTGCTCCGGTGCCAGGGCCAGCACGTCCTCATAGGTCGGGATCGTCTGTTCCGCGTCCGGTGAGATCTCTCCGGCGGGGCCGGTAAACACGTCCGTTTCGCTGTTATACCAGATATAGGTGGTTTCCCCATTGGTAATGGCATGGCGCGTCTGTCCGTCCGGCAGCGTGCGATCCGTCCGGCTCCAGCCGCCGGAAGCAGAAACGGTGATTTCCGACGTACTGCTGCCGCCGTTCCACAGATACTCCACTGTCACGCTGCGGCTGTAGGCCTCCGGCCGGTGCAGCGTGGCAATCGCCGCCTGTACCGTTTCCGGCGTCACCTCCACCACCTGAATGGCGCTGCCCCCGGAGGTCTGCTCCGCACTGTCCTCTGCGGAAGTGCTGGTGTCCGGCAGAACGACCCGTGAGGAACGGCGCAGATTGCTCATCAGCATCAGCAGAACCACCAGCACTACCAGAATCACAATGCTCCATGTCACCAGCTTCTGTGTCCGCTTCATACCGCTCCTCCTTCCGTCCCCTTTTCGTCTTTACGCCAGATCCTCCGCCGGGCGCTCCCGGCGGCCGAAATACCACAGGATGTCATCCGCAATGCGGCGGCAGGCCTGCCCGTCCCCGTAAGGGTTCACAGCATGGGCCATTTTTTCGTAGGCCGCCCTGTCCCGGATCAGCCGCTCCGCCATGGTAACGATATCGTCCTGCACCACGCCGCAAAGCTTCACCGTTCCGGCTTCTACCGCCTCAGGCCGCTCCGTCTCCCGGCGCATCACCAGCACGGGCTTGCCCAGCGCAGGCGCTTCCTCCTGCAAACCGCCGGAATCCGTCATGACCAGATAACAGCGATCCATCAGGTTGTGCATCTCGTCCGCCGGCAGCGGATCGATGAGATGCACTCTGGGCGCGCCCCGGAGATATTTGTCCACCGCTTCCCGCACGACCGGGCTGAGATGAACAGGGTACACCAGCTCCACCTCCGGGTTTTCCTCCGCAATCTGCCGCAGAGCCAGCATGATCTGCTTCATGGGTTCGCCATAGTTCTCCCGGCGGTGGCAGGTGACGAGGATGATCTTCTTCTCCCCATAGGGCAGGTGATTCAGCTCGTCGGTAGAGAATGTGTAGTCGGCCCGGACGGTGGTTTCCAGCGCGTCGATCACCGTATTGCCGGTGACGAACAGCCCCTCAGTGATTCCCTCTTTCAGCAGGTTGTTCTTATTGTTCACCGTGGGGCAGAAGTAGAGATCCGCAATGGAGGAAACCAGCTTGCGGTTCATTTCCTCCGGAAAGGGAGAATACTTGTCATAGGTTCTGAGACCGGCTTCCACGTGTCCTACCTTCACCTGATGGTAAAAAGCGGACAACGCTCCCGCAAAGGTGGTGGAGGTATCTCCATGCACCAGGATCATATCCGGCTTCAGGGTGTCAATGGCCTCGTCCATGCCGGTCAGGCACTTGCTGGTGATGGTGGAAAGGGTCTGCCGGGGGGTCATAATATCCAGATCCCAGTCCGGTTTGACATCAAAGACCTCCAGCACGCTGTCCAGCATCTGGCGGTGCTGGGCCGTCACGCAGCAAAGGCTCTCGATCTCCGGTCGGGAGGCCAGCTCCTTCACCAGCGGGCACATTTTAATTGCTTCCGGCCGGGTGCCGAAAACGCTCATAATCCGCAGCTTGTCCATTACGGCTTCTCCTCCTTCGGCGCATCCTGATCTTCGTGATGATTCAGCTCTGTGAGTTCCTCCAGCTCTTCCAGCTCCTCATGAAGCTCCTCTTTCACTTCCTTGGGGAATACCACCCGTGCCGCCACCACCGCCACAATGCACAGAGCCACCAGCAGCAGCATGGCCTTGGCTTCGCCGCCGGTGGTCAGCACCACGGCGGAAAGGCCCAGAATCCCGGAGATCACATACAGCGTGGCCACCGCCTGTTTCTGGTTCAGGCCCATATCGATGAGCCGGTGGTGAATGTGTCCCCGGTCTGCCTGCATGGGGCTCTGACCGTGGGCCATCCGGCGGATCATGGCAAAGGCCGTGTCGAAAATCGGCAGGCCCAGAATCAGGAACGGCACCGCAAAGGAGATCACCGCATAGAACTTGAAAAGCCCCTGAATGGACATGGTGGCCAGAATAAATCCAAGGAAGGTAGCACCCGTATCACCCATGAACATTTTGGCAGGGTTCAGGTTGTAGGGCAGGAAGCCCACGCAGGCCCCCACCAGCGCCGCCATGACAATGGCTACCTGCGCCTCAGAGCAGATCAGGGCGATCACCAGCACCGTGGCGGCGGAAATGGCCGACACGCCGTTGGCAAGACCGTCCAGCCCGTCGATCAGGTTCACCGCGTTGGTGATGCCCACGATCCACAGCACCGTAATGGGAACTGACAGCCAGTTCAGCACCCAATACGCGTTGGCGGAAAAGAGATTCGGGTTAGACAGCGCCTGAATGGACACGCCGTTCAGCGCCGGGATCAGCGCCGCCACGATCTGCACCACAAATTTCAGCTTGGCCGGCAGGGCCATGATATCGTCCACCACGCCCAGCACCACAATGATGACGGCCCCCAGCAGGATGCTCTGCATCTGGGGATTCAGCCGGATATCCACAAACAGCAGGATACTGGCCATAAAACCGGCAAAAATAGCCAGACCGCCCAGGCGGGGGATGGGCTTATGGTGCATCCGCCGCTCGTCCTTTGGCACGTCGATGGCGCCCACCTTATAGGCAAAGCTCTTCACCACCGGCGTCATCAAAAAGCTGACCACCAGCGCCGTCAGCAAAGCCAATGCCGCCGGCCCGATCAGCTGCATATCAAATTTCATGTCTCCTCCGCGTTACCGGGCCAGAAAGCCCACTTTTTTATAGACCTTGGACAGCGTGCGGTTGGCGACATAGGCAGCCTTCTCCGCACCGGCACGGTACACGCTCTCCAGATACGCCTTGTCTGCCAGCAGGCGATCCGTCTCCTCCCGGATGGGGCGCAGCAGTTCCACCACAGACTCGCCCACGGTGGTCTTGAAGTTGCCGTAGCCCTGACCGGCAAACTCCTGCTCGATGGTCTCATAGCTCTTGCCGGTGGTTACAGAATAAATCTGCATCAGGTTGGACACGCCGGGCTTGTTCTCCGGGTCAAAGTGGACGCAGGCCTCGGAATCCGTGACGGCCTTCTTGAACTTCCGCAGGATGTCCTCCGGCTTTTCCAGCATATAGATACAGCCATTCTGATCCTTGTCGGACTTGCTCATCTTGCTGTTGGGGCTGGTCAGGCTCATGATCCGGGCGCCCACCTGCGGAATATAGGGGTCCGGCAGCTTGAAGGTCTCGCCGTAGATTCCGTTGAACCGGGTGGCAATATCCCGGCAGATCTCCACGTGCTGCTTCTGGTCGCCGCCCACCGGCACCAGATCCGCCTGATAGAGCAGGATATCCGCCGCCATCAGCGCCGGATAGGTGAAGAGGCCCGCGTTGATGTTGTCCGCATTCTTGGCGGACTTGTCCTTGAACTGGGTCATGCGGCTCAGCTCGCCGAACATGGTGTAGCAGTCCAGCACCCAGCCCAGCTGCGCGTGGGCGGGAACATGGGACTGGACAAATAGCACGTTTTTCTCCGGGTCCAGACCGCTGGCGATATAGGCCGCCACCTGTGTCAGCGTGTGCCGCCGCAGATCCGCCGGTACCTGCCGCACCGTGATGGTGTGCATATCGGCCAGCATATAGTAGCAGTCATATTCATCGGCCAGAGCCGCCCAGTTGCGGATGGCCCCCAGATAGGAGCCAAGGGTCAGGTCGCCGGAGGGCTGGATGCCGCTTAAAATTCTTTTTTTCTGAACTTCGTTTTCCATAATCATACCTCTCTTTTTCTGTATTTCAGCCGGAAACCGGCGGATGTGCGCTTAGAATACCGAAGGATATAGTTTAACTGATACAGTATAGCATTCCCCTTTTAAAATTGCAATCCGAACTCCCGACTTTTCTGGTGAAAAAGAGACATTTGAAATTCTGCAAGCTCCCGCTTGCTTCCCTCTCAGGGATGTGATATCATAAAGTATTCTATCGGTCAGTTCTTCTGTTTCCGCCTCACGGAGTCGGTCTGTACAGCGGTAGAAGATATGCAAAGGAGTTTTTATGCGGATCATGGCAATCGACTACGGCGATGCCCACACCGGCATTGCCATTTCCGACCCCACCGGCCTGCTGGCCGGATTTACCACAGTCATCAACAGCCGCCGTCAGGAGGTGGTTGTAGAACAGGTCGCAGCACTGGCGAAAGAACACGGCGCGGAGGAGCTGGTACTGGGACATCCTGTCAACATGGACGGCACCCTCGGCCCCCGCTCGGAAAAGGCAAAGGCCATGAAGGTTCTGCTGGAGGAAGCCACTTCCCTACCGGTCGTCCTCTGGGATGAGCGCCGAACCACCATTGACGCCCACAATATTCTCTTCAACAGCGGTAAGAATGCCAAACAGCGGAAAAAGGTCGTTGACGCCGTTGCGGCCTCCCTGATTCTGGAAGGCTATCTCACATTCAAAAAAAGCCGCTGAACTGCCAAAAACACCGGCACGGAGCTACGCTCCGTGCCGGTGTTCTCTTGTGTTCAGATTCAGATACATCAGCTCTCCGCGGGCAGGGGCTGGCCCAGCCGTCTGTACATGGTCTTTTTCACCGCCCGGAGAATGTTCTCATACCCCGTGCAGCGGCACAGATGCCCGGAGAGGAGCTTCCGCAGTTCTGCATCCGTATAGAGCCTGCCGCTTTCCAGAATCTCCACCGCCGTCATAAGAAAACCGGGGGTGCAGAAGCCGCACTGGACAGCCGTTTCCTCAAGGAACGCCTGCTGAATGTCGCTCAACTCGCCGTTGGGGCCAAGCAGGCTCTCCAGCGTGCGGATGCGCTTGCCCTCCGCCCAGACCGCAAGGTAAATGCAGGAGTTGAAGCACTCGCCGTCAATGATGACGTTGCAGGCGCCGCACTCCCCCACCTCGCAGCCTTTTTTCACGCTGGTGAGATGGTAGTCGTTCCGCAGCATATCCGTGAGGCTGGCCCGGACGTCTACGATCTTCTCCACATCCTTGCCGTTGAGATTGAAATGAACAACCTGATACTGTGCCATTACAGTACACCTCCTGCCAGCCTGACCGATTCCACAAACGCCCGCTTTGCGCTCTCCACCGCAATGTGCAGCCGGAAATCTCTGGCGGCACGCCAGGAGTCCCGCGGATTGATATCCTGCGTTACAGCCTGCGCGAGCCGCTCCGCCAGCTCCATGCTCACCGGCTGGCCCTGCGCCAGCGCTTCCGCTGTCCCGGCCCGGAGGGGAACCGGCCCCGCCACGCCGAAAGCCACTCTGGCCCGTTCCACCGTCTTTTTGTCCGCGGACAGCCGCACGTTGACGGACGTCCCCAGCGTGGCGATGTCCATGGCGTTCCGCATGGCATACTTGATATAGTGTCCGAAACAGTTTTCGTAGCTCTCCTTCGGGATCAGCACGGCGGTCTGGATCTCACCATCCTCCCCCCAGATATCCACCTTGCCGGCCCTGATATAAAAATCATGGATGGGCAGGCGGCGGACACCGTTTTTGCCGGTCAGTTCGATAACGGCATCCCACGCGTGAAGGGTGGATGCGGAATCCGCAGAGGTCACGCCGTTGCAGGTATTGCCGCCGATGGTACCGATGTTGCGGATCTGAGGGCCGCCCACCTGATCCACCGCTTCTCCCAGAACGTTGATATACTTCTGAATCAGCGGATCTCTGGTGATATGAGAAAAGCTGGTGAGAGAACCGATCCGCAGGGTTCCGTCCGGCTCCATGGAAACGCCCCGGAGGGCGTCGATGCCGTAAATGGAGATCAGCTCTGCGCCGGCCCGCTTGCCTTCCCGCATCTGCACCAGCACGTCGCTGCCGCCGGCGATGATCTGGGCCTCCGGGTGCGCCAGCCGGAGGGCGATGGCCTCCTCTACGCTGTTTGCCTGATACAAGGCTTTCATATCATACATGGTCAGTCCCCTCCTGTTCGTCACGGATCAGTCCGGCTTCCCTGAACGCCCGGTAGAGCACATGGGGCGTCATGGGCGTGGTATCAAGGGAAACACCGGTGGCGTTGTAAATGGCGCTGCGGATGGCAGGTGCCGGAGAGCAGGCCGGCGGCTCCCCCAGAGCCTTGGTTCCAAAGGGAGACGTGGGTTCCGGATTTTCAACGAACAGCGCCTCCAGATCCGGGTGATCCATAAAGGTGGAAAGCTTGTAGTCCAGCAGGTTGTTGTTCAAGGGTCTGCCGGTCTTTTCATCAAACAGCAGCTGCTCGGAAAGTCCGTACCCGATGCCCATGGACATCCCGCCGTGAACCTGCGCTTCCGCCAGAGCGGGGTTGATGAGACTGCCGCAGTCGTGGACGTTGACGATCCGCTTCAGCGTCACCTTGCACATGGGGATGTCCACCTCCACCTCCGCAAAGGTACAGCCAAAGGAATAGGCATTGGAACGGATGGTGGCGGTACTCTCCGCCGTGATATGTTCGGAGTGGACCGGATTATACTGGGCAGTCATGGCCAGATGGGACAGATCCATCTCCACCGTACCGCTGCTCTTCCGGATAATATTGCCCTCGGCAATGTCCAGCTCCGCCGCCGGGCAGTCCAGCATTTCGGCTGCATAGGCCAGAATATGCTCTTTCAGCAGCGCGCCGGTCTGGGCAATGGCGAAGCCCTCCATATAGGTCTGGCGGCTGGCGTAGGCTCCTAAGCCAGTGGGGGTGATATCCGTGTCCTGACAGGACACAACGTGTACATCCCTGTAGCTTTTCAGTCCCACGGCTCTGGCGGTCATCTGGGCGTAGGCGGTGTCGGCCCCCTGACCGATCTCCGTCTCGCCGCACTGCATGGTCACTGTGCCGTCCAGATTCAGCTGCATCCGATTGGAGGCAGTTTCCAGCGAGATAGGGTACACGCCGGTGTTGTACCAGAAAGGCGCAGCGCCGATGCCCCGGCGGACAGGGCCGGTGTCCCTGGCAAACTCCGCCCGCTTGCGGTCGTAATCGATGGCCGCCCGCCCTTTCTCAAGGCAGGCCCGGAAGGAGTCAAAATAGTTGGTGTTGCCGGAAAAAGCGTCGTGGTAGTCCTTGGGCATGATGTACTTCATGCGGTATTCCAGCGGCTCCATGCCCACGGCGGCCGCACACTCGTCGATATTGGCCTCGTCGGCAAAGGTGGCCTGCGGCATTCCGTAGCCCCGCATGGCCCCGGCTACAGGACGGTTGGTGAACACCGTCCACGCATCGCACTCCATATTGTCGCAGGGATAGATCTGGGCAAAGGAACCCATGGCCTTGGCGCAGATGGAATGGCCGTGGGAGGCGTAGGCTCCCTGATTGGAGAAGCACTCCACCTTCCGGGCCGCCAGCTGACCGTCCTTCCGAATCCAGGACACAATATGGAACCGGATGGCATGGCGGACGCGGTTGGAAACGAAGGTCTCCTCCCTGGCGCAGTCCATACGGACGCAGCGCCCCCCCACCTGCGTGGAGCACCACGCGCACAGCGGCTCATACAATGCATCCTGCTTGTTGCCGAAGCCGCCGCCGATATAGGGCTTGACAATGCGGATATCCGCCCATGGGCGGCCCAGCGCCTGCCCCACGATCCGGCGGATGATATGGGGGATCTGAGTAGAGGACACCACCACGATCCGGCCGTTTTCCTCATAGGCATAGCAGCCGTGGTTTTCAATATGGCAGTGCTGGACAGTGGGGGTATCGTACCACCCCTCCACCTTGATCAGTCCCGGCTCCTGAATGGCGGCGGCATAGTCGCCTTTCCGCATATCCGTGTGCTTGAGGACGTTGCCGGGGTAATTTTCATGGATCTGCGGCGCTCCCGGCTCCATAGCCTTCTGGACGTCCAGCACAAAGGGCAGTGTCTCATACTCCACCTTCAGCGCCCGGACAGCCTGCAAGGCCGCCACCTCGTTTTCCGCAATAACAGCGGCGATATCATCGCCGTAATAGCGGACATGGCGATTGAGAAGATGCCGGTCTGCCACATCCTGATGGGACGGATCCATGGACCAGGGATGGCCCGCCGTGGGAAACGGAATGTCAGGCACGTCAAAGCAGGTCAGCACCTTTACCACGCCGTCGATGGCCTCTGCCGCCGCCGTATCGATGGACTTCACAAAGCCATGGGCGATCTCGGCGTGTTTGACCCGGATATACAGCGCCCCGGCGGGCATTCGGTCCTCGTAGTATTTCGTGCGGCCCGTGACCTTATCATAGGCGTCCACACGGGTCACGCTTTTTCCTACCGTTGTGCTCATGGAGCATCCCTCCTTTTATTGTCTGTCATTGACTTGCAGGGAACAAATTGGGTATACTATAGCAAAATCAAACGCTTTTCAGGGGTGATTGCATTGAAAATCGGATGTGTGGTGCTGGCGGCGGGAAACGCCCGCCGGTTCGGCTCCAACAAGCTGAAGGCGCAGGTGGACGGGGAATCTCTCATCCGCCGGGCGCTGGAAGCCGTTCCCAGCGGTCTTGTCACCGTGGTCGTAAGCCAGTATCCTGACATTCTGGCGCTGGCCGGGGAATACGGCTTTGCCGCCGTAGCCAATGACCGACCCGATCTGGGGCTGAGCCGCAGCGTCCGTCTGGGGCTGGAACGGCTGTCGGACTGTGACGGGGTGCTGTTTCTGGTGTCCGACCAGCCGTGGCTGAAGCGGGACAGCGCTGAAGCGCTGGTGGCGCTCTGGGCGCAGAATCCGGGGAAAATCGCCGCCATGGCCCACGGCGGCGTCCGGGGCAACCCCTGTCTCTTCCCCGCCCGGTTCTATCCGGAATTACTGGAGCTGACCGGCGACCGGGGCGGCAGCGCCGTCATCCGTCGTCACGAAGAGGATCTCCTTTTGCTGGAAACCGATGCGCTGGAACTGACGGATGTGGACACCCCCGACGCGCTGGAGCAAGTCAGAAACATCGGGAGCTCTGAAAAGTAGTTTCCCTTGACAGCGGTTCATTCCGCTGTCATTTTTTTGCGTAAGGCGTGTTTTTAAGTGGCAGCGCTGTGCGAAGCTCACCGTCGTAGCGGCGATAGGCCTCCGCAATGGCGGGTGCCGTGGGAATGGAGGTAATTTCGCCGATGCCGATGGCACCGCCGCCCACCTTCAGCCCCGGTTTTTCTATAATGATAGGGGTGATCTCCGGAATCTGGTTGGCCCGGAACAGGCCCAGCGTTCCGAATTTCGCCGTAGGGCGGCAATTTTCGTCAATGGGATAGCGCTCCGTCAGGGCATACCCCATGCTCATGACCACGCCGCCCTCGATCTGTCCCTCTACAGAAATGGGGTTCACGGCCTTGCCCACATCGTGGGCGGCTACAATCCGCTTGATCCTGCCGGTATTCTTGTCCAGTATGCAGAGCTGGGTGGCGTAGCCGTAAGCGATGTGGCTGACAGGATTGGGTACGTCAGCCCCCAGCGGGTCGGTCTTTCCCAGATATTCTCCGTAAAACGCCTGCCCCTCAAGTTCTGTCAAGGGTTTCTCCTTGAGTGCTTCCCGCAGTCCTTTGCAGGCCCGGATACAGGCTTCGCCGGTAAACAGCGTCTGCCGGGAGCCGGAAGTCGTGCCGGAATCCGGCGCTGTCCATGTGTTGGAGCGCTCATAAACCACATCGTTCCGGGAGACGCCTGTCTCTCCGCAGACGGTCTGCACAAGAACGGTGCCCAGTCCCTGACCGATGCAGGAAGCGCCGGCAAAAATGTGTACCTTGCCATCCTGAACTACCAGCCGCACCCGGCCGGTATCGGGAATGCCCACGCCCACGCCGGCGTTCTTCATGGCGCAGGCCAGCCCCACCGGGTCGCCGTTCTTCACAGCTTCCTCATAATAGGGCTTCACAGCCTCCAGCGTTTCGAGCAGGCCGGTGGACTCATCCACAATCTGCCCGTTGGGCAGAACCCCACCGGGACGGATGGCGTTGCGGTACCGGATCTCCCAAGGAGAGATGCCCACCAGATCCGCCATCTCGTTCATCAGCGTTTCAATGCAGAAGCAGGTCTGGGTCACGCCGAAGCCACGGAAGGCTCCGGCTGGGGGATTGTTGGTATAATAGGCCCAGCCGTCGATCTCATATGCCTCATACTGATACGGCCCGGCCCCGTGGGTGCAGGCCCGTTCCAGCACCGGCCCGCCCAGAGATGCGTAAGCGCCGGTGTCCGCGATACATTCCGCAGCCACGCCCTGAATAATCCCGTTTTCGTCACAGCCCAGAGAGAATTCCATCTCCATGGGATGCCGCTTGGGGTGGATCAGCAGGCTTTCCGCCCGCGTGAGCTTCACCTTCACCGGCCGCTTCGTGAGATAGGCGATGAGGGCGGCGTGATGCTGTACCGTTACGTCCTCCTTGCCGCCGAAGCCGCCGCCTACCAGACAGTTGCGGACCTTTACCTGTTCCGCAGGCAGGCCCAGCATCCCCATGATCTCATGCTGGGTATCGTAAGCCCCCTGATCCGCAGAGAGAACCATGACCCCATCTCCATCCGGATACGACACCGCGCACTCCGGCTCCAGAAAGGCGTGCTCCGTCCACGGGGTGCTGAAGCGCCGGGTCAGCAGGTATCTGGATTTTGCCAGCGCCTCTGCCGGGTGTCCCCGCTGGATATGCTTATGGGCCAGCAGGTTGCCGTCCCGATGCACCAGCGGCGCATCCGGCAGCATGGCCTCCTTCGGGCTGTGGACGGCAGGCAGCTCCTCATAGTCCACCTTCACCAGCGCCTTGGCCTGCGCCAGAATTTCCGGCGACTCCGCAGCCACCAGACAGACGGTATCCCCCAGATAGTGGGTAATGTCTCCCACGGCGATCATGGTATCCCAGTCTTTTTTCAAGTGGCCCACCTTATTGTTTCCCGGAATGTCCGTCGCCGTCAGCACGCAGACCACGCCGGGTAAGGCTCTGGCTTCCTCTGTATGGATGGCCAGCACCCGCGCTCTGGGGTACTGGCTGCGGACGGCGCTGCCGTAAATCATGCCGTCCAGATAGATGTCATCGGGGTATTGGCCGGTGCCGGTGACCTTTTCCGGCACATCTACCCGGTGTACCCGGCTGCCCACCTTCCAGTCCGCCGTTTCCTCCGGCAGCTTCCCCTCCCGGAAGCATCCGGCCGCCAGCAGGATTCCGTCAATGATCTTCACATAGCCGGTACAGCGGCAGATATTGTTACGGATGGCAAAGGCAGCCTCTTCCCGTGTGGGATTGGGATTCACATCCAGCAGCGCCTTGGCGGAGATCACCATGCCGGGGATGCAGAAGCCGCACTGGACGGCCCCCGCCTCGCCGAAAGCCCAGGTGTAGACCTGCTTTTCCCAGTCGGAAAGCCCTTCCACCGTGATCACGGACTTCCCTTCCAGCTTATCCGTCTGGGGGACGCAGGCCTTGGTGGGCTTTCCATCAATGAGCACCGTACAAGTACCGCAGGCACCCTCGCTGCATCCGTCCTTCACGGACGTGAGGCGCAGCTCATCTCTCAGAAACCGCAGCAGCTTCTGATTTTTTTCGGCGGTCACACGCCTGCCGTTCACCGTAAAGACAGCCATACCGGCGCCCCCTTTCCAAAGGTCAACCTCTCGTTTTTTGTTGTGCTTATTATACAATAATTGTACCGCTTTCGCAATGGTGCTTTCAGGGAAGCGTTATTCTACTCAAAATATATCGTTATTCCAACAGATCCGCCTGATTGCCCAGAAGTATTTCTCTTTTGAATCCCCCTTTGAAACGTTCAGGAATTATTAAAATTTTTCAACTATTTTCGTTGGAATCCCGCATTTTTCTTCCCGAATTATTTCTTTTCAGTCCAAAACGATCCATATTGTCAGAAAGAAAACTTTCCTTGCATCCCGTTTCGTCATTTGGTACAATTTCTATAAGAGTTTTCGTGTATTTTGGATAAACAATCTTTTAACATATTGGATATACGAATTCGCTGAGCAAAACAGGAAAGGAAGATCGAGCGAAATGAGCAGACTGGAAGTGAAAACGCCGGACCGTGCGCAGGCCGTTGTCGAACAGATTTACCGGAACATGGAGCGCCGGATCGCAGCCAGCCCTCCGGGCCTGTGTCCGGTGGACATGGCTTTGAACTCTCTGGATCTCTGCCGCGCCCAGACCTGCGGCAAATGCGTACCCTGCCGCATTGGTCTAACGCAGCTGTCGGATATGCTGTCCGAAATTCTGGACGGCGAGGCAGATATGCGGATGCTGCGGCATCTGGAAGAGACGGCTCAGGTCATTGTGGATACGGCAGACTGTGCCATCGGCATCGACGCCGCCAACCTGATCCTCACCAGTGTCCGGGGCTTCCGGGAGGATTTTGAGGAGCATATTCTCCACCATCGCTGCCTGAGTACCCTGCACAACCCGGTTCCCTGTGTGGCCATGTGTCCCGCAGGCGTGGACATTCCCGGCTACATCTCTCTGGTAAATGCAGGCCGCTATGCCGACGCCGTGCGCCTGGTGCGGAAGGACAACCCCTTTGCCACTGCCTGCGCCTATATCTGCGAGCATCCCTGCGAGTCCCGCTGCCGCCGGAACATGGTGGATGACGCCATCAATATCCGCGGCCTGAAGCGGGCCGCCGTGGATCGGGCCGGTGAGGTTCCCCAGCCTCAGCCGGCAGAGCCTACCGGCAAGCACGTAGCCATTGTCGGCGGCGGCCCCAGCGGTTTGTCCGCCGCCTATTACCTGTCCCTCATGGGACACAAGGTCACCGTCTACGAAAAGCGCAAGCAGTTGGGGGGCATGATGCGGTATGGTATTCCCAGCTACCGTTTCCCACGGGAAAAGCTGGACGGCGAGATCACATCCATCCTCTCCCTCGGTATTGAAGTCCATACCGGCGTGGATATCGGTACAGATATCACGCTGGAGGATCTCCGCCATCAGTACGACGCCCTGTATCTCTGCATCGGCGCACACACGGATAAGAAAGTCGGCATTGAGGGTGAGGACGCCGTGGGCGTCATGTCCGCCGTGGATATGCTGCGCCACATCGGCGACAATGAAATGCCGGACTTTACCGGTATGAACGTGGCCGTCATCGGCGGCGGCAACGTGGCCATGGACGTCACCCGCAGTGCCATCCGCCTGGGGGCCAAAAAAGTCACCTGTGTCTACCGCCGCCGTCAGGAGGACATGACCGCCCAGCCGGAAGAGGTGGAAGGCGCTATCGCCGAGGGCGCTGAAGTGCTGACCCTCCACGCCCCCATTCGGATCGAAGCCAGAGATGGCCGGGCGGTAGCCCTGTGGGCGCAGCCCCAGATCATCGGCGAGGTAGACAAGGCCGGCCGGCCCCGGCCCAATACCGCCGCTGTGGAGCCGGTTCGCATTCCGGCGGATCTCATCATCGTGGCCATCGGACAGGGGATCGAATCGCAGGGCTTTGAGCAGGCTGGCATCAAGATCCAGCGGGGCGGCACCCTGCTGGCAGACTCCAGCACCCGCCTGCCGGAGATGGAGGGCGTATTCGCCGGCGGCGACTGCGTTACCGGCCCGGCTACGGTCATCCGTGCCATTGCAGCAGGCAAAGCCGCTGCCGACAACATCGACGAATATCTTGGCTTCAGCCATGAGATCCGGGCAGATGTGGAGATCCCCACGCCCCGCTGTACCGATATTCGTCCCCGCGGCCGGGTCGACTCCAAGGAACGGGACGCCGACGAGCGCAAGCACGATTTCCTGTGCATGGAATGTTCCATGACGGATGAGGAAGTGGCCCAGGAGTCCGGGCGCTGCCTGCGGTGCGATCACTTTGGCTACGGCAGCTTCAAGGGAGGACGGATAGAGAAATGGTAAACATCACGATCAACGGCAAGGCTATGGCCGTAAAAAACGGCACCACCATTATGGAGGCTGCCACGCAGCTGGGCATCCCTATCCCCCACCTGTGCTATCTGAAGGACATCAACGAGATCGGCGCCTGCCGGATGTGCATGGTAGAAGTGGAAGGGACTGACCGACTGGTGACCTCCTGCAACACCGGCGTGGTGGAAGGCATGGCCATTCACACCAACACGCCCAAAGTCCGGGAGGCCCGCAAAACCAACCTGCGGCTCATTCTCTCCCAGCATAACTCCACCTGCACCACCTGCATCCGCAGCGGAAACTGCGAATTGCAGCGTCTGGCCCACGATCTGAACATCCATTATCAGCCCTACCCGGTGAAGCCGGAGCGGAGCCATCTGGAAATGGACGTTCCCGTGATCCGCGAGGCCAGCAAGTGCATCAAGTGTATGCGCTGTATTCAGGTCTGCGACAAGATTCAGGGAATGCACATCTGGGACGTGGTAGGCACCGGCTCCCGCACCACGGTAGATGTGGCTGTCGGCCGCTATCTCAAGGACAGCGACTGCACCTTCTGCGGTCAGTGCGTCACCCACTGCCCCACCGGCGCTCTGACCGCCCGTGACGACACCAACCGGGTGCTGGACGCGCTGGCAGACCCTGAGATCACCACCGTGGTTCAGGTCGCCCCTGCCGTCCGGGTCGCGTGGGCGGAAACCTTCCAACTCCCGGCGGCGCAGGCCACCACCGGTCACATGGTCAGCGCCCTGCGGCAAATCGGCTTTGACTACATCTTCGACACCAATTTCACCGCCGACCTCACCATCATGGAGGAAGGCAGCGAATTCGTGGAGCGCTTCACCCACAGGGATCAGTACAGCTGGCCCATGTTCACCTCCTGCTGTCCCGGCTGGGTGCGGTTCCTGAAGAGCCAATACCCCCAGTACACCGCCAATCTCTCCACCGCCAAATCCCCCCAGCAGATGTTCGGCGCGGTGGCCAAGAGCTACTTTGCGGAAAAGATGGGGCTGGATCCCCACAAGGTTTTTGTCGTCTCTCTGATGCCCTGCACCGCCAAGAAGGCGGAATGTGAGCTGCCTACCATGAAGGATGCCTGCGGCGATCCCGATGTGGACGTGGTTCTGACCACCCGTGAGATGTGCCGCCTGTTCCGCAGCGACTGCATCCGCCCCGCCAGTCTGAAATCCGAAGAATTCGACAGCCCTCTGGGGACCGGCACCGGCGCGGCCGTGATCTTCGGCACCACCGGCGGCGTGATGGACGCTGCGCTCCGCAGCGCGTATTATCTGGTCACCGGGAAAAATCCCAACCCGGACGCGTTCTCCGCTGTCCGCGGAGACAAGCCCTGGAAAGAGGCCATTTTCCACGTCCCCGGCATCGGCAGCCTGCGTGTCGCAGTGGTCAGCGGTCTGGGCAATACCCGTGCATTGATGGACGCGCTGGCCAAGGGGGACGTACAGTACGACTTCGTGGAGGTCATGGCCTGCCCCGGCGGCTGTGCCGGAGGCGGCGGGCAGCCGATCCATGAGGGTACAGAATACGCTTCTTACCGGGGTGACCAGCTGTGGAATCTGGACGCCAACGCTGCCATTCGCTTCTCCCATGAAAACCCGGAGATCCAGACGCTCTATCAGGAATACCTCGGCGCGCCGTTGGGCGAGAAATCCCACCACCTGCTTCATACCGACCACAACGCATGGCAGGCCCATCCGAAGTGATTGCAAGTCTCACAAGGAGGGCGGTATCTGCCGCCCTCTCCTTTGTTCATTCTGCCGCATTTCGAAAAAAAGCGAAAAAAGCGAAAATTTGTGTTGACATTTTGCGTAGATGCTGGTATAGTATTCATTGTTCCGAGCGAGCGGCGCTGAAAGAAAGCGATTGATCGTTGGAATTTGGCCGGAATGTTGAATAGTTTCGCCACTAATTGAATAAGAAATTACTCAGCGCACCCCTTATACGGGGGTATAGCTCAGCTGGGAGAGCGCTTGACTGGCAGTCAAGAGGTCAGCGGTTCGATCCCGCTTATCTCCACCAATCGGGTGCGCTGAGTATTCTTAATAAATGCTTGCTTTGAAAAAAGCAAGTTTTTTGTTTTATGTCCGCTTCCCTTTTGAAGCGGGCTTTTTTTATGCGGCGATTGCCGAAATGTCCAGCCCGGCGCTGAACTGCTCAAAGTCAATGTTGAAGTCGATATGCAGCCGATAGTCTCGATACACTTCCACACGCCGGATCAGGCAGCTCACAATCATTTTCTTTGACTCCGTGCTGACGCTGTCGTACATATCCGCCCATGAAATAATATCGTCATACTGAGCGTTTAAGGCGTCCAGCATGGCCTGTCCCTCGTCGTAGGCCGCCTGCGCCGCCTCCATAGTGTGCTGAACTTCGAGACATTTTGTCTCACAGTCAGAAATCAAAGAACCAAGCAAATCCTGCGAAAAAGCACTTTCGCCCCGGAGAGATTTAATGACCTCTGCCCGGAGCGTATCAAGCTCGGCGGCGGCCTTGGCGTAGTCTGATTTTGCACTTTTGAGAAGTGCCTTCCGTTCTTCCATCTTTTCACGGTAGCGGATATTAACGATCTCGCTTTTAGGGATTGCTTTCATCCGCTCAAAAATCTGCCGCACCACCTTATCAATGATACCGTCAAGTATATGCGCCGTGTAGCCCGTTTGCCCGTCACATTCGGTTTGCTTGCGTGTCTTGCCGTAGCAGATATACCGTACACGCTTTACAATGCGGTGAGCATCTTCCTTGCATGGATAAGCCTTGCCGTTGGTGGTGAGCGCCAGCCGGGAGCCACAATGCCCGCAAAAGACATTCCCGGCCAGCAAGGACTGGCCACGGGTATTCAGCGGTACACGCCGTTCCTGTTCGGCGGAGTTGGCACGGGAGGTACGAATGTGCTGTGCAGCCTCGAACAGCTCCTGTTCTATAATCTGCAAGTGGGGCAGCGTTTGGGAGCGGCTTTTGCCGCTGCGAAGTACCCCAGTATATGTCAGATTGCAAATGATACCGCGGATGCTGGCGTGATGCCACATTTTACCCGTTCTCGCCCGATAGCCAAGATTATTTAAGTAGGTGGCGATCCGTTGAGCGCCGAAACCCTCATGCACATATTTGTCAAAGATGATCCGTACCACAGCGGCCTCGGCCTCGTTGACAGCCAGCTCAAAAACTTCGTGCTTGCGTTTATTGAAGCGCCCACTCTTTACAAGGTCATACCCATAAGGAGCAAGACCGCCCTTGAAACCGCCGTCCTCGACGAGCTGGCCGAGAGCGGTTTTTGTGCGAATTGAAGTCTTTTCACTTTCGCCGTCAGCCTGCCAAAAGCGGATGTAGTTGGTGAGCTTGTCCGTGTGATTATCAAAACGCTGCTCACCCTCTTGCGTACTCCAGACCCGGATGCCGTTCTTGACAAACCATTCCACTACAAAGGGCGTTTCATCGGCGATACGCCCGATGCGGTCAAACATGAACACAAGCAGAATATCGAATTTCCCCTGCTTGGCGCGCTCCTTGATGATTTGCAGCTTGTCCCGGTTTTCGGCTCTAACCTTATGCCCGGACACGCCGTCCTCCTGTTCCTCGTGAACGATCGTCCAGCCCATTTTTTCACAGAAGCGATGGCACTCTCTGCGCTGCATGGGAATGTCGGCTTGACTTTTATCGTTGTAGTCCACCTGCTTATCGGTAGACACGCGGTATAGGCAATCAACCCGATTGCCTGTCATCATTCTGTCTTTTATCATATTGATCCGTCCTTTCATTTGTCGATGGGTCAATAAAAGAACGCAATCAATACGCGGGGAATATGAAATTTTCAAGGTACATAGGGACTACCCCCACTATTATTATCCCTCTGTTCAGGAGGGATTGCAAGGATGTCGCCGGAGCTATTTTTTGCCGTATTGTTGGCAAAGGAAGATAGTAAAATCTGCTTTACATGATGGAGCGCTGCCGCATTTTTGCAGTCTGCAAAGCTGGCGGTGATGGCGTAGCCATCCACAGCAAATGCGGTATGTTGTTTTCTCTGCTGCATAAAGACCTCCTTTTCAATTCTCGGCAACAGGGAAAGGCCAGCGCCTCATAAAAGCGCTGGCCTGTGACTTATGACCTTGGGACGAAATGTCCCAAGGTGTTTTTGAAAGGCGGGAGCGCCGCACCCGCTCCTGTTGGCCTGTCATAAGACAGCTCATATTCAATGCGGCGCTCCCTCACAGCGGGCAGCGACGATCCGTGACAGAGCATCAACTACCTCTCATATACCAAGGACAAAAATCGGGCAAATGGAGATACCCTTAGAGAAATTTTTTCAAATATTTTCTCATAGCCGCCTTGCCGCTTTTGACAGAATGTCGGACGGCACTTTTGTCCACGCCTTGCTCCCGGGCAATCTGGCGGTAGCTCTTGCCGAGGATCAGATGCGCCTCCACCCGGACACCCTGCACCTCCGGCAGAGAGTTGAGGGCATTCCACAGGTGGACGAACAGCTCCATACGATCCAGAAGCTCCTGCGGGGTCGGCTCATGCAGGCAGGCCGAGTATTCGATCCCATCGTCACAGTTGAGGGAATACTGCGCCTTATTGCGGGTCGTGCGCCGCTGATAGGCTGCCTCATACAGCTTGTCCGCCTTCAGTTCGGCGGCCACTTCGTCGGAAACTTCGATGTATTCATCATGGGTGTACCAAGCGTAAAAGTCCTTCAGATTGATGGTCGTCATTTGTAATTCCTCCGTTCAGATGGTTAGGGGGTGAATGGCGATCTGAACGGAGGGCGGCGGAGAGCGACAGCCGGGACTGGCTGCTTTGGGACAAATTGTCCCAAGGTGCAGACATATAAAAACGCCCGCACAGCAGGACGCTATGCGGACGCGCGAAATATTACCGTTATTATTGTACTTATTTATTTCATGTTCATGTCCGGAATACTCCGCTGCGGAGCATGGGCTTTTTTTGACCGCAGATTATTAGGGGGATTACAGAATATAAAAATAGACACGGCGATCCTCCGTAGGCCACCGTGCCTTTACAGTTTCAATGGGTCGTCATTGGTTTGTGTGTAGGCGCAAAGAAACGGCGGCTCTGAAAATCAAAGCCGCCGCTTCAAATGGGCGTGTCGATAGGGCTGCTGTACGACGGCTTTTTTTCTTTTGCCGTCGTGCGGCAGTTTCTAAATCAACATGATAGGCTGTTAATCGGTAGTGCTGCCAACCCAATTAGGATTGAAAGTTGTCATGCACTCCGTATCTCCATCCACGGATTTTGACACGAGAAGTCCGTTTTTGATGTCTTTCAGGGTCTGCTCATATTCAGCAATGCTCTGATCTGTCATTTCCTGCGTCCACTCGAAAGATCCCTCGCTGGTTTCAACCATTGTGTGGTCATCGGCCATTTCCTGAAGATTTTTCTTTTCCTGCTCCAGCCATTCCTTGTACTCGTCATAAGTCCACCACTCATAGCTGATTGCGGGATGGCTATTGTCATAATCTTCTTCGGACACCCAGCTTGCACCATTGTCCTCGCTGACAAAGATCTTTCCGCTCTCCTTGTCCTTGTAGCTCATAACGCCATCGGAATCATCCGATGTGGACGCGACCGTTTTCTGCTGTGCAGAATTGGCAGCAGGTGCGTTCAGATCATGAGCCTCTGCGAGCCCGTGCAAGGGGCTTACTGCCCCCAGCCCCATCAATACCGTCAGAGCCAATGCTCCGAATTTAGCTTTTACCATTTTGCTTTGCCTCGCTTTCAAAAATTATAGCTGTCCTCTTGAGGACAGCTATAAGATAACAAAATGATTTGGATATAGTTTGCAAGGAATATGGAGTTTAGATGGAGTTGATAGCACCTCTTTCTTGCGGCATTTCAAGCCAGAACACCACGCCTCTGCTTGTATTTTTGATGCCGTATTTTGCATGGTGCAGCTCCATGATTTTGCGGACGATATAAAGTCCTAAGCCAGTTCCCCCGGTATTACGATTACGGGAGGTATCCGCTCTGTAAAATGCTTCAAACAGATGGGAGATCATTTCCTCTGGAATATGGACGCCTGTATTTTCAACTTTGCAGGAAACGGTATTTTTATCATTCGATAAGGATACATAGATTGCCTCGCCATTCGGTGAGTAGCGAATGGCATTAACCAAAACATTTTGAATGGCTCGTTCCATCTGCGCCGGGTCTGCTTCACACAGGATTTTGTCAGGAATATCCACGGAAAGGGAGATTTCTTTTTCAGACAGCAAATCGGTCACATCAGCTATTTGTACCCGAAGAAGCTCTGCAAAATCAATCGTCTTATATTCTGTTCTCTGTTTTCCGTCTGTTTTAGATACATAGAGCAGTTCTTTCACTAATGTTTCCATTTTTTCAACAACGGCCAACGACCGTTCCATATACGCCTCTTGATTTTCATATCCTTTGACCTTATTGAGCATCCCCATTAAATGGCCTTTCAGAATTGTCAAAGGCGTTTTCAGTTCATGTGATGCCGCCGAGAAAAATTCCTGTTGCTTTTTTTCAAGTTCTCGCTCTTTTGATATTTCGGCCTCTAACTCGGAATTGCTTTTTTTCAGTTCTTCCAATGTATGCTGTAAATTATCTGACAAAGTATTCAAGCTGTCCGAGAGTATTCCTATCTCGTCTGAACGGTTAGAATTTCCGTGCAGCTCAAAATCGAGCTGGGCCATTTTTTGCGATGTACTGCTTAATTCAATAATCGGTTTTGTTATATAGCGTGAGTAAATGACGGAAAGCAAGATGGACATGAAGAAAATTCCCAATATGACCAGCGGAACGGTTTGCCAAATCGCTTCTGTTGCCTGATTGACGGACACCGTATCACTTTGCACATAAAGAGTATAGTCCTGCCCTAACAGGCTGAACACATAACCGGCCTCTGTCAGCAGCTCGTCATCTGTGACGATTCCGCTATCAGAATGTTCTTGAATTGTAGCAACAGAATCCTTGTCCGTTGTTATCGTCAATTCATCGCTTGAATATAAAATATCTCCATGCCCATCTTCAATATAGGCAGTTGCTTTCGTCTGTGCGGCAAATTGCTGAACAAGGGAATAACATTCCTCTAAGGAATCAGCCTGTTCCAATACTGGCACTAAATCATTTGCTTGCTTTTGCAATTCTGCGCTAAGACGATTGCTATAAGTTTGGGGAATATATCTCGCCATACTGAAAACAGAAAGCAAACATACCAAAATCAAAAGAACCGTTGTCGCTAAAAAGAGCTTTGCCGTTAGGCTCGTTTTAATTTTCCTTATCAATTCTGTATCCCACCCCTCTAATTGTTTTTATATAGTCAGCATTTAACTTTTTGCGAATGTTCTTTATGTGACTATCAACGATCCGATCTTCGACCTCCAAATCGTCCGCCCACAATCGGTCAAGTAGCATTTGCCGAGTAAAGACCTTTCCCTGATTTTCAAGCATAAGCCTAAGAAGCGCAAACTCTTTGCTGGTTAAAACAACCTCGTTTCCGCCTTGATATACATGGAATCCGTCAACATCCATACTCAGCTCTTTATAAGTAAGCAGGGATTGATTTTGATTTTCCGCAGTCCTACGGCGAAGAATAGCCGCAATCTTGCACAGCAGGATTTTGGGCGAAAAGGGCTTTGGAATGTAATCGTCAATCTGCTGTTCAAAACCCCGCAACTGGTTTTCTTCATCCGAAAGCGCAGTAAGCATAATAATAGGGACTTGTGACCTTTTGCGAATGACCTCACATACACCATAGCCGTCGATTTTAGGGAGCATAATATCTAACAGCACAAGGTCGATTGTATCATCAAACATTGCAATCCCCGCCACGCCGTCAGAAGCAACAGCAACTTCATATCCCGCATCAATCAGATGGTTTTTCAATATATCCTGAATGTCAATATCGTCCTCGACAATTAAAATCTTCTGCATTGTTCCACCTCCAACTTTTCAAGTATAGCAGAGAAATATGTATCTATTATGGAGTCTCAAATTTTATCCGCATTTATTTTACCGCCATTCTTTCAATCTATCAATGTCGTTGCTGAATACGCCGGTAAAATAAAATACTACCAAAACATAAAACTATGTTTCGTTCTCATAGCAAGACCTGAAATGTAAAATAATATATGGGTGATATGAGAATGTACCAAGACGAAAGGCGGCTTGATTTTCATGCTTTAGGCCGGGAGATCAAACGCAAAAGAGAAGCCAAAGGCTGGACACAGGAATACCTCGCGCAGCTCGTTGATCGTACACCTCGTTCCATTATGTATTTTGAAAATCGTGGTCAGCATCCGAGCTTGAATACCTTTTATAAAATTGTCACTCTGCTGGATATTTCCGTCGATCAATTCTTCTATCCTGACAAGCAGAACGAAGAAAGTGATTGCCGCCAGCACATTGACAGGATGCTAAACACAATGGACGAGAATGAATTGACGATCATGGAAGCCACCGCAGAGGGAATACAAAAAGCCAGAGAAACGGAGGGAGCGTAAGAAACGGCGCTGCCTCCGTTTTTTCGTGGGGTTTCCGGGGTACGCACTAACGGCAAGCAGGGCAAGTGTAGCCACACTTGCTATTTTTGCATCCCGGCGGGCTGCAAAAACGCTTGTTGGGGAGCCACCCCAAACCCGGCTTTGGGACATTTTGTCCCAAAGTAATCTGTCTGCGTCACCGTTCGCTATCGCTCCTGTTCCTTTTTGCGCTGGCCGTCTGTGACACCCAGCAGATGGTCGATGTTGGCCTTGACCGCCACAGCCTGCCGCATTTCCTCCTGCGCCGAGCGGTACTCGGTATAGAGCGCCTTTTTCCGCGTCGCCAGTTGGCGGCGTTTTTCTTTTAGCTCTGCCATCTTTGGCAACTTCTCACCGCCCAGCAGCTCTCCCATTGTGGCCTTGGCCGCCCGGTAGTCCGCCAGTTCCGCCTCATGCTCGGCAAGGTATTTTCGGCTGTACTTGGCAGCTTTGTACCCGTCAAAGACGGGGCGGGTCTTAGCGTACCGCACCACGGCTCCCATCAGCTCGGAGGTTACGGACAGGTCAGCCTCCGTCCGCCGGAGCTGCTCGGTCAGAGCGTGAAAACGGGAAACGGCGTCCTCGGCCTTGGTGGAGAGTTGGTCATACTCGGTGATATTCTGCTCCTGCATGAATTGAAGTGCCGCCGCCATCTGTTTAAGGTTATAGACCTTTGCCCACCGTGCATAGGCCGCCCCCTTGCCGGAGCGCAACCGCTCCTGTATATCCACGATCAGATTGACACGGCGAGGGGGCGCAGGCACAGAAACAGGCTGTTCCGGGATCGGGCGCTCCCCAGCGATGACAGCCTTGATGTCCTCGGGATCGTAGCCGTCCCCAAGGGTGGACGCCCGCAGCCGTGTCGCCCGCTCTTGCCCTGGAACAAGAAAAGAAATCGTACCGCCGCGCCCATGCTTGACCGTGTAGCCGGACGACTCCATGAGCCGGAGGAAAGCATCAAAATCGGCGGGGCGTTTGGCAAGAGCTTCATTGATGGCAAGCCGTAGCTGCTCCTTGTACGAGGGCTGCCGCTCCGTCCCCAGCCACGCCCCATAATGGAGAAAGCACCCCTTGCTGTGCAGCTTGGGGTTGGTAATGACGGACAGATCATTTTCAAGGCAAATGCGGTCAGAGAGCCGCCGCACCGCACGGCCAGAGCCGATGAAGTCCCGGAATTTCCGGGTGCAGTCCAGCGAGGTTGAGTTGTAATAAATGTGATTGTGAATGTGTGCCTTGTCCGTGTGGGTGGCAACGAAAAAGGCATACTTGCCCTTTGTCCAGCGCATCGCCGTTTCATAGCCGATGCGGTTTGCCTCCTCTGGCGTGATTTCCCCGGGCTTGAATGACTGGCGGATCTGATAGCAAAGCACATCCGCGTCCCGCCGCTGCTCCCGGCCTGTGGTGGCCTTGTACTTGGCCTTACTCAAAAGAAACTCGGCATCGGCAGTCATGTGGTCGCAGCCGTAGGACGAGATCAATTCGCCGCCCTCGGTCTTGTCCGGGTTTTGCCCGTAGTCAAACCGCTCTTTCAAGGACTGTGCGATGGTTTCGCCCTTGCTGATTTTGTGCTTCTTGTAGTAGGTCGTGGCCATAGGCAGCCCTCCTTCCGATGTGACAAACGGCGGCTGTGGTCAGCCGCCGTCGTTTCAGCTCTGGGACATTTTGGCGCTGTTGACAAAGTCTCGCACCAACTCTCGCGGTATGCTATAATGAGGAAA
>UQVS01000025.1 GCA_900544615.1 uncultured Oscillibacter sp. | reverse complement strand
CCGCTTTGCATTGCTCTGAACGATACTTTTTATGTTGTCCTTGTGCGTGGGCGCCCTTGCGCCGTAAGGATTTCTGGCTTGACGGCCAGATAAGGTTGCACAAATGAACCGGGTCGCACCCGTGTTCAGAAGTCATTGAGAAGGCTGAAAGAAACTGCCATAAAAATCGCTTTTATTTTTGAGAATTTCATGTTATACTGCAAATAGAGAATTGGCTGTGAGGAGGCGATACAGTGGAAAAGCTAAATGCGATTCGAGAACAGGTTATCCAGCTCTGTGATCCGCAGAAGATTCTGCTGTTTGGCTCGCAGGCGAAGGGAACCGCGACAGCAAAGAGTGATATTGACCTTTGCATCATTGCGTCAACCCATGATAAGCGTTCACTGCTGACAGATTTGTATTGTGATACGGAATCTGATACGCCGATTGACTTCCTTTTGTATACGCCGGAGGAGTGGGAACGCAGTGTGGCAGATAGCCAGAGCTTTGCCCACAAGCTGAACAGGGAGGGGGTTGTACTCTATGGGTGACAGCCTTCGATATAAGGACTGGTTTGAAAAAGCGGCACATGACCTGCGAGGTGCGGAAATCTTAATGGAGCATGACGGTGGTAACGATTTAGTCGCGTTTCATTGCCAACAGGCGATGGAGAAGATGCTGAAGGGTTGGCTGCTCAAAATGACAGGCGAATTGTTGGATGGACATAGCCTTGTATTTCTGTGCAGAAAGGCAACTGCGGCAGGGGCACCGTTGAAAGGTAACCTCAGAGACTGTGCGTATGTAAACCAGTTTTATATTGAAACCCGCTATCCATCTGACTCTTATATGCCTGTGTCCGAAGAGGAAGCACAGGATTGTATGGATGCCGCAAGGAAATTGATGGAGTTGCTTGTATAACGCGCAGACTACTATTTGACTACTACCGCGAAAAACTTCGGAAGCCCTGCCCTGTAAGGCCTCCGAGGTTTTTTCTCAAAATGCCAAAAATTTGTGCGATACCAACCAAACCGTTGTCCTGCAGAGCTTTCCAGTTTGCCGGCCTGATAACTCCGACTCTAAAGGCCGCTGGTTCGAATCCAGTCGGGCGTACCAAAAGCATTCCAGACTTATTGTTTGGAATGCTTTTTCTTATAAAAAATATATCTCTATCTCTTGGTGAAAGCTGAAGTCCCTGCTATACTATAATGTAAAAATTATTTAAGTATTTAATTTAAGAGAAATAAGGAGAAAGCAGGACGCATGGCTATCAATTCGCACATTCAACTTCCTAATAGTATCTTAAAATATTTTCGAGACGAGTCGGATTCGGAGAAAAAGGTATGGTACTTAGATATTTCATCAGGAAGCATTATGAAAGCGGCATCCAATAAGATTGGAACGTCAAAAGGATACTATTCTGATTTTGGCGAAAATTTTTGGAATAGAACTGTTGAAGACACGTTGGCGAAGTTAAATCATAAGTTCTATAAAACTTATATGCAAAAAGAAAATGCGGAAATAGGAAGCCTTCCAATGTCACAGGATGATAAAGACATCATCAAGAAATACATTAAGGCGGCGATGGTTAGGAGCAGTTTGGCGTATAAGACTATGAAACAGAATTCTTTTACTGCGGAACTATTTTCTGAGCAAGAGAACCATGATGCACTTTCATATTTCGGAATGATTAGCACAGGAGAAGTCGACTGTATACTGGATAAGTTGGACGTTGCATTTTTAATAAATCAAACAGATAGAGATTTGGTCGTTCCACGCAACTGCTACTACGAAATTAATAAATCGTCAGGTATCAATATAATAGTTCCTGTCTTTCCAAAAGGAGCGTGGCTGCTGTTTGAGAAGGAAAAACAGCCTGAGTGGATAGGGTGTATTGGTGCAATTGCAAATCCAGAGGTTATTGAGGTAATGAACGTATGCGCATTACAATATGAGTGTACATTCAATCAGGCGTTTGTGGCGTCAAATAGTTACTTTGAGATAGAAAGACTGCAATTTTTCCAAGAAGAGCATCAATCTGATTTATTTGGTGTAAGAGAGTAAACGAAGCAAAACAAATGATCATGACAGCAGTGGAGCCGATAGGGCTAATCGATTGTGACCATGATTAGGAGACTATGTTTCGGATGGCGGCGATGGCATTAGGCTACCGGACGCTGTTTTGCGTCCGGCAGTTAGGTGACGATGTGTTCTCCGTCAACTGCGGCGGTGATCCCGCCGTGGCCTATGACCGCCTGATGCGCCGGACGCTGCTGATGCAGCGGATAGGGGAGGTGCTGACGCCCAGAGAGCTGAATCTGGTGTGCAGTTACCACGGCATCGGTCAATCAGATGATAAGGGAATGACCTTTCAGAAGTTGGCCATTCGGCTCAACTACAACGGCCCCAGCGGAGCGGAGAAAGCGTACAAGGCCGCGCTGCGGAAACTGAAAAAGGACTTGTATGGCGGGGCTTACGGCCGGTGGCTCTCCGCACAGAAAGCCATCCGCACTGCCAAAGCGGAGGCGGAGCAGGCCGCGGGGCAGGACGCAACGCGGCAGAGAACATGGTGGGAGGAGCAGACGCTGGCAGATCGGTTTATCTGTGAGACAGCAGCGCTTGTCCGCGTTTACAAGGTGCTCAGCGGATCTTGATCAAAAATTTTTTCATTCCAAATGCAATAAATCGTCCTTTCCGTGCATTACACGGATGACAGGAGATGAAAGCCTATGCTCAGTATGCTGATGACAACCGAATATGCTCCGGCAGAGGATCGGCACAAGCTGCAGCAGTTGCTGATTCACATTGCCGGCGGTGAGCGCGAAGCGCTGGCGGAACTGTATCAGCGCACGAGATCGGCGGTGTACGGCTTAGCGCTGTCCTACCTCAAAAACGCGCACGACGCGCAGGACCTGACGCAGGACGTCTATGTACAGGTATGGGACTGCGCGGAACAGTACCGACTCACCGGATCGCCTATGGGCTGGCTGCTGGCCGTGTGCCGAAACCTGTGCCTGATGCGCCTGCGGCGGGAGGAACGCCATGCCGCCCTCAGCGAGGAGGAATGGGACGCCATTCCCGCGCGAGAGTGCGGACTGGACGCCGACGAGCGCGCGCTGCTGCAAGGCGCATTGGCAAGCCTCACTGACGAGGAGCGTCGCATCGTGCTGCTCCACGCCGTTACGGGTCTGAAGCACCGGGAGATCGCGGCGCTTCTTGAGCTGCCGCTCCCCACCATCCTGTCGAAATATCACAGAGCATTGAAAAAGATGCGCAGCTTTCTGGAAGGAGATGACGCCCGATGACCAATGAAAAAATGGAGCAGAGGCTGGCTGCGGCGCTTAAAAAGACTGCGCCGGATGATGTGAACGGCGTTCTCTCCCGCTGTGAAGAGCGGAAAGGAACGGTAATTCCCATGACAACAAAGAAAACGGCAAATAGAAAATGGACATCGCTCATTGCCGCCTGCCTTGCTGTAATGCTGCTTGGCGGCGGAGGCGTGTTCTATCAGCGGGCGAACGCGGTGGCGTCCGTGGTGTCGCTGGATGTGAACCCCAGCATTGAACTGAAGGTGAACCGGAGCGAGAAGGTGCTTTCCTGTACGCCGCTCAACGAGGATGCAAAAGCCATCCTTGCGGATATGAGCAATGGAACTGACCTCAAGGGCGCGAAGCTGGATGTGGCGGTAAATGCCATCGTGGGAAGCCTTGTGCGCAACGGCTATCTCGACAGCATTTCCTCCGCCATCATGATCTCAGTGGAGGACAAGGATAGCGCCCGTGCGGAAAAGCTCCAGCGCGAGTTGACCAGCACCGTGGACGGCGTGTTGCAGACCAGCGAAGCGAAGGCCGCCGTCCTGACGCAGACACTGACGCAGGACGCGGGGCGGGAACAGCAGGCCCGGGAAAACAACATTTCCACAGGAAAAGCGGCGCTGGTGAACCACGTGCTCGCACTCAACTCCGCACTCAAGTTTGACGCGCTGGCAAAGCTCTCAGTGGAGGAACTGAAGGATCTTGCCGAGGCGGGCGCACCCGCCATGCCCATCGGCACGGACAAGGCTATGGATATTGCTGCGGCGGCGTTTGGGAAGGTCTCCACCGCCAAGATGGCGTATAGCGCAGTCGATCCCGAACTTGATGAATTTCCCGCATACTATGAGGTCGAGATCACGAGCCAAGGCGGCGAAGAGTTTGAGTACAAGATCGATGCTTACACCGGTACGATTCTGGAGAGCAAGCGTGAGGCGGCTGACGGAGCGCAGCCTACCAAGCCCGTACCGTCCGGCGACATCGGTCATGCCAAGGCGAAGTCCATCGCCCTGAACCATGCGGGTGTGAGCGAGAACACGGCGTATGACATGGACGTTGAGCTGGACGATGAGGACGGAAAGCTCGTCTACGAGGTCGAGTTCAAATCCGGCGGCATGGAGTACAGCTACGAGATCAACGCCGCCACCGGCGCGATCCTCAAGCATGAGACGGAGTTGGATGACTGAGAGAAAAGACTGTGCGATAAATGAAGGCTGCGGCGCGGCTCTGCTCCGCAACAGCGGGTTGCTTGTCATACCGATAACTTTGGGGTATGATGACCGTGAGGTGATGCTCGTATGGATACCAAAAATGTGATTTTAGAGCTCAGGACAAAGATGGGACTGTCACAGGACGAGCTTGCGGAAAAGGTATTTGTGACCCGTCAGGCGGTCTCCCGCTGGGAAAACGGCGAGACAACGCCGAATATCGAAACCCTGAAGCTGCTCTCAAAGCTCTTTGATGTCTCCATCAATACGCTGCTCGGCTCACCGAGACAGCTTATCTGCCAATGCTGCGGGATGCCCCTTGCGGACGGCGACATCAGCAGGGAGACGGACGGCTTTTTCAATGAGGAATACTGTAAGTGGTGCTATGCCGACGGCGAATATATGTACCACAATTTAGACGACCTGATCGAGGTCTGCGTGCAGAACATGGCCAGCGTGGAATTCCCTGCGGAACAGGCGCGGGCCTACCTGAAGGACACGCTGCCCAAGCTCAATTACTGGAAGCGGTATGAAAACCTTGGCGGCGCAGAGGCGTTTGAGAAATATAAGCAAGCGCTGATGGACGAATTCAACAATCTGCACATTGCCGGGATGCCCAAGGTGGAAAAGCTCAACGCGCTTGTAGGCAAGTATATCAACCTTGCATACCGCCTTCCCAACGGAAAAACCGTCAAATTCCTTGACGATCAGGCAACCTATCTCGGCAACCAGCTGGAATGTGAATTTGGGGGAGATCGATGCTTCGGCATTGCCGCGAACATGGATTTTCTGCTGGTCTGTACCTATGAGGAAGACGGCAAAAACCCGGAGATGGTCGTTTACAAGAAGAGATAAGGCGCTCACAAGCAAACCAAAGTCCTCGGAAGTCCTCGGATCGCTGCACCGCAGCGGTTCGAGGATTTTTGCTGCCTGAACAGCCATGTGTACAGGATCGGAAAACTCTATTTTTCAAAATTTCAGTTTTGCCCCACGAGAGGCGACATTTTTAAGATGCGCCCTGCCGAATTTATGGTCTGGTGTGGTTCGAACACCAAGGCTTAAAAACAAAGAAAACCAGCAGCCGCTGTCTCACCCGCCCCTCTTCTGGCGTGTGAGGCAGCGGCTTTTCCTATCAGATGGGAGTCGGACACATAATCTGAAGTGGGCTCCATAACCTAATTGAAAAGAAAACATTATACTCGATATGGACTTTTCCTGCTGAGTCGGTTACCATATTAAGTGTTCCGTGCAGCAGATTCAGCTTTGTCCCGCAAGGATCGATGAAAGGAAAGGCAAAATCAATTATGAAACTGAAAAGAAATTCCCTGACCACGCTTCTGGTGGTCGGTTTCCTCCTCATGGCACTCTCAGGCTGCAGGCAGCAAGCCGAGCCGGATTCAGCGCAGCCGCCGCTGGAAACCGTAACGTACTCCAATCTGACGGACGCGGACACGCGCAAACTGCTCACCGAAGCGCTTGCAGATGCCAATGTGGATGAGACCCGAACAAAGCTGCTGCTGGACCGCGTGGATCAGTTCAATGCCAGCGTCAAGAGCGAATGGCTGACAGGCGGGTTTGAGAGCGCCGCTCCCACCGAGACCAGATATGACCCCTATGAGATGCAGGATCTGTGGATGGAGAAGAACGGCAGCTTCCCCGGCTATAACTGCCGGATCACGGCCTTCAGCCTGTTCGGTGAACTCGTCACCGCCGGAGCGGATCAGCCGGAAACGCAGGGCGAGGATTCCCTCTTTATGGATCTTGAAACGCTGGCCGCAGATCCCGCCGTTCTCTGCGGAGACAGCACGTCCAAGTTCTGCGCATTGTTTGCACCGGTAACTGCCGCAGATACCACGGAGGTGGCGGATCAGGTCAAAGCGCTTCAGGCGGGCTGGTCGGAGCGCGGGATTTCCTTTGAAGACAGCTCTGCCCGTCTGATCTCCGTTGTCCTCCATGACCGATTTTCGGATACGGACAATACGCTGTTCATCGGGCACGTGGGCGTATTACTGCCGGCAGAGGACGGGAGCCTGTACTTCATTGAAAAGGTCGCCTTTCAGGAGCCGTACCGCCTTGTAAAGATTCAGAACAGAACCGAACTGAGCGATTATCTGATGGAAAAATACGATACCGCATGGGGCCAGGATACGACACGTCCCTTCATCATGGAAAATGATGAACTTATGGATGGATACCGCCCGAATCCGTTGGACAGTGCGTCATAAACAGCACATAAGGCAGGAAGCCTGTTTCTTAGGAAACAGATTTATACCCCCGCACAGTCCCCTGTCGCGCCCTGTGTGGCCGATCAAGCAGACACTGCGGATATATACGGACACACCCTACGAAGAAAGCGCCGTGTAAGCCCGTAAACGCCGCAGTTAAAAGCAACCGAATCATATATGGAAAAGCCGCCCTGGGCTTCTGAGATCATCAGATGCCCAGGGCGGCTTTTCTAACATCAAACATCACAATAGCCTGCACACAGACTGCCGGTGCTGGAGGTGTGACGTGGGGGAAAATCTGTATTTTGCCTACGGCAGCAACCTTGATCTGGAGCAGATGGCGCAGCGCTGTCCGGATGCCGAGATCGTGGGACTGGTCAGGGTGGAAAACTACGAACTGCGGTTCCGCGGCAGCGGCTTTGCTACGGTGGCGCCCCGGAAAGGCAATACTGTCCACGGACTGCTGTGGAAGCTCACGAAAAACTGTGAACAGTCTCTGAACCGGTATGAGGGGTATCCCCGCCACTACACGAAAGAAACGATGACTGTTAAAGACGCGGCTGGCGCTGAGCTCCCCGTCATGGTCTATATCATGGCAGAGCCGTATTGCCGCCAGCCTGCACTGCCGTCCCCATATTATTACCGCGTGATCCAGCGAGGCTTTGAAGCCAACGGCCTGCCGGTGGAGTCCCTTCGGGATGCGTGGAGCAGGACCATTGACGAGGTATGGAGCGGCAGGATCGACAAGCCAAAGCGAGCACCTGAGCGAAACAGAGATTCGGAGCGGTAACTCAGAGCAGCGCTGGTGTCTGTGCAAGGAAGAAGATCACAAGAATAGAGATCACAAAGGCCAAGATCCCAACGAGCAGGAAAACCTTTTTGCCAAGGCGGATTTTTGCCGCCTTGCCGATCAGCGTGGCCGCGGCGACGCATACCGCAGAAACCAGTAAAGCGACGCCAAGCATCTTCCACAACCATGAAAGCTCCCAAAACCATATCATCACAGCCGCCTCCTCATATTTTTGTTCGTAAGCACAGTGTATCACAGGCGCGGTATCCGCGCAACAGGCAGTCGGAGTGAAAAAAGAGGTGTTCATTTTCCGCGGTCTGTGTTACAATATCCCCTGTTTGCGGGAGGGGCGGATATGTTTTACACGATGGAGGAAGCAGCTGTCATCGGCGGTTTTCTGGAATTGTATCTGGAACGGGACAGCGTGGACCCGGCGGTGCGGGAGCGGCATCGGAAATTCCGGCAGGGGCTGCTGGGCGGCGCACTGGAACGAGCCGATTATGAATGGGCAGCTGAGGTGCTGGGATTCCTGCGTCCACAATGGTGGCAGGAGCATGAAGATCATCGGGCGTTGGAGAATGCCCTGCTGAAGACCCGGACGCTGGCATCAAAAAAAGAATAAAAATCACCATTTGCGGCAACGGCAGAGGAATCTGTCGCTGCCGCTTTTCTTTTGAAGAAGGAGGAAATCCATATCCGCACAGAAAAAATGAAAGTCCTTGTGGTGCGCCCCATGGAACTGCCTGCGGTGCAGGAGATCGACCACACTCTTTCTGCCATGCAGGAACTGGTCGTCGGTACCATTCAGGCAGTCTACCCCTTCGATGACCCGGTGGCGCTCGTCTGTAATGCGTAGTTGCTTGTTATGTGTAGCATCTATTTTTTCTCCCGTCTAATCTCCTGAATCAACTTGATTATTTGCAGTTCACAATCTTATGTTAGACAAACACGCCGACAAAGATGCAGTAGAATAATGAAACAGGACAGCGCAAGCCGCATGGAGCAGTTCATCAAGACCGTTTCCGGCTCCTAAAATGGGGTAAAATTTCTGTAAGGGGTAAAAGATGGGGTAAACGCCTTAAAACAAGCATGATAAAAACCCTGTAACCATTGCGGTTACAGGGTTTCGTTCTGGAGGTGACACCCGGATTTGAACCGGGGAATCAGGGTTTTGCAGACCCTTGCCTTACCACTTGGCTATGTCACCATTATGCCGTGTGAATCACTGGCCGTGCGTGCTTGTTTAGGATACCCCAAATGAAGCAATTTGTCAAGTCAATTTTTATATTAAAGCAAAAAAAAGCAAAAAAAATGCTGCGGCTGCGGAGGAAGTGCTTGCCCGGCAGGGAAATCTGTGTGAAACAAACACAAAAAAGCGGGGACTTTCCTGCGCCGATTGGGCGGGGATGCCGCTTTACAGCAGCGACGGCGGGCGTTAAAATAAAAGCAGTATCTTTTTGCCAAATCAAAAACGGATTGCAAAGTCAGGAGGCGTTTCTATGGTTTCTCAACGGATGCTGCAGCTGGGTACGGCCCGTTCCGTGATCCGGGAGCTGTTTGAATACGGCCGTCAGCGGGCGGCCGAGGTCGGCGCGGAGAACGTGTTTGACTTTTCTCTGGGTAACCCCAGCGTACCCGCTCCGGCAGAAGTGAACGACACTGCCATTCAGCTGCTGAAGGAGCAGGCGGATACTATCCACTGCTATACCAGCGCACCCGGCGATGCCGGCGCACGGCAGCGGATCGCGGATTCCCTGAACCGTCGCTTTGGGGAGCAGTACACGGCGGACGAGCTGTATCTGACCGTTGGCGCAGCGGCGTCTCTTTGCTGCGTGTTCAATGGGCTGACCTGCCCCGGCGATGAGTATATCCTCTTTGCGCCGTTTTTCCCGGAATATCAGGTGTTCATTGAGGGGGCCAAGGGCAAGGTCAAGGTGATCCCGCCGGAGATCGAACATTTCCAGATCGATTTTTCCGCTTTTGAGCAGGCTGTGACCTGCCGCACCAAGGGCGTGATCATCAATTCCCCCAATAACCCCTCCGGCGTGGTCTACTCCCGGCAGACGCTGGAAACGCTGGCGGCCATCCTCCGGGCCAAGGAAGCGCTTTATGGCCATCCTATCTACCTGATCTCCGACGAGCCTTACCGGGAGATCGCCTTCCACGGCGTGGAGGTTCCCTGGGTTCCGCAGGTCTACAAGGACACCATTGTGTGTTACTCCTACTCCAAATCCCTGTCCTTGCCCGGCGAACGTCTGGGCTATGTGCTGGTGCCGAAGCAGGTGACGGACGCGGAGGCCGTATATGCCGCCACAGCCGGAGCCGGCCGTTCTCTGGGCTATGTGAATGCCCCCAGCCTGTTCCAGCAGGTGGTATCCCGGTGCTGCGATCTGACCTCCGACATCGGTGTTTATGAGCGCAACTGCGCCCTGCTGACGGACGCCCTGCGGGAGATGGGATATCATGTGGCCCAGCCCGGCGGGGCCTTCTACCTGTTCCCCCAGTCTCTGGAGCCGGACGACATGGCGTTCAGTGAACGGGCCAAGCAGTTTGATCTGCTGTTGGTTCCCGGCAGCGGCTTCGGCGCTCCCGGCCACTTCCGGATTGCCTATTGCGTCCAGACGGAAATGATCGAACGGGCGCTGCCCCGGTTCAAGGCGCTGGCGGAATCCTACCGCAAGTAAAGAACAGAACGCTTTCTCCTGAAATAACAAGCCCCATTTGCCAGACGGTGCGATCTGCTGTCTGCCAAATGGGGCGTTTTTATTTCCAAAAATCTGCGGCTTCATCAGAAGATCCCCTCAACCAGACCTGTCTGACAGATCTGATTGGGGGGATCTTTAACATTTCTGGATGGCGGCGCGGCCGACGGTCAGGTTTCGGATTCTGCCATACGGTAGCCTACGCCTACCTCGGTGAAGAGGTATTCCGGCTCAGCGGGATTTTTTTCAATCTTGCGGCGGATGTTGGCCATGTTGACCCGGAGAATCTGGTTGTCTCCGCTGGCGCGCGGCCCCCACAGCTCCTTGATGATGTAATCATAGGTCAGAACCCGGCCGGCGTGCTTGCCGAGGAGCGCCACGATTCGGAATTCACTGAGGGTCAGCTTGGCGTTCTCGCCGCGGATCAATACCTGATGCTTGTTGTAATCAATGGTCAGCTCGCCCACTGTATAGGTTCCCTGCTGGGCGATCTCACTGTTGCCGGAGGAGGTGCGGGTATGGCGGATGGCTGTCCGCACCCGTGCAAGCAGCTCATCCGTGCCGAAAGGCTTGGTCAGGTAATCGTCAGCCCCCAGATCCAGAGCGGAAACCTTATCCTGCTCATGAGAACGGGCGGAGACTACGACCACCGGCAGGGTAGACCAGCTGCGGATCTGACGCAGGATGTCCAGACCGTCCATATCCGGCAGGCCCAGATCCAGAATCACCAGATCGGGGCAGTGAGAGGAGATCATGGACATGGCCTCGGCACCGCTGCTGGCCCGCATGGCGTCATAGCCGTTGGCTGTGAGAATGGTGGAGATGAAGTGGGCAATGCTTTTCTCGTCCTCAATGACCAGAATTTTCTCGCGGATATTCATATGGATTCCTCCTTGGAAACGGGCAGGCAGAAGATAAACTCCGCGCCGTCCTTGTGATTGCGGGCCGTGAGACGGCCGCCGTGCGCTTTGACGACAGCGCTGCACACGGAAAGGCCCAGCCCCATATTTCGCTTCCCGTCCCCGGTGGGGGTGGAGGCGTGGCGAATGGAATAATCAAACAGATGGGGCAGCAGAGAGGGCGGGATGCCCCGGCCATTGTCCCGGACGGAGAAAGCGGCGAAGCCGTCCTCCGTCTCTTTTACACTGAGGTGAATGGCGGTGGTGGTGACGCCGTGGGTGGCGGCGTTCTCAATGAGATTGGAGAGAACCTGCTCGATCAGAATGGGATCCATGGGAACCATCAGCAGATCATCCGGCACTTCTACGGAGAATTTGATATCGGGCAGGCGCTTCCGGGCTTTCTGGGCGGCTTCCGCCAGAACCTCTTCGGCAGGCTCCGGCTGCTTGGCAAGCTCTGCCTGATCGCTGCCGATGCGGGTGATGGACAGCAGATTTTCCACGACCCGAATCAGCCACTGCGCCTCCTGCTTGACATCCTGAAGCAGCGTGCGGCGGTCTTCAGTGGAGAGATCCGGGTTATCCAGCACGGCGGAGGTGGAGCCGATAATGGAGGTCAGCGGGGTGCGGATATCGTGGGATACGGAACGCAGCAGATCCGCCCGCATCCGAATCTTTTCGTTTTCCAGACGCAGCTTATCCAGCTGGCGGGTCTTTGTGGTCAGCGTGGAAGTGATGATGGAAACGGAAAGAAAGGTCAGAAAGGACAGCGGGTAGCCAGTGATGGTCAGGTTGAAGGACCAGAACGGGTATGTAAAAAAATAGTTGACGGCGATGACGCCCAGCACCGCAGACAGCAGTCCCCAAAAGTATCCGTTGGTGAGCCAGGAAGTCAGGAGCACCGTCAGCACAAAGACGGGCATGGAAAAGCCGGCGCTTGGCTCCATGCGCTGGAGCAGAATACAGAAGGTCACAGCCACAAGAAGGATCAGCAGCGTGATCTTCAGATCTCGGAAGGAAAAGGGGAACAACTCGAAAAAACGGGGACGTTTGGAATGAGAATTGGACATAGAAACCTCCTTGCTATCTTCAGTATAGCAGACGGCGCGTTAATTTGCCGTAAAAAAAGCGGAGAAAAGAGGGGAAGAAAACAATTTTGGCAGCGGTGTGTATGGATCCATACACGGCTCCGGGAAAATGGCAGGGGGGTTGAATAGGGGGGGAGCGGATTTGAAAGAAATGCAAGAGGACGGACGGTTCTGCCGGGCGTATCTCCGCACCATGGATGCGGAACGGGCCGCCGCGGAGATCGGAAGGAAAGACGGATATGCCATGCTGGCGAAACGGACGACCCAGCAGAAGCTGGAACGGATGCGGTGCGCCGCCGCGGATCAGCTGAAGCGGGAGGATGTGCTGCGGCAGCTGGCACGGCTGGCCTTTGGCCGGGTGGACGACGCGGTACAGCTTGCCCTGCGCCGGGGAGAACTGGACACCGGCGGTCTGGAGCTGTCAGCCGTATCTGAGCTTAGAGTATCAGAAAAGGGAATCGAGGTCAAGCTGGTGGATCGGGTGCGGGCGCTGGAGGCGCTTTGGAAGCTGCTGGACACCGGGGAACCGCAGGGCAGTGACCCGCTGTATCAGGCCCTGACAGCACTGGGACAGGAGCAGGAGAACGCGCATGGAGAATGAGACGCTCCGCTTTTCCCCCAAACAGCGGCAGGTGCTGACATGGTGGCAGACGTGCCGCTGGCAGGCGTTGATCTGCGATGGCGCTGTTCGCAGCGGCAAGACGTTCTGCATGGGATTGTCTTTCTTTTTATGGGCGCAGCACGATTTTAACGGACGGCAGTTCGCCCTGTGCGGCAAGACCGTGGGCGCTCTGCGGCGGAATCTGCTGACGGAGCTGGTGCCGTGTCTCCGGCGGATCGGGATGGAGGTGCGGGAGAACCGCTCCGCCAACACACTGACAGTGGTGTACGCCGGACACAGAAATCAGTTTTTGCTTTTTGGGGGAAAGGACGCCTCCAGCGCGGCGCTGATCCAGGGCAGCACGCTGGCGGGGTTGCTGCTGGACGAGACGGCGCTGATGCCCAGAGCCTTCGTGGAGCAGGCGGTGGCCCGGTGTAGCGTCCGGGGCAGCCGGCTGTGGTTCAACTGCAACCCGGAGGGACCGGAACACTGGTTTTACAAGGAGTGGATCGAAAAGGCGGAGAGCCGGGGCGCTTTGCGGCTGCACTTTACCATGGAGGATAATCCGGGGCTGCCGCCGGAGATCCGGCAGCGGTATGAGCGGCTGTACACCGGCGTATTCTACCGGCGGTTTGTGCTGGGAGAATGGGCGGCGGCGCAGGGACTGGTGTATGACTTCTTTGATCCCGATAAAGACGCGGCAGAAGTGCCGGATGGGCCGTTTTCCGCGTGGCGGGTCTCTGTGGATTACGGGACGGTGAACCCGCTGTCCATGGGACTTTGGGGCGAAAAGAACGGCGTGTGGTATCGGGTGGAGGAGGTCTATTACGATTCCCGGCGGGAGGGGCGGCAGAAAACCGACGCGGAGTACGCTGAAATGCTGGAGGAGCTGGTGGCGGGGAGAGATATTCAGCGGGTGATCGTGGATCCGTCGGCGGCCAGCTTTATCGAAACGCTGCGGCGGAAGGGCTGGCAGGTGATGAAGGCCGACAACGATGTGGCGGACGGAATCCGGGTGACGGCGGACCTGCTGCGGCAGCGGCGGATCGTGCTGTGCAGACCCTGCCGGGACTGCCTGCGGGAAATGGCGCTGTACTGCTGGGATGAGAGATCCGGCAGGGATGCGCCGAGAAAGGAGCATGACCATGCCATGGACGAGATGCGGTATTTTGCCATGGATCTGGCAGGAGAACGCAGCGGAGGCTTTGCGGCTATCAGCGTTGTGAGAAAAATCTGAACGAACAGGTTCTATTGCATAAGAGTGTACACAAAAGTCAGGGAAAAGCCGGGGGAGCAGGAGGACGATTCCGACAGGGAGGAGAGGTTGGTTTGAATTTTTGGAGGAGAAAAAGCGCCGTTCCGGCAGCGCAGGCGGTGCAGCTCCGGGGCCGGGAACAGCATCCCTTTACGGGACTGCGAGGCTTTACGCCCCAGCGCAGCGGGGAGCTGCGGCTCTATCAGGCGGTGCGGGAAGCGGTGCCGGTGGTGGACGCCGCCGTATGTAAGCTGATCCGTCTCAGCGGCGGTGTGCAGGTGTCCTGCGAGGACGCGGAGATGGATGGGAAGATGCGGCAGTTTCTGGAACGGGTGCCGGTGGGCCGGGGGCAGTTCGGCATCAACGCGTTTCTGGAGCAGTATCTGGACTCCCTGCTGGTATACGGCGGAGCGGTAGGCGAAATGGTGCCGGCAGCGGGAAACCGGGATCTGGCGGCGCTGTTGTGCGGACGGATGGAGCAGGTGGAGCTGCGGGAGAGAGAAAACCCGCTGGAATTCAGAATCTGCGGCCCGGATGAGCAGGGACACATGGTGGAGCTGCCCTATCAGGACCTGCTGCTGTTTACGCCGCTGCACCCGGAGGCGGAGCATCCCTACGGCGTGTCGCTGCTGCGGGGACTGCCGTTTATGGCGGACATCCTTATGAAAATCTATCACACGGTGGGCGTCAACTGGGAGCGGTGCGGCAACGTGCGGTTCGCCGTGACCTGCCGGGATGGCGGCGGCAGCGCTGCGGAGCGGGGACAGATTCTGGCACAGGAGTGGAGCCGGGCCATGCAGGACACCAAAAGCGGCAGTGTCCGGGATTTTGTGGCGGTGGGGGATGTGGATATCAAAGTGATCGGCGGCGACGCCCCCATTCTGGACAGCCAGGTGCCGGTGCGGCAGGTGATGGAGCAGATTGTGGCAAAGACCTCGATCCCGCCCTTTATGCTGGGCCTTAACTGGAACTCCACAGAGCGGATGAGCGCACAGCAGGCGGATATGCTGACCACGGAGATCACGGCCATTCGCCGGACTCTGACGCCGGTGGTGGAACAGATCTGCCGGATTTGGCTGCGGATGCAGGGGTATGCCAGGGCTTTCCGCGTGGATTGGGACGACATCAACTTGCAGGACGAGGTAGAAGAAGCCAAGGCGGAGCTGTACCGGGAGCAGGCGCGGAAGTTGAGAATCGAGAACGACAGGGAGGAGAACAGATGCTGACAAAGGAAGAACTGGAGCAGATCAACCGGTTCAGCAAGGCGGAGCTGACGGCGGATCAGGTGTACACCTTCAGTGTGCGGCTGTGCGACAACGAGGTGGACCGGGATTTCGAGCGCTTCGGCACGGAGGATCTGGAAAGGCTGGGAGAGCTGTTTCTGGGCAAGAGCGGAATTTTCGACCACCAGTGGTCCGCAAAGGGCCAGACGGCGAGAATTTACCGCACGGAGGTGGTGCGGGAACCCGGCACCGTGACGGCGGCGGGGGACGAATACCGCTGGCTGAAGGGCTGGGCTTATCTCATGCGGACGGAGAAGAATCAGGAGCTGATCACCGAGATCGAGGGCGGCATCAAAAAAGAGGTCAGCGTGGGGTGCAGCATGGGGCGGAGCGTATGCTCCGTATGCGGCGCGGAAAACGGCGCCTGCGGCCATGTGAAGGGACAGATGTATGGCGACCGGCTGTGCTATCTGGAGCTGAAAGAGCCGAAGGACGCCTATGAGTGGTCCTTTGTGGCGGTGCCGGCCCAGCCCAGAGCAGGCGTGGTGAAGCGGTTCGGCACGGAAGGGCCGGAGCTGCGGGTGCTGCGGAAGCAGGCGGAGATGGGACAGCGGTATCTCACGGCGCTGCGCCGGGAGGTGGTGCGGCTGGCCATGCTGACGGATCAGAGCCTGAACGGAACCGTTTTTGCCAAGGCGGTGGGCCGTCTGGATGAACAGGAGCTTCTGGAACTGAAGGACGCCTATGAGGCGCAGGCCGCAAAGAAATTTCCCGTGCCGCCCCAGCTTCGGCGGCAGGCGGCAAAGCGGGAAGATGAGACTGTGTTCCTTGTCTGATGGGACAAACATGATATGAGGGAGGAAATCGGATGAACATTTCTTATGAGGGCATCGGCCAGTGGGCTGCCACCTTCGCCTGCACGGATGTGAGCGAGGGACAGGTGGTGAAGGTCAGCGGCAGCGGCACCGTGGCAGCGTGCGCGGCAAACGGCGTGTTTGACGGCGTGGTGCTGTCTGTGGGCAGAGACGGAAAAGCCTGCTCTGTGGCTATGGGCGGCATGGCGACCGTCAGCTACAGTGGCAACTCTGCCCCTGCCGCGGGCTGGAACACACTGGCGGCAGACGGCGACGGCGGCGTGAGCGTGGTTTCCACCGGCGGCAAGAGCTATCTTGCTGTGGATGTGGATACTTCCGCAAAAACCGTGACCATTGTGCTTTGAGTTGAGGAGGGGGAAGAATATGGCGTTTCATTACGAAAATCTGAAGCTGGAAAAGGGAATGTACGGCCAGAGCGGCCGCAGCTTTGCCCAGACGCTGGAGGCTCTGGATCCCAGCGAGAACTACAAGGGGACTTCTCTGGAGGGCCTGGACGCCTTTCAGCGTCAGCTCAAGCGCTTTGACATCAAGGTGAAGGGCGCAGGCAGCGACAAGGTGGAGAAATTCTTCTGGTCCACCGAGTCCGCCGTGCTGTTCCCTGAATTCGTGTCCCGTGTGGTGCGTCAGGGCATGGAGGAGGAGAGCATCCTGCCGGACATCACCGCCACCGTTACCCATTTCGACGGGCTGGATTATCGCTCTATCGCCTCCACGCCTACCGAGGAGGAGAAGAAGCTCAAGCGGGTGGAGGAGGGCGCACAGATCCCTCAGACCACCATCCATACGCAGGAGAATCTGGTGCGGCTGCACAAGCGGGGCCGGATGCTGGTGGCTCCCTATGAGGCCATCCGTTTCCAGCGGCTGGATCTCTTTGCCGTGACCCTGCGCCAGATCGGCGCTTACATCGGCCGGATGCATCTGGAAGATGCCGTGAAGGTGCTGAAGGACGGCGACGGCAACAACAATGCGGCAACGTCTTATGAAGTTGGCACCAGCCCCATCGGCGGCACCAAGAGCTCGCTGAGCTACGGCGCACTGCTGGACTTCTGGGCGCAGTTTGATCCCTACACCATGAATACCATGCTGGTGAGCAACGACATGATGCTGGCCATGCTGAAGCTCAGCGAGTTCCAGAATCCCAACACCGGCCTGAACTTTCAGGCAACCGGCAAGCTGACCACTCCTCTGGGGGCCAAGCTGCTGCGCTCCAGCGCCGTTCCCAGCGGTACCATCATCGGCCTGGACAAAAACTATGCGCTGGAACAGATCTGCGGCAGCGAAGTGGTGGTGGAGTATGACAAGCTCATCGACCGTCAGCTGGAACGGGCGGCCATTACCTCCATTTCCGGCTTTGCCAAGCTGTTTACCGATGCCTCCAAGGTCTTGAAGGTCTGATTTTTGCCCGCCGCACCGATTTTTCGGTGCGGCGGAGCCAAACGGAGAAAGGAGACAGGCAGATGGAGACAACGGTTGTGAAGCTGGCGGCGGAGCTGTGCGGAGCCGATGAGGACAGTGTTTTATTGCAGGCGCTGTGCGATGCGGCAGTGGAGTTCTGGCGGAGACGGCTGAAGGGCGCGCCTGCGGAAGAGAGCGGGAAAGGCACACTGCGGTGTGCCGCGGCCTTCACCGCAGCGGCGGACTATCTGGGGAAGAACTGCGCCGGGGCGGAGTCCTTCACAGTGGGAGATGTGACGGTCAGGGGTGCGTCCGGCCAATCCGCAATGGCGCTGGCAGGCGCACTGCGGCAGTCGGCGGAGCGGCTGATGGAGCCGTATGCGGCTTCCGGGGCTTTCTGCTTCAAAGGAGTACGGGGATGAGCGCGATGCAGGAGCTCCTGAGACGATACGGACAGAGCGCAACGCTGAAGAATCCGGCGGGAGAAAAGACGATCCGGGTATTTTTGCAGCCGGAGAAGGCGCGGGAGGAAGGTGTTCCGGGGACGATCACGCCGATTGGCTGGGTGGATGACCGGCTGTGGAGCTATATCGGGCTGGAAGCGGTGGAGCCGGGGGACGTGATTGTGCAGGGCGGCGTGTCCTACCGGGTGCGGAGCAGCCGGGCTTACTGGCTGGGAGATGCGGTGCATCACTGGTGGGCGTTACTGGAACGGGAACGGGAGGCGGCGAGATGAAGGAACTGGCACAGATCCGGGCAGCGGTGCTGAAAGCGCTGCAGGAGAGCGGAATTCCGGCGATGGAGCAGTTCCCGGAGAAGCGGGCTGAAAGCTACAGCGGCGCGGTGGCGACTGTGGGCGTAGGCGCTGCCAGCGGAAAAAACGCCGGGTTCTGCCACTATCTGGGAGAGATGACAGACCCGGAAACGCAGGCGGTGCTGGAACGGTACGGTAAGGAGCTGTCCGGGGAGATCACCGTGGAGCTGCGGGCAGACCGGGCGGCAGACTGTGAAAGCGGCTGTGAGACGGCCACGGAAGCACTGCTGGGCGGACTGCCGGAGGGAATCCAGACCGGGGAGCTGACATGGGAGGCCATCTGCTGGGAAAAGGCCACGGGGATGTTTCTGCGGCGGGGAAGCCTGGCCTGCCGGGCGCTGTTTCTGGCGGAAAGCGATGGGGAATCCGGGACATTCCTGGATTTCCGACTGAAAGGAGTTTTGAGCGAGTGAGCGAGACAAGACATGAGCGGCCGGGGGTCTACTCGGTATATGATGCGTCCAGCGTGACCTCTGCAGGACGGGCGGCCAAGCGCATCGGCGTGGCGGCGCTGGCGGTGAAGGGGACGGCCAATGCAGTGGTGACACTGACCGGCTACAGCACCGGTGTGGATGTTTTCGGCGAGGACGAGGCCGGCGCGCCGGGAATGAGCACCCTGCTGAAGCTGCTGTTTGCCAACGGCGCATCCACGGTTTACGCGGTGCGGACGGGTGAAGCCGCCGATCAGGCGGCGTATCAGGCGGCGTTTGCGGCGTTGGAAAGCTACGATGTGCAGGTGATGGTGTGCGACAGCAGCGAGGTGAACATCCAGAAGGCCCTGAAAACGGCGGTGGAAACGGCATCCGCTGCCAGAGGGGAGCGGATCGGCGTAATCGGCGGCAGCGGGGATACCGCGGCGCAGCTGGTGACGAGAGCCGCAGCCGTCAACAGTGAACGGATGGTGCTGGTGGGGCCGGACATGAAGGATGAGAACGGCACGGAGCTTCCCGGCGTGTTCGCCGCGGCGGCAGTGGCAGGGGCCATCGCCTGCGGCAGCGACCCGGCGATGCCGCTGAACGGAGCGGAGCTGTATGGCATCGGCGGATTGCAGAGCGTTTACAGCGACAACGACATTGATCTGCTGGTACAAGGCGGTGTGACGCCGCTGGAGGATGTGGGCGGCGTGGTGTCCCCGGTGCGGGGCATTACCACCCGGACAAAGACCGGCAGCGCGGCTGACGCCACATGGCGGGAACTGACCACCATCCTGATCGCTGACGATGTGATTCCCACGGTGCGCTCCGCACTGCGGAGCAAGTTCGCACGGGCCAAAAACACCGCGCAGGGCCGTGGGGCGATCCGCGCCCAGACCATTGTGGAGCTGGAGAAGAAAAAGGACGCCCAGATCATCGAAAGCTACGGCGAGGTCACGGTGACGGCTTCGGCAGACGATCCTACGGTGTGTCTGGTGGAATTCAGCTTCGGCGTGGCTCACGGGCTGAACCAGATTCATCTGGCAGTACATCTGACGGTTTAAGGAGGGGTGGATATGAAAGGGTTTCCTACCAGCGCGGACATCTATCTGGAGTTGGATGGCAGAAAGATCGCCGTGGTACAGAGCTACCGGGCGAAAGCGGCCAAATCCAGCAGGAATATTGAGGCGTTCGGAGAAAGCGAGCCGGTGGCGACCATTGAGGGACAGAAAAGCTACACGGTGGAGCTGACCCGGCTGTACGCTACGGATACCGCCATTTCCGACGGCATCGATTTTTACAGCCTGACCGACTTCTCACTGGTGATCTGCAAGCCGGACCGGAAGGTGATCTACAGCGGCTGCGAGTGGAGCGGAATTCAGGAGGACGGGGAGCTGAACGCCACCGTGGCGGAAAAGGTGACGCTGACGGCGGCCCGGCGGATCGAGACCACGGCATGAGAACGGTGGATGCCATGAAGCCCCTGACGGCAGGGGAACTGCTGGGCCTGTGGCAACGCTTTCGGGAGAAAATCGAAGATCCGCTGGAACGGACGCTGCTGTGCAACGCTGCCATTCTGCGGGAGAGCTGCTATTGTCAGGGGAAGGCGGTCTATCAGGATGAGGGGGAAGTCCTGCGAGATCTGACGCCCCGCGAGATGGAGACGCTGCTGCGTCTGGCAGAGGGAGAAGCGGCGCCGGAGGAGTGCAGCGGTGCATTTGACTTCCAGCGGTTTGCGGCGATGAGGGGAGAGTGAGCCGGTGGATTATTTGCAGGAGGTGGAGCGCCGCCAGCGGGCAGCGCTGACCCGGTTGCTGACAGGGGGACGCTCCGGGGAGGAGACTGCGGCAGAAGAGGAACAGCGCCGCACCGCGGTGCGTCCCAGCACGGAGACAGGGCGGACGGAGACCGTCCGCCCTGCCGGGGGACAGACGGCAGCAGCAGAACGCCGGGAGGTGATGATCCCGGAAGCAACGGAGCAGAGAACGGCTTTACAGGAGACACAGGAGGAACCTGTGCGTCCTGACAGTAAGGAGGCGCTTTCTGAGCAGGAAGCCGCATTTTTCCAGGCCCGGCAGGCGGATGCGATGTGGAGAAATGCCAATATTCCGGCGGCCAGCCTGCCGGGAATCCTGCTGGCTGACCGGGAGGCGGCTGTGGAGATAGAGCGGATCTCCCGCGCCGTTCAGCGGGACGCCCGCCGGTATGACGGCGGATTTACCATATTTTAAGGAGGAGAGAGCATGAAATTATCCTCCATGCGATATAAGAATTATACCTGGCCCCACAATCCAAAGACCTTCGTGGTGGAATACCGGCGGCAGATAGCGGCCCAGAAGGTGCCGATGGGCGGCTGCATTTTGCAGGATCTGGGCGTGAACTGCCGCATTCTGCGGGGGGAAGGAGAATTTGCGGGGCCGGACGCCTATGAGGAGTTCAAGACGCTGGCAGATGTGTTCCGGCAGGAGGGGCCGGGGATGCTGGTGCATCCCGTCTGGCAGACGGATCGGGCGTATTTTGTGTCCCTGTCCGTGATGGAGGAGCCGAAGCCGGACTATGTGCGCTACAGCTTTGCTTTCTGGGAGGATGACAGCGGCTATGAGGGAGGCCTCACCCAGACGGACAACGGGCAGGCCGGAAGCAGCGCGTCCGCTTCCCGGAAGCAGACGGCTTCTGCCGGAAGAACCTACACCGTAAAGCGGGGGGATACCCTGTGGGCCATTGCGCGGCGGTACGGGGTGACGCTGAACAGCCTGATCGCCGCCAACCCGCAGATCAAAAATCCGAATCTCATTTATCCCGGAAATGAGGTGAAGCTGCCGTGACAGGACGGATCTTTACAGCGGATCATCAGGTATACGACCTGCCGCCGCTGCTGGAATGGAATGTGAAGCACACGGGGAGCGTGCCGTGCGATAGCTGGTCCGTGACGGCGGTGTATCAGGCGGAGATGGCGCCGGTGCTGAAAATGGCGGCAGGCTTTGCCGCCATGGAAAACGGAGCGGCCCAGCTGCGGGGCATTGTGGATGAGTACAGCGTGGAGCTGGGCAGCGGCGGGCTGACGGTGACATTGGCCGGGCGGGGATATGCCGCCCGCCTGCTGGACAACGAGTCCCGGCCGGTCACTTACGAACAGGTAACGCTGCGGGAACTGATCCGCCGCCATGCGGAGCCGTATGGCATTACCTGCGGCGCAGCGGCAGACCTGCGGTCCACGGTGCCGTACACCGCCGGGGCCGGGGTCAGCCAGTGGAAGGTGATCTCGGAGTTCTGCCGGACCTATGGGGGCTTCCTGCCCCGGTTTGCCAAAACGGGAGAGCTGCTGGCAACGCCGGAGCAGGATAGCGGAAAACGCATCATTCTGGACGGCAGCAGCCCGGTGCTGCGCTGTTGCCTGCGAGAAGACCACTACGGTGTGCTGACGGAGGCGCTGGTCATCGACAAGCGGCAGAACGTCAGCTATTCCGTGCAGAACCCGGAGATGATCGCCAAGGGCGGCCAATGCCGGCGGGTGATCTATACGCCGGGGCGAAGCACCTGGGACGCCATGCGCTATACGGGGGAATACCAGATCCGGCAGTCCCGGCAGGAGGAACAGGCGGTCACGGTGGAGCTTCCCGGAAGCTTCGGCGCGTTTCCGGGAGACCGGGTGACGCTGCATCTGGAAAAACTGGGGCTTACAGGCCTGTACCGGGTGGCGGAGGCGGAAAACCGCTTTTCAGCCAGAGAGGGCGCGGTCATGATCTGGACATTGAAGGAGTGTGAGTGAGATGTGGCTGGCGAAAAATATGAAGCGGCAGACGCCGACAGCGGATGCCGATCAGGGAATTTCCACCATTGTGAGCGACCAGATGGGCGTTGTGACCCGCGGCGAAGTACGGCAGCTGCCAATCTACGGCCCCGGCGGGTATGTATGGCTGCCGGAGAGCGGCGCATCTGTTCTGGTAATCAAGGGCGGCCCCGGTGGGGAGGAGCAGTGCGTCTGCGGCGGAAAGCAGGCTGCGGCCCCCAAAGGGATGCTGCCGGGAGAGATCTATCTCTACAGCTCCGGTAGCAGCGTGTACCTGCGGAAGAATGGGGCCATTGAACTGTCAGGGCGGGTATCCATCAAGGGGACGCTGGTGGTAAACGGACAGACCTACAAGCCCTGCTCCTGCGGGGAAGGAGGGTTGCTGTAATGCTGGCGCTGGTGAACGGCGATTATCAGCCGAGTGGGAACGGTCTGCGGACAGTGACCGGGGACGCGGCGCTTCTGCAGCGCATCCTGCTGAAGCTGACGGCGCATCGGGGGCAGTTTCCCTTTGGAGAGGAGTTCGGAAGCCGACTGTGGACGCTGAGCCAGCTGCGGCCATCCGAGCGGCAGGCTGCGGCGGAGCAGTATGTAGTAGAGGCGCTGGCCGATGAAGCGGGGCTGAAGGTGGACAGCGTGGCGCTGGCAGAGAGCGGCGGCACGGCGAAGCTGACCGTCTGCGTCAGCGTGAACGGCACGCAGATGACAGTGGAAGCAGCGCTGCAATAGGGGGGTGAAAACGTGAGAACAACGGAAACGATCTATCAGGAGATGCTGACGGCCTATGCACAGCGGCGGGGCAGCCAGCTGGAACAGGACTGCGATCTGGCTGTTCGCCTTTGGGCGGCGGCTGCCCAGATTCAGGCGCTGGAGGCGCAGGCGGAGTGGGTGCTGGGGCAGAGCTTTCCGCAGACGGCCACGGGAGTTTATCTGGATCGCCATGCGGCGATGCGGAACATGACCCGTCAGGCGGCGGGAAAGGCTGTGGGGAGCCTGACCTTTACACTGGCCAATGCCCAGACCGGCGCTGTGAACATTCCTGCCGGGACGGTGTGCATGACGGAGGACGCCGTTCGGTTTCAGACGGTGGAGGATGCGGCGATCCCGGCGGGAGAGATATCTGTGACGGCTGCGGCGGAGGCGGTCGAGAGCGGCAGCAGCGGCAATGTGGGGGCAGGCGCTGTCTGCGTTCTGACGGCCTGCCCGGTGGCGGTGAGAGCCGTGACCAACGCGGAGGCCTTTGCTGGGGGAATTTCGGAAGAATCGGACGACGAACTGCGGCAGCGGATCCTGGACAGCTTTCTGCGGCTCCCCAACGGCGCCAACGCCGCATGGTATGAGCAGACCGCGTGCAGCTATGAGGGAGTGGCGGCAGCAAAGGCGGTGGGAAAGGCCCGCGGTGTTGGCACTGTGGACGTCTATGTGACGACGCCTGACGGCGTTCCACCGGAGACGCTGCTATCCGAGCTTCAGATGGTTTTTCAGAAAAGCAGGGAGATCGCCGTAGACGTAGCGGTGAAAGCGCCCTCCACTGCGGCGGTGAATGTGTCCGTCACTGTGGAAGTTGCGGAAAACGCGGAGTTTGCGGACGTAAAAGCGGAAATAGAAGGAATGCTGGCAGGCTTTTTCAGCGGAAAGCTGCTGGGAAAAGCGGTGACGCTGGCGGAGCTGGGCAGCCGGATCTACGGTCTGCCGGGGGTGGAGAACTATCATATTGTCAGCCCTGCGGCGGATGTGGCGGCCAATGACACGGTGCTGCCGGTGCTGGGGACGGTTAACGTAACGGAGGAGACATGAGCGGCGTTTATGAAGCGTATCTGATCCGAATGCTGGCTCCCTTGGGACTGTATGACCTCAACGGCGTACAGAACCGAAGCGAGCTGTCGGCTCTGGGCGGGAAACTGGACGAGGTCGGCGCACTGCTGGACACGGTGGAGCGGGAGAGCCTGCTGGCCACGGCGGAGGGCGAGGGCCTTGACCGCCGGGAAGCGCTTTTTGCCCGAAAACCGGCGGCTCTCACTGCGGAAGAGCGGCGGGAGGCCATTGCGGCGCTGCTGCGGATTGGGGAGGACAGCCTGACGCCGGGAGCCATCAACGATACCCTGATGGGCTGCGGCATTCGGGCCAGAGCAACGGAAAAGGCAGATCGAAGCCTGGAAATCACGTTTCCGGGGATCATCGGAATTCCCGCGGAGTTCGACCAGATTCAAAAGATCATTCTGAATATCCTGCCGTGTCATCTGGCTGTGGAATTTTTCTTCCGCTATCTAACGTGGGCAGAGTGTGAGACTTTGGAATATACATGGGAACAGGCGGAGGCTGCGGAACACACATGGGAGAGCTTTCAGCGGTCAGTTCCGACGGAGGTGTGATTGCGGTATGGCAGAGATCATTACGGCAGCAGTGACCGGCTGTGTGACGTTGATCGGCGTGCTGCTGAGCAATCGCGCGGCGCAGGCAGTCACCGATGAAAAACTGGCGGAGCTGACCAGAGAAGTACGGGAGCACAACGAATTTGCCCGGCGGATGCCTGTAGTTGAGGAGCGGCTCCGGGGAATGGAACACCGCGTGGAAAAACTGGAGCGGGGCTGCGGCCCGGAACGGCGGCCTCTTTCTTAGAGGGTGAGTGAGACTGGGAGGTGCGTATGGATCTATCGACATTCGGAATCGCAGGAGTGGCTGTGATTACTGTGATTTGTTACCTGATCGGCCAGACGGTCAAGGCCAGCGGACTTGACAACAAATGGATCCCCATTATTGTAGGGGCATCCGGCGGCGTACTGGGCATTGTGGGGATGCTGATGATTGCAGAATTCCCTGCCAACGACTATCTGACGGCGGTTGCGGTCGGGATTGTCAGCGGGCTGGCGGCTACCGGCGTGAACCAGATCAATAAGCAGATGCGGGATTGCAGGCAAAAGGATGCGGACGGCAGCCGGAAAGACTGAGGCGGACTGCATGGTGAGGGAAACTGCTTCCTGACAGAATGAATGGTAAAACGGCTCCTGTCCGCTGGGGACAGGAGCCGCTCTTTGCACATTTGCAGGGTTTTAACGGAATCGGCGCAAATACTTTTTGAACCTTAACGTCAGGCCCGGCGTCCTTTTCAGCGCCTGAACGGGAAAATGACTATAATAAATATAGAAGCGAAAAGCTTGAAACACACTACACAGGGGGAACTGGTATGAGCAAGGAACTGCGTCAGGAAAATAATGAATTTTTGCTGGAGGGGAATATGCTTCCGGGTGAGCAGATCCTCTGGCAGAGCGGAACGGGGCGTTTCAAACTGCTGTCCGGAGCAAATGGCCGTAGTATTCTGATCAAGTGGGCAATCACAGTGGCCGTGACACTGGGCATCATCGGCACTTATGCGGCTGCCGCAACGGAGTTCAGAAGCAACGTTGTGGTGATCCTGCTGATCATTATGGGACTGATAATCCTTTCCCCGGTTATGGAATGCAGCAATCTCCGGGGACAGCAGTACATCCTGACGAACCAGCGGGCTGTGCTGATCCGCGGCGATCGTAGAATCTTTTCCATGCCCATTCAGGCCATCGACGACGCTCGGATCGTACAGGTATCGCCGAATGAAACCTGTCTGCTGCTGGGCAGCAAAATCACCGGGGAGCCGCAGAAGCAGCTTCGGTTCTGGGCGGCGCACCCTCTGGGCGCTGCCGAGGACGGAAAGGACGTGGAGGGACTGGTGTTCTACGCAATTCAGAACGCCGATCAGGCTCTGCGCCTGGTTTCCCAGCAGTTGGCTGCCTGAGAGATCGTGCAGAATATAAATCCCTTTCTTTCTCTTCAAACGCAAAAAGGAGAGCCGTTCCCCGCCTCCTAATAAGAAAACATGAAAAAGTCAGTAAAATCAATGTTTTCAAAGGCAGGGAACACGGTACGAAGTCAAAAATCTCATACTGACAGGCACGAAGGGCGCTGATGTGAAAATCAGCGCCCTTTTCCTGTCCCCACGCCATAGGCAGCCGCCCTATGGCGTTTTTTCATATCCGTGCCTGTACCCACCTGAAAAATGTATCAATTAGGGTGCGAAAACCTCTGTTTTTTCCTCTCAGAGCGCCGCTTAAAAGGCGGCGTGGGTGTTTTCCCATGGGAAGCGTCCGGGAGGCAGGACAGGGGCTTTTTTGCGCCAAAATCAACACTTTTCAAAACCAGAGAAAGGAGGCGCCGGATATGGCAGTTTTCCGCATCGAAAAGACCAGAGATTACACGGTCATGTCCAACTACCACCTGCGGGACAGGTCGCTGTCCCTGAAAGCGAAGGGGCTGCTGTCCCTCATGCTGTCGCTGCCGGAGGACTGGGACTACACCATGAAGGGGCTTGCCCGCATCTGCAAGGACGGCATCGACAGCATCAGCGGTGGGATCCGGGAGCTGGAGGCGCACGGCTATCTCGTCCGGGCGCGCGTCCGCAACGAGAACGGGCAGCTTGGCTCCATCGAGTACACCATTTTGGAGCAGCCGAAGGAGCCGGCACAGACGCCCGCGCCTATCCGGGAAAAACCTATACGGGAAAATCCAATACAGGTAAAGCCAATGTTGGATGCCCCAATTCAGGAGAACCCCGCCCAATTAAATACTAAAGAACAAAATAAAGAATTATCAATTACGCAAGGATCAAGTCCTATCCTATCAAGTCCCCCTACCCCCAGAGAAAAAGGCAGGATCGGACAGGACAGGATGCGGGAGCGTGAAAGCTACCGGGAGATCATTTTGGAGAACATCGACTACGATATCCTCATCCAGGATGAAAAGCTGGACAGGGACCGTCTGGATGAGCTGGTGGAGCTCATGGTGGATACCGTCTGCTCCAAACGGCAGACCATCCGCATTGCCGGGGACGATTACCCGGCGGAGGTGGTCAAGTCCCGCTTCCTGAAGCTCACCGCCTCCCATATCGAGTACATCCTGGACCGGATGCGGGAGAACACCACCTATGTCCGCAATATCAAGAAATACCTGCTGGCGGCACTGTATAACGCGCCGGTCACGATGGACAGCTACTACACTTCCCTCGTCAACCATGACCTGTACGGCAGCGGAGATCGGAGGTGAACGCCTTGCAGGAAGAAATCACGCAGAAAACCCTTGCGCTTTGTGTGGAAACCGGCAAGCTGACCGCCCAGCTCTTGCAGCAGGCCATGAAGAAGGTGCTGGCGGATATGGAAAAGCACAAGAATGATCCCCAGCTCCGGCACGGAAAGCAGACCATCCGGCAGCTTATGAAGCATGGGGCCGGCGTTTCCAACATTGAGATCACGGACCAGAATATCAAGGCGTTCTCCGCCACGGCAAAAAAGTACGGCATTGACTTTGCTCTGAAAAAAGATACCACCGGAGAGATCCCCCGCTACCTGGTGTTCTTCAAGGGCAGGGACGCCGACGCGGTGACGGCGGCCTTCCGCGAGTTCTCCGCAAAGAATCTGGCGAAGGAGAAAAAGCCCTCCATCCGCAGGCGGCTGACCAAGGCCAAGGAGCGGGCGAAGCGGCAGGAGCTGGAGCGGGGCGAGAAGGTCAAAAACAGGGACCGGGGGCTGGAACGATGACGGGAAAGCTGAAAAAGGTCCTGCTGCCGAACCTTCCGTATCTGCTGTTCGTTTGGCTCTTTGACAAGCTCTGCCAGGCGGTGCGGCTGGCGCCGGGGCTCAACGCTTCGGAAAAGCTGCTTCGTATCGCCCAGGGCTTCACCGAGGCCTTTGCCTCCCTCTGGCTCAGCCCGCATCCTCTGGATCTGCTGCTGGGCGTGGCCGGGGCGGCGCTTGTCCGGCTGGCGGTGTATCTGAAAGCAAAAAACGCGAAGAAATATCGCCGTGGCGTTGAGTACGGCAGCGCGAGATGGAGTGCATAATTTTAAGTGTAAATGACACATACATGGACGCACAGGAGGTT
>UQVS01000024.1 GCA_900544615.1 uncultured Oscillibacter sp. | reverse complement strand
GGCTCCTGATGGGGATAGACCTTCTTGATATTCTTTAAAATGACTTCTGCCATGGTGGATCTCCTCCTCTACGTTTTCAGACAACGGGAACATACCGGGCTTCCAGCGCCCCGGCGGAGCCGACTGTGAAAGCCAGCGCCTGATGGGGCGGAACGGACATACCGGGGACGGGTGGACAATCGGAAAAATACAGCTTTGCGCCGCAGTCAGCCAGCAGCTTCAGCGTATCCGGGCAGGCACTGCTGTACCGCCGGTCGCTGGAGGCGCAGCACACCACAGCGGCAGGCCGGATGGCCTCCGCCAGCGCCGTGTCGGCGCCGTCCTTCTGGCCGTGGTGTCCGACTTTGAAGAGGTCGGCCCTCAGATCGCCGGGGGCGATCCCGTCATAGCCAGTCAGGTTGGTGTCCCCCGGCAGCAGAAGCCGGGTGCCGCGGAAGTCCAGCAACAGGATCAGGCTGTAGTTGTTCATGCGGGCGTCCAGTGCGTCCAACTTGGAGAAGAAATCCTTGCAAACGTTTGCGTTATTATACAACACTTTCATTTCTTCTGCAAGAGCCGCACGTTTTTTTGTGCAAGGTGACAGGATTCTGGCGGAGAAATCTGGGCAAAGTACCCACTCCTTTCCGGCTTCCGGGGCCAGAATGGCGCCGCCCCGTTCCTCTACCAGACCGCACAAGGCCCGATAGTCGTTCAGGGCCCGGAGAAACTTGCTCTCCGAGGGCGTCCGGGCCGCGGAGCTGTCCAGCGGGGACAGGGATTTGTAGAAATCCGCCGGAAGGGTCTGCCACAGGACATCCGGGGGGGCAATGCGGGCCGCCCGCAGTAGTCCGCAGAGATGATCCTCATGAATGTGGGTGCTGACTGCCAGATCCAGATGGCGGATCCCCCGCTTTGTCAGGTACTCCTCCACCGGCAGGCGGCCGGAGGTGCGGTCTGCAAACTCACTTTCCTCGGCACTGCCGCCATCGATCAGGGCGGTGAACACGCCGCCGGGTCTGGACGGATCGGGACACTCCAGCAAAATGGCCTCGCCGTAGCCCACATTCACAAAAGTTACGGTCAATTTTTTCTCTTCCATAAGCACTTACGAGATCGCACGTTTGATGTATACACTGGAAAGGAGCAGCACCAGAACCGTCATGACAATGGCGCCGGCGCTGCCGAAGCCGAAGTCCAGCGACTTGATGCCGTAATTGTAGAGGTACTGGGTAATGGTGGAGGTGGTACCCGCAGGGCCGCCGCCGGTAAGCACGTTGACCTTCTCGAAGAGGCGGAACGTATCAATGGTACGCAGCAGGGCGCACAGAGCCAGACTGTTCTTGATGTTGGGGATGGTCACATACCAGAACTGCTGGAAAGCGCCTGCGCCGTCGATCCGGGCGGCCTCATACTGCCCCTCCGGCACGGATTGCAGGGAGGCGAACAGCAGCAGGAAAACGAAAGGCGTGTTCTGCCAGACGTCGATCAGCAAAATAGCGCCGAAAGCCGTTTTGGTATCCAGGAACCAGTTGTACCATGGCAGCCCCAGGCTTTCCAGAAACTGGTTGATAATACCATAGTTGGAGGAGAGCATCATGCGCCAGCTCAGCGCCACCGTGACCGCAGGCAGCAGATACGGCAGGAGCAGCAGGGTACGCATGATCTTTTGGCCCCGCTTCAGGCTATTGATGAAAACCGCCACCAGCAGGCCCAATCCCATTTCCAGAATGACTGCCAATACAGTAAACTTGATGGTGTTCAGTACCGCCTGACGGAAATAATCGTTTTTGAAAAGCTTGATGTAGTTTTTGAAGAGGATAAAGGACGCTTTGTCCGTCCCTTTCAGGTAGTTATAATCGGTAAAGCTGTAGATCAGTGTGAAAATCAGCGGATAGGCAGTCATAATGATCAGAATGATCATGGTGGGCGTCAGCATTTCAATGCCGAACCGTTTGGTCTGACTGTCTGCGGACTGTAGTCTCGCGGTTGTGTTTCTTTTCATAACAGCGGCCTCACATTTCTGGAGCGTTAGGAAAGCGGAATGTTTCGTTTGCCAAACAGGCACATATCGGTTGTGGGGCCGGGCCTTGCCCGGCCCCACAGCTGGTAAATCAGATGGGAAGGTTTACGTCAGATCAGCCGTTCATCAGCTCAACCAGCTGTGTCTGCGCGTCAGCCAGACCCTGGTCGATGGTCTTGGTACCCTGAATGATGTTGTCCATCTCAGTACCCAGAATGTTGGTGAACTGCGTCCACTCAGCGATCACGGGACGGTACACGCCGGTCTGGAGCGCGGCGCAGACGGTCTCATACTGGGGATAAGTAGCCAGAACGTCCTCGTTCAGCAAGCAGCTGGTGCGGCAGGGAACGCCGCCGACCTCGATGGAAGCCAGTTGGACCTCAGGGCTCATCACGTATTCCAGCAGCTCCAGCGCCAGATCCTTGTGGGGGGCGTTGTTGGGGATGCCGATGCACCACACGCCGTACATGGAGGTGTTCTTGGGGGTGTCGGAGTCGTTGAGCTTGGTGGGGATCACGGTGTAGTTTGCGTTGGTATCGGCAGTGGGGACATACCAGCCGGGCCATGCCTGCCCCAGAGCGGCGGTGCCGCCGTCGATGGCAGCCACGATGTCGTCCTTATCCATGGTGCCGCCCAGTGCGTACAGATCCAGATATTCCTGCATGGCAGCCTTGAATTCGGGAGTGTCAACGGTGGGCTGATTGTTTTCATCGATGACCCAGCCGCCGTGGACCAGCAGGTGGGGGATAAAGTCGGAAACGATGTTGTCAGCAGAGCCGCCGCGGATCAGGAAGCCGGTCTTTCCGGCGTCATTGGTCTTCTGGGCAATGACCTTCAGATCTTCAAACGTGGTGATGTCCTCAGGGGTATAGCCGGCGTCGGCAATCAACTGCTTGTTGTACAGCATGACGGTTACGTTGCCGAAGAAGGGAGCCAGATAGATGTTGTCGTCCACCTTGCAGATGGTGGTGGTGGCGGGGATGATGTCGTCGTCGAAGCTGTAGCCCATCTCGCTGAGGTTGGCCAGCACGTTGTTCTCGGTAAACTCGGCCATCCAGGAGCCGTCCACCATGCACAGGTCATAGGCACCGGTGGGATTCACGGCATCCAGCGCAATACCGGTGTGCAGATCGTCAAAAGACAGCTCCTGCACGTCGATCTTTACATTATGTTCCGCCTCAAAATCGGGGAGGGAGGCCTTCAGGGCTTCGGCATAGGTGCCGCCGCGAAGGATCAGGGTCATTTGCGTGGGTTCAGCGGAGGTGTTGTCTGCGGTCGAGCCGCCGTTATCAGCAGGGGTCTCGGTCTTGCTGCCGCCGCAGGCAGCCAGAGAAAGGGCCATGGCCAGCGCCAGAATCAGGGACAGTGCTTTTTTCATCATGTTTTCCTCCTAATCTTAAATGTTGAGTCCGTATCTTTGTTACTCCTTGACAGCACCGCTTGAAAGTCCGGAAATCAAGTAGTTCTGTGCAAAGATCACAAACAGGGTGATGGGTATGACGGAGACCACGCCGCCTGCGGCCACCAGACCGAAGTTGGTGAGGTTATCCTCCGTGTTTAGCAGGGACAGCGCCAGAGGAACCGTGTTGTTTGCTGGCGTCCGGGTGAAAATTACGGTGTAGGTATACTCGTTCCACGCATACATGAAGCTCAGCATGGCCACGGCCGCAATGCCGGGCGCCACCAGCGGCAGCACGATCTTGCGGAACAGCTGCCACTCCGTGGCACCGTCCACCTTGGCGCTTTCCTCGATCTCCTCCGGCAGATCCTGAAAGAAGCCGATGAGAAACCAGATGATCAGCGGCACGTTGATGAGCACACAGGCCAGCAGTACCGGCAGCTTGGTGTTCAGGATTCCGACCTTGCTGAACATGGTGTACAGGGGAATCGTGAACGCCACCGGCGGCAGCACGCGCACCAGCAGGATCCAGTAGGTCATGGGCTTCTTCAGTCCGAACCGGAACCGGCGGCGCGCCAGCACATAGGCTGCACAGATGCCAACGATCAGGGAGAGCGCCAGCGAGCCGATGGTCGTTTGCAGACTGTTGACAATGGCGGTGCTGAAGCCCTTTTCGCGGAACAGCTGGATAAAGTGGCTGCCGGTCAGCGCATGGGGAATGATGGAGATGTGGCCCGTCATCTCACTGGTGGGGCGGATTGCCATGGCCACCAGCCAATAGATGGGGAACAGCGCCACAAACAGCAGAATCACGCAGCCGATGGCCTTTCCGACCGTTCCGATCCTCTTTTTCCGTTTCACGAGATCTCCTCCTTGCATCCCCTGTGAATTTTGAATATGAAAAACGTTTTCCGAAGAAAAAGTATACTGTTTTTACCCTTCGGAAGCAATCAAGCCGAAGTGAAACCTGTGTAAAACCTGTGTCAAGTGCGGGTGCGGGACGAGGTGCGTACCCGCAGCTCCACCGGCACGACGGTCAGACGCGGGACGTTTTCCGCGCCGCTGAGCAGGGCGGTCATCCGTTCCATGCTCAGCTCGCCCATCCGGCGGCAGTCCACATGAGCGGAACTCAACTCTGGCTCCAGCATGGCGCAGATGGTGGAATCGTCAAAGCCCACCACCGAAAGCTCCTGCGGGATCTCCAGTCCAAGCCGCCGGGCGGCTTTCATGACGCCGGCCGCCAATACATCGTTGAAGGCAAAAACCGCGGTGGGCCGCGCCGGGCGGCTCAGCAGCTCCGATGCCGCCTCCGTGGCGCTTCGGATATCCCGGTCGCACATCATGACGCAGGATTCCTCCACAGCCAACCCCTGCTCCGCCATGGCGGAAAGGAAGGCATTGTACCGGCTGCCGGTGATGTAAGGGGAAAAGCGACCCACCAGCATGGCGATCCGCCGGTGGCCGGATCTGGTCAGATGGGCGATGACCTGCCGCACGCCGTCCGCTTCGTCTGCTACCACGCAGGGCAGTTCAAAGCCGGCCGCCCGGTTATTCACCAGCACCACCGGGACGTTCTGCCGCTGAAACTGAGCGATCAGGGACGCCTTGGCGTCTCCCCCCAGAATGACCCCTTCGATCTGCTTGCTCTGGGCGGTGCGCTGCCATTCGTCCGCCGTGGAGATCATCAGCTGATATCGGGTGTTGTTGGCCTGCCGCATCACGCCCTCGCAGATGCCAGCATAAAACTCGTCTAAAATAGTAGCGCCTTCCTTGCAAATTAAAAAGGCTATTTTGTCGGTTTGCTGCCGGGCCATTGCACGGGCAATGGCGCTGGGCTGGTAATGCAGGGCTTCCGCCGCGGCGTAGACCCGGACGCGGGTGGCCTCCCTGACCCGTTCCGGCGCAGTGAAGGCTCTGGAGACCGTGGCGGTAGAGACGCCGGACAGGCGGGATACATCGTAAATCGTAGGCGAATCCATGCCGGAACCTCCCTCAAAATGAAAACGCTTACATCAACTTGAATAAATTAAACCGGCATTTTTGCCGTTTGTTTATTCAAATATAACAGCATTCCTTGAAGATTGCAATACAATCCGGCTATTTTCTACAGAATGGCGGAGGTAAGCGATTACAATTTGTGTACATTATCCATAAAACGATCTGCCGCACGATCCCTTTTGCATTACGGATGCTCCCGATCCTGCTTGGGAAACGGGTGCCTGCGGTGTAAGCCGTTTCATTTGCGGTGAATCCCGCTTTATCTTGACAATTCCGCACCGCTGTGTATAATGAGATACCCGCAAAACTTCCGACAGGCACAGTGCATTGCCGTGCGGCGGCTTTCACTGCCGGAGGATGGCCCCCGGCCAGACAGGACGCAGAGAACAGGGAGCATTTTCATGACAGATAATGAATTTTTCGGTACGGCCCGGATCAGCCGCATTTTGATGAAGCTGACGCCGCCGGTGATGCTGGCCCAGCTGATTCAGGCGCTTTACAACATTGTGGACAGCTTTTTCATCGGCCGCTGTTCGGAAGCCGGGCTGACAGCCCTCTCCATCATCTATCCCCTCCAGCTGCTGATGATCGCGCTGGCCGTGGGAACCGGCGTGGGGATCAACACCGCCATGGCCTACTTTCTGGGCATCCACGACCGAAAACGGGCAGACGAGATTGCCGGAGCCAGCACGCCTCTGGCGCTGGGAATGTGGGCGCTGTTTGCCGCAGTGACCTGTCTGATGATGCCTGCTTACGCCCGGATGTCCACGCCGTCGGAGGAGGTCATCCGTCAGGTGGTGACCTACGGCCGGATCACCTGCGTGTGCAGCATCGGATTGTTTCTGGAAAGCGGCTGGACCAAGGTCTTACAGGCGGAGGGCAATATGACCCGCCCCATGACGGCGCAGATTCTGGGCGCGGTCGTCAATATCGTGCTGGATCCCCTGCTGATCTTTGGGCTGGCAGGTCTGCCGGAACTGGGCATCGCCGGCGCGGCCATTGCCACGGTATCGGGACAGATCGTGGCGGCGCTGATGGTTTTCCGGGGCGGATTCCGTCCGTCCCCCGCCCGACAGCTGTACCCTGCTCTGATGCGGCGGATCTACCGGCTGGGCGTTCCCAATATCCTGATGCAGTCCGCTTACACGTTTTACATTCTGGGTCTGAACCTGATCCTCAAGACCTTTTCCGATCAGGCGGTTACGACGCTGGGCCTCTATTATAAGTGGCAGACCTTCTTTTTCATCCCGCTGGGCGCCATGCAGACCTGCATCGTGCCGGTCATCAGCTACAATTACGCCGCCGGGAACCTGCGCCGCTGCCATAAGACCCTGATGGAGTCCATCGTATTCGGCATGGCGCTCATGTCCACCGGCACGTTGTTTTTTGAACTGATCCCCGGCCCCATGCTACGGGTGTTCTCTCAGGATCCGGAGGTTCTCCGCATCGGCGTATACGCCTTCCGCTGTATCGGCCCCAGCTTTCTCCCCATTGTGACGGCGCAGATTTTCCCCGTGTTCTTTCAGGCCGCGGGCTACGCCCTGAAAAGCTCGTTCCTGACGATCCTGCGGACGGTGATCCTGTTTGTGCCGCTGGGGTGGCTGCTGGCCCGTCTGGGTGGGCTGGAGACGTTCTGGATGGTTTTTCCCATCACGGAGATCCTGACCACGCTGGGCGGCGTCCTCTGCTACCGGCAGTTTCTTCAACAGGAGACGGCCCGCTCACATCCGTCAGACTGAACGGAGATCAGCCTGTTCCCCACAGACGGCTGGACGGAACCGGCTCTGCGGATTCGTTTCACACAAAACTCAGGAATAGCAAAAATATGAAAAAGGAGCCTGTACAGGCTCCTTTTTCATGTTGATCTGTTCGATTTATGTAAGCGTTTCGGATTGTACCAGTTCTTCATAGGAACGGATGTAATAGTCGCTGATCCGCTGGATCTCCGGCTGGTCGTCTTCCTCCGTCACATCGTACACGCCGGCAACCCGGAATCCGGCGGCCTTGGCGGTGCGGATGGCGTACAGGGCGTCCTCAAACACCACGGTGTCCCGTTTGTTGGACTGGAGCCGCCGCATGGCCATTTCATAGATGTCGGCGCTGTCCCGCTTGTGATTCCCCGCGTCGGCGGAGGTAATGATTCCCCGGAAATACTGGTCGATGCCCGCAGTTTTCAGAGCTTTCTCCGTCAGCCGCCGGTGGGTAGCAGTGGCAACATACATCCAGACACCCTCCATTTTCAGAATGGAGAGAAATTTTTCCAGACCGGGCTTTGGACGCACCTGAGTGGAGTAAAAATCCTCCATCCGGCGGATGATCTCGTTCATGATCTCCTCCGGGGACTTCTGCAATCCGCATACCTCCCGCAGATAGGGAATCACTTCGTGGTCTGTCATGGTGCGAAGGGCGTGCAGCTGCTCAGGTGTGGCCTCAATGTCTGCTTCCCGCAGAAAAGTAGGGCCAAGCTCCCGCCAGGTGGGCATGGAGTCCAGCAGTGTGCCGTCCATATCAAAAATTGCGCTTTGTAACCGCATGGAATACCTCAGTTTCAGAAGATTTGAATCATGTTCGCCCCGCGGGTGCAGTATGCTTGCCGCACCGGCGGGGGGAAGGGGGGCGTGCGCCCCCTTTTGCTTTCAGCACAGCTTAGAGCCGGCGGGAATCTTGTCGTCCAGCATGATGAGGTTCAGCTTTTCCTCGCCCTTTTCCTTGTGGACGGCGGAGAGGAGCATACCGTTGCTCTCAAAGCCCATCATCTTCCGGGGCGGCAGGTTTACGATGGCAGCCAGCGTCTTGCCCACCAGCTCCTCCGGCTCATAGAACTTGTGGATGCCGGAGAGAATCTGCCGGTCGGTGCCGGTGCCGTCATCCAGCGTAAAGCGCAGCAGCTTTTCGGACTTCTTCACAGCCTCGCAGGCTTTCACCTTCACCACCCGGAAATCAGACTTGCAGAAGGTGTCAAAGTCCACCTTTTCCGTCAGCTGCGGCTCGGTCTCCACGGCGGGCAGAGCGGCCTTCCGGGCCTCGGCCTCGGCGATCTCCAGCTCTTCCAGCGCCTTGGCGGCGTCCACACGGGGGAAGAGGTTCTCACCCTTGACGACGGCTGCCGTCTCCGGCAGAACGCCCCACAGGTCGGCGGAATCCCAGGTCTGAGCGTCCTTGCCTGCGCCGATCTGGACGAACAGCTTTTCCATGCTCTCCGGGATGAAGGGGGTCAGCAGGATGCCGCAGATACGGGTGGCTTCCAGCAGGTTGTAGAGTACATGGGCCAGCCGTGCGCCGTTGGCCTCCATGTCCTTTGCCAGCGCCCAGGGGGCGTTTTCGTCGATATACTTGTTGGCCCGCTGAATGACCTTGAACACCTCGCTGAGAGCGTTGTGGGGGGCGAAGGTGTCCATCTCATGGGCATAGGCCTTCTTCAGACCGGCGGCCATGGCGACCAGCTGGGCGTCGTACAGCACGGGGTCTACGGTTTCTCCGTTGGCGGACAGCTCCACGCTGCTGCCCATCCGCACCATGGCGGCCAGCCGCTGCTCGTCCGCCGTGGCGCCGCAGCCTGCCGGCAGGGAACCGCCGAAGTACTTGTTCACCATGGCGGTGGTACGGCTCAGCAGATTGCCCAGATCGTTGGCGAGGTCGGTGTTGATGGTCTGGATCAGCAGCTCATTGGAGAAGTTGCCGTCAGAGCCGAAGGGGAAGGTACGCATCAGGAAGAAGCGCAGCGCGTCCACGCCGAATTTTTCCGCCAGCACATAGGGATCCACCACGTTGCCCTTGGACTTGGACATCTTGCCGCCGTCCAGCAGCAGCCAGCCGTGGCCAAAGACGTGCTTGGGCAGAGGCTCGCCGAGGCTCATGAGCATGGCGGGCCAGATGATGGAGTGGAAGCGGACGATTTCCTTGCCCACGATGTTGATGCCGGGCCAGTACTTGTGATACTCATCGTAGCGGTCGTTTTCATAGCCCAGCGCGGTGATATAGTTGGTCAGGGCGTCCAGCCAGACATAGACCACGTGCTTGCGGTCAAAGTCCACGGGGATGCCCCATGTAAAGCTGGTGCGGGAAACGCACAGATCCTCCAGACCGGGATCGATGAAGTTCTTCACCATCTCGTTGACACGGCTGCGGGGCTGGAGGAAGTCGGTATTCACCAGCAGATCCCGGATGCGGTCAGCGTACTTGCTCAGGCGGAAGAAGTAAGCCTCCTCCTCGGCGTCTACCACCGGGCGGCCGCAGTCGGGGCAGCAGCCGTCCTTCAGCTGGCTCTCAGTCCAGAAGGATTCGCAGGGAGTGCAGTACTTGCCCTTGTAGGTTCCCTTGTAAATGTCGCCCTTGTCGTACATCTTGCGGAAAATTTTCTGTACGGCGGAAACGTGGTAATCGTCGGTGGTGCGGATGAAGCGGTCGTTGGAGATGTTCATCAGCTTCCACAGATCCCGGACGCCCCGCGGGCCTTCCACGATGCGGTCCACGAATTCCTTGGGGGTAATGCCGGCGGCCTCCGCCTTCTGTTCGATCTTCTGACCGTGCTCGTCGGTGCCGGTGAGGAACATGACGTCCTCGCCCTTCAGCCGGTGATACCGGGCCAGCGTATCGGTGGCTACCGTGCAGTAGGTGTGGCCGATGTGCAGCTTGTCAGAGGGGTAATAGATGGGGGTTGTGATATAAAACGTATCTTTTCCCATGGTTGATCTCCTTCTCTATCATAAATTTCAGCATATGAAAAATAAGCGCCGTCCCTGAGCGACGCCCAAGGACGGCGGAGTGAGCCGTGATACCACCTTGCTTCGCGCACCCCTCGCGGGATGTGCCTCTGCGGGTGCGTGTTCCGCACCCCTGCGCTGTAATGGGCGCACCCAGCGCGTTTGGACGTCCGAGGACGCTTTGCGCGCGGCTCCGGGGCCATGTTCCGTCCTCCGTGCCGCGTCCCTTTTCAGCTGCCGGGACTCTCTGCTGCGGTTTGCGGGAACGTACTCTTCCCATCCTTGCCTGTGGTTTCTATTTTCGGTCAAATACAGCGAAAATTATACAGCAAGCGCAAAATTCTGTCAAGGAAAACCGCCTGCGGGCAAAACGGCGGAATTGCTACTGGCGAAAGCAATCACGAATGAGCGCAGGCAGCTCTCTGTATTCCCTCAGTATTTCTTCTTTATGAGCCTGTAGTTCTCCATCCATTTTGGTATAGTCCAAACAATTCTGATAACCCGAATTACCCCAATATAGAATGTTTTGGTCGGCATTATACAGGAGCCGATCAGCGTTTTCAATGGAGAAATCTTCGGCATTTTCAAACCTGATTGTCTGAGCGGAAGCATATATGATTTCGATAAAGCAGTCCGAATCATTCCAGACCCCGCTCTCAGAAGGTTTCTGAATTTCCAGCAGATGACCTCCGCAATTCGCAATCTGGCTTGCAAAAGTGCGATATATGTAAGAATCAACGTCCACGCTGCGCTGTTCGCCATGAGAATATACATGGATTTCAACAATATTGCTTTCAACAGCAGACAGTCCGTCCGGCAACGGCTTTTCATTGTTGCCGACTGCATAAATTCCAATAAAGCAGAGCGTCAGTGCGAGACACAGTGATGCAATGGAACGCACGGCTTTTTTGCGATTCGCCTTTCTCTCGCTTATGCCGGCAGAAACAATGCAGCCAGAAAATCCGCCCAGTGTATTGATGAGAAGATCTTCCACTTCCGCATATCTGCCGCCCAATAACTGCAAAAGCTCGATGGTTAACGAGGTCAGGCCGCAAATCGCTGCAACCTTTTTCCAATTTCCTCTGCATGAACGAAAAATAAGCGGCAATAAGAAACCGAGAGGGAAAAACAAAGCGAAGTTCAGCAAAACAGGGACAATAGAACTCCCGACAAACGGAACCAGATTATAATTGAAAGCGCCATTCAGACTGAAATGCAATGTAAAAATCCCGGTAAGTCTTGCCGGTGTAACACAGTAAATGCAGAATATTGCCTCAAGTATGCATTTTTATGAGAAATTCCTGCGCTTTTTGAAAAGATACAGCAAGACATTCACTGCAATACAAATGAATATGCCTGAGAAAAATGATTCTTTAAGAACTTGAATACCGCTTATTATATAATTCATCATACTTACATCTTCTGAACAAATACCGATCTGCTCCACGCTTCTTTAAGCGCACGAAGAAAATCTGACGCTTAGCCAAGACCGCCCGGACATTTTTCGTCCGGGCGGTCTCCGTATCAATCATAAATCAGCTCAAGCTTTGGATCGTTTCTGCCTGTTTGCACACGCTGTCCAAAAGCTGTGGGCATTTTCCCTTGTGTATTTACTGATAGCGATACAACTGGGCGGTATACCCGTCGATGCAGCGCAGGAACATATCCCGGTCCCGGAATTCCATGAGCTGGGAACCGGCCTCCTCATGAAAGGACACCACACGGCGCTGGGTATCTACCCACAGCTTCCAGATCGGTTCCCGGTTCATCATATTTTCCATAGTGAGTGCGTCTCCTTTCATATTCACACTTGGCTCCTTGCTCTTCTGTGCGGCCCAGCCGCGTTTTTGCGCCGCCCGGAGGGCGGTTTTGATCACTGTACCTATAAGACGGCTTGGCACGGGATTTTGTTGCAGCTATTTTGAAAAAATATAAAAATTTTCAGAGCGACTGGGCGGCGATCCATTTTCCAATCCACAGCAGTACCAGAAAGTGGGCGGGGTAGAACGCATAGAAAAAGGATTTCCAGCCCCGCCGCTCCCGCTGACTGCTGTACAGCGCCAGCACCGCAAAGGCCGCCAGTGTCAGCAGATACCGCTTCCGGCTGCGGGTGTGGAGAAAGCCCTCCGCCAGCAGAAAGATAAAGACGGGAAAGCCGATGTGTCCCAGAATCTCAAAAATTCCGTACACCCTTTGCACCAGCAGAACCCCGGCGGGCGCGTCAGCCGGGATCAGGATGCTGCCGTCCGCTGCGGTATAGGGTGCAAAGACGCCCCGGCGGATCACCAGAAAATTGGCATGGTCGCAGAGCATGGAGACCATGGCAATATATTTCAGAGCAAGGCCGGACGACCCTTTCCGCAGGATTTTTCCATTCTCCCGCTCCTTTCAGGCCAGCAGGGGACGGATCACCAGATCGTTGACCACGGCAAAGCTCTCCCGCAGATAGTAGTTGGCGCTGAGCCATCGCCACGGCAGTCTGGCCGGGACCTGCACCACTTTGGCAGGCAGATTCCACAGCAGCGTCACCCGCGCCATGTGGAAGTCGTTGGTGACGATGGCTACACGGCCGCCGCAGCTGTCAAATCCCCGTTCCTCCAATAGCGGCAGGGAATTTTGCAAATTCTGCCGGGTATTGGCGGACTGCTCCTCCAGAATCAGCCGCGCCGGGTCAATGCCCCGCGCCGTCAGGGCGTTGAACATTGCCTGCGCCTCGGAGAGATTCTCTCCCGGCCCACGCCCGCCGGACAGCACCGCCGGAATGCCGGGGTTTGCTTTCAGGTAGGCTTCCGCCGCGTCGATGCGGGTTTGCAGGGCCACGGAGGGGGTGGTTCCGTTGACTCCGGCCCCCAGCACGATGACGGCATCCGCCGGTTTGGCGGCGTCGTCCCGCTGCCCCGTCCGAATGACCCAGAATTCCACAGCCGCCAGAGCAATTACCAGCAGTGCCAGAGCGGCCTGAGCAATTCTGAGCAGAATTTTCCAGCCCTGCCTACGCTGTCCCATCCGGCTGAGAAACAGCAGCCCCAGACAGGCCACCATACACAGCAGGCACAGGTTTGCGGAAAAGCTGACCCCCGGAACCGTCCGCAGCAGGATAGTCAGCGATGCCAGCAGCACCGCCAGCAGCGCCGTCAGCTTTTCAGCGGGTTTCCACCGGTTAAAATGAATGTGGTACATGATGTTTCTCTCCGGGCATCCCGGCAGCTTCTGCCGGGATGCCTGTGTTCCGTATTCCTGTCAGGCGGACGCCGCGCCGGCGGACATACTGGGGCTGTGGCTGTCCTCTGGCATATCAGTTATGCTTTCCTCCGTGCCGAACCAGCCTGCCGGGTAATCGCCATAGCGGTTGTAATACTCTTCCGGGGACATACCGAACTCATTACGGAACTGATCGTATTCCTCCCAGCCGTTATTGCTGTACTGCCAGGGATAAGCGTCCCGATTCAGTACCAGATCCTCATCGGTGATCAGTCCCAGATCCTTCAGAGCCTGAATGGTTTCCGCCATGCCCTCCTGGACAGAGATATCAATGCTGTCGTACCGGTGATTCTCCATCTGATAGCCGACGTGAACCGTCATATCATAATGGTCCGCGTCGTTCTGGCTGTTGAACCAGTCGTACACGCCCCAGTTTCCATTCTCCGCGTCCCTGGTCACGGCGCTGAGGATGGTTTCCACCTCCCGGCTGTTCAGGTCGGTGCCGCCGGTGCGGGTGTTAATCCACGCGCTGTCCAGCCGGAAGTTCCCGTCCTGCCTGCGGATGCGCTTCTGGCGCATCTCCGGGCTGTTGATGAGCCGGTCCAGCAGGTTGTCGTAGGTGCCGTCCTGCGCCATGCGGTCGCGGGCGAGATACAGGTCATACTGCCGCTCCACCTTCAAGCCGCTGTTCAGAGTGTAGGTAAACCGCACGTTGGTATAGGCATGGGGTATTTCCTCGTCCGCGCCGCTGTATGCTTCAGAGGCGGCAGCTGCTGCTGTCAGGGCATAGTCCTTATCGTTGATAATGGCCTGATGCAGCGCCCGCACCTCTTCAATCAGGGCGTCGTCCTGACCGGGGGTCAGGTAGTAATTGCTGTCGGCGGCGTAGAGATTCACCTGCTTCACGCTGTCTGCCGCAGGCACCCGGCGCACCACGCCGAACACATCGAACTTCATGGCGGCGCACAGCGCGATGCAGCCCAGCGCCACTGCCAGCATCCCCTTCCAGGTACTTCTGAACACCCGGAGGGTCTTGGCCAGCAGCATGGAGGCCGCATAGTAGCCCACAGCGCCGCCAACGATCATGCACAGGATCATGGGCAGAACGGTAAAGTACAGGCCATTCTGGAAGCTCTCCCAGAACAGGGCATACAGCAGCCGGCCGCCCAAGATTGCGGAGAAAGCCGCACAGCCGTACCGGAACACCGGCTTCATCCAGCCCACGGCCACCACGTCTCCGGCGCTTTCGCTGCGCCGCCTGCGGTACAGGAGCCATGCCAGCACCAACAGCGCCACGCCCACGGCGGCATACACCGCAATGAGCCAGCCGTTTTCCAGATGAACCTCCGTCAGCACATTGGTGGAGTGGGGGTCGTATACGCTGTTCTGTACCAGCTTTTCCTGATAGATGCTGTTGGGCTGAACCTGCTGCATGAGATACACCACGGGGCTGAGCCACTCCACCGTGCCGGAATAGCTGCTGTAAATGCCGAAGCAGAAGCCCTGTGCCAGCAGGTTTACCGCGAAATCCGTCAGGACGGCCAGGAAGTTCAGCAGGCCGTACAGGGCAGGCAGCATGAAGACGTTGCCCACAATGAAGGCGCAGAAGGTGGCAAGGCCGAAGAAGAAAATGCTCTCGCCTGCAACACCCAGAATCGTCACCAGTACCCCCACCGGCTCAAAGCCGCCGTACAGGAAGGATACCAGCACAATCAGCACACCGGTGACGGCATAGGGAATGGCCATCATCACAAGGCCAGAGAGTACATTGGTGACAAACAGCCCCTCCCGCCGGATGGGCAGGGTGTGCATCAGGCCCACGCTGCGGGCGTTGTAAAGGTAGCTCCACACCGCCATGGCACACAGCACGGCATAGACAATGGAGATGACCGGCACGCCGTAGCTCAGCACATTGTAGTAGGCCTGCGTGGTTTCCAGCGGCGTCCAGAGCTGGAACCCGTCGTGCAGCAGGTTCACCAGCATGGCCAGCGGGAACAGCGCCCCGCCGAAGGAGGCCAGTCCCCACAGCGGCCAGTACCGGCTCAGATTTTTTCGGAAAAGGGTGCCGTTAAAGCACGATGTCTTTGACCGCATAGTCTGCACCTCCCAGTTCATAGATAAAGATTTCCTCCAGCGTCAGGGGCACGGCGTCCGCCAGCAGCGGGCTGTAGGCCATGAGCCGTTCCGTGGCCTCCTGGGCGTTCATCCGCATGATGAGGGTATGCACCCGGCCGATTCTCGATGCGTGGAGCACCGGCAGATCGGCCGGCACTTCATTAACGCCGTCGGGGAACACCACCTGCATTTTCACCATGTTGTCCTGCAGCTGGGCAAGGCTCCGTTCCAGCAGCACATGGCCGTGATCCATGATGCCCACATGGTCGCACACGTCCTCCAGCTCCCGGAGGTTGTGGCTGGACACCAGCACCGTAGTGCCGCGCTCCGCCACATCGCCCATCATCAGGCTCCACACCTGACGGCGCATCACCGGGTCAAGGCCGTCCACCGGCTCATCCAGAATCAGGTAATCCGGCATGGCGGACAGGGCCAGCCAGAAGGCCGCCTGCTTCTGCATACCCTTGGAGAACCGCCGGATGGGGCGCTTTTCGTCCAGATTGAAAACCTCTTTCAGCTTTTTGTACCGCTCTGTGGAAAAATTGGGGTAGAAGCCTTTGTAAAACCGCATCATATCCCGGATGGTGGCGGTGCTGAAATAGTACCAGTCATCGGGGATGGCGGCAATCCGGGCTTTCAGCGCCGCGTTTTCCCACACGTCCTCGCCGCCCAGCTGCACCGTGCCGCTGTCCTGTCGGAAAATGCCGGTGAGGTGGCGGATGATGGTGGACTTGCCTGCGCCGTTGGGGCCGACCAGTCCGTAAACCGCACCGGTGGGGACGCTGAGGGTGGCGTCATTCAGGGCGGTGAAGCCGTCAAAGGTCTTGACGACGTTTTTCACTTCGATCATTGCTCGTATACCTCCTTGATGAGCTTTACGGCGTCCTCATGGGTCACGCCCAGATAGCGCAGTTCGCCCAGCAGCTTCCGCAGATCCTCCTTCAGATTTTCCCGGCGGGCGGCGTCTGCGTCCACCGTGCCGCTGACGAAGCTGCCCTTTCCGGCTACGGAATAAATGTATCCCTCCTGCTCCAGCTCGTTGTAGGCCCGCTGGATGGTGTTGGGGTTGATGGACAGCTGGGTGGCCATCGCCCGGACGGAGGGCAGCTTTTCGTCCTGCGCCATGGCGCTGGTGACAATCATCCGCCGCAGGCCGTCCTTGATCTGCTCATAAATGGGACGGGAGTCCCGATAATTCAGTGTCAGCACATAGGTCTCCTCCTTTTCCAAGGGTCATGGATATTCCGCATCAACGGTGCAGGATCACCGCCGCCAGCAGGATCACCAGCAGCGCCGCCCCCGCGATGCCCAATAGAAACATCAGATTCACGGCGCACCTCTCAAGGCTGCAGGGCCAGGGCCACCAGGACCACAGCCGCGAAGATCAGACCCGCGATGGCGGCAATACCCGCAAAACCAAACAGCATCATTTTTCTTCTCCTTTCCGGCCTGGTTTCAAAACCACGCCCACCGTCAGCGCCGCCAGGGCGCCCAGCACCATCAGGGCGGCAATCAGTTTTTTGACGATCTTCATCTTGTTCCTCCGAACTGTATCAACTGTATTATGTGTGTTAGTACAGTTAGATTATCACGCATCGTTTCCCTTGTCAATGCCTTTTAAGAAAAAATTCCGCCGCGCATTTCGCATTTCCGTGGACGCGGCAGGGCGGGGAAGACCAGCCTTTACAAATGCCGGGAAAATGTGTATAATACACTTAATTATGTATAAATGTGAGGATAATGACCATGGAACTGACACAAGGCGTTCGGTTTGACACGTTGGAGCTGTCGCCGGAGCTGCTGCGCGCTCTGCTGGAACGCAATATTGTACAATCCACCCCGGTGCAGGCGGGCTGTATCCCGCCCATGCTGGCGTGGCGGGACGTGATCGCCAAGGCTCCCACCGGCACCGGCAAGACCTTTGCCTATGGGATTCCCATTGTGGAGCATATCGACCCGGAGGACGACAGCGTTCAGGCGGTGATCCTTGCTCCCACGCGGGAGCTGGCCATCCAGATCACCGACGAGCTGCGGGTGCTGTATGCCTATAAGCCCGGCATCCGGGCGGTGTGCCTCTACGGCGGCGCGCCCATCGGACGTCAGATCGACGCGCTGAAAAAGCATCCCCAGATCGTGGTGGCCACGCCGGGACGGCTCTCCGACCACATGAAGCGCCGCACCGTCCGGGTGGAAACGGCGAAAACCGTGGTGTTGGACGAGGCGGACCGGATGCTGGACATGGGCTTCATCCACGACGTGACCCGCCTGCTGGATAAGATGAACCAGCGGAAGAACCTGGGGCTGTTTTCCGCCACCATCTCCCGCGAGGTCATGGACATCGCATGGGTGTACCAGCGGGATGCCGAGGAAGTTACCGTCCGGGAGGACGAGCAGAACAAGCCGGATATCAAGCAGTTCCGCATGGACGTGAGCTTCGACGGCAAGGCGGAGGCCATCGCCAAGATCCTGAACGAAACGGGCTTTGACCGCTGCATGGTGTTCTGCAACACCAAGGGCAACACGGAGCGGATCACCAAGTTCTTGCAGATGCGGGGCATTGACGCCCAGTGCATCCACGGGGACATTCCCCAGAAGAAGCGGGAGCAGGTGATGGAGCTGTTCCGCAAGGGAAAGCTGCGGGTGTTTGTCTCCACGGACGTGGCGGCCCGCGGCATCGACGTGGACGATGTGGACATCGTGTTCAACTGCGACATCCCGGATGAAAATCAGGATTATGTGCATCGTATCGGCCGTACCGGCCGGGCCAGACGGCAGGGCGTGGCCGTCAGCTTTGTGGCGGATTTTCCATCCAAGATCCGGATGGACGATATCGCCAAGAATACCCGCAACGAGATCTTGCCGGTGAAGTTCGACGAAAACGGCAAGTTGACCATGGCGTAAGCCGCGAGGAAGCCTGTATGAAGTTTTGGAAACGAGGAATGGCGCTGCTGCTGGCGGTTTCGGCCTGCTTTACCTTCCTGACCGCCTGCGGCCAGACGGAGGCGGCGGGGGATCAGCTGGCGCTGGCCGTGTGCGTGGGGGAAACTCCCGCCACCTATGACCCTATCTATGCAGAGGAGCCGGGAGAGCAGACCGTCCTGAACCACCTGTATGAAAACCTGATGCGTCTGGAGCAGGACGAAAACGGCCAGACCGTGGCGGTGAACGGCGCGGCCAGAAGCGTGGATGTGAAGGAGAACGCCGACGGCACCGTGACCTATACCTTCCGCCTGCGGGGCGGGAAATGGTCGGACGGCGTGGACGTGAAGGCTGGGGATTTCGTGTATGCGTGGCAGCGGCTGGCGGACCCTGCCGCCGGTTCTGCCTATGCGCCGCTGCTGTCTATCATCAGCGGCTATGACGAAGCGCGGGTGAGCGGCGACATGAGCCTGCTGGGAGTTGCGGCCAAAAATAACAGCACCTTCGTGGTGACGTTGAACGGCCAATATGACTGGTTCTTGCGGGAGGTATGCACCTCCATTGCCACCATGCCTCTGCGGCAGGACGTTGTGACCCGGCTCAAGCAGGAGGCGGATCAGGCGAACGCTGCGCTTTCCGATGAGGAGGCGGTGAACCGCTGGTGGTCTGACCCCACCCGGCTGGTGACCAACGGCCCCTATGTTGTCAGCGCCAGAGAGGACACCTCACTGGTACTGGGGGAGAACACGGCTTACGGCAAGAAACTTACCGGCCCCACGGAGCTGACCTTCCGCTTCGGGGACACCGCTACGGCGCAGATCCTGTATGATCAGGGCGTAGTGGACGCGCTCTGGCCGCTGAGCGAGGAGCAGATGGCGGAAAAGAAAGCGGCGGATGAAAACTGGCAGCCGGAGCCGGTGCTGGAAACCTATTCGGTTCTCTTCAACTGCGACAGGCTGGAGGATGAGCAGATCCGCAAGGCGCTGAGTCTTGCCATTGACCGTTCGGCATTGGCGGAACTGGCCGGCGTGACCGCGCAGGCGGCTGCGGGCCTTGTGCCTCCCGGCGTGCCGGAGGGGGAGAAGGATTTCCGAACCACCGGCGGAAACCTGCTGGATCATGACGGCGAAACCTATGAGGACCGCTGCCGGGAGGCGGTGGAACTGATGCAGGAGGCGGGCTACGACCGGGGCAGCGACCTGAGCACAGAGCTGGGAGCGCCGGAATACCTGTATGTGGACGAGGGGGCCAATGCCGCGGTAGCGGCCGCCGTGTGTGAAATGTGGAACCAGTGCCTGGGACTGCGCGTGACTCCCAGAGCGGTTACAAAAACGGAACTGGTGACGGCTATGCGCGGCGGAGAGTATACTCTGGCCGGTATGGGGCTGGACGCCGTGTGCAACGATGCGGAGTGCTTCCTGATGGACTGGATGACCGGCAATCAGAATAATTTCCTGCACTATGAGAACAGTGCCTATGATACGCTGATGTCCATTATTGCCAGCGCCGAGGACGGCACCGCCCGGATGGGCTGCCTTCACGACGCAGAGGATCTGCTTCTGGAGATTGACTGCGCGCTGGCACCTCTGTACACCACTGGCACTGCCTGGCAGCTGCGAGATACTTACGGCGGCGGCTTCCGGGATCCCCGCGGCTGGTTTGATTTCCGCGGCGTGTATCTCAAGCCTGTTACCGTGCAGTAACGGGCGGCTTCTGACAAAAGAAAACGGAACAGAAAAACAGCGGAAGGTTGCTCCTTCCGCTGTTTTTTTACTTCATGGAATTGCGCGCCCTGCGGGCGGTGGAGGAACCGATCCCCAGCTCTGAGCGGTATTTGGCCACGGTGCGCCGCGCCAGTGGGATCCCCTCCTGTTCCAGCAGCTTGCAGAGGGTCTGGTCACTGAGCGGGTGGGCGGGATCCTCGTCCTTGAGATGCAGCACCAGCCGCTGCTTCACCGCCTGCCGGGATATCCCCTGCTGCCCGACGGAACGGCTGAAAAAGTAGCGCAGGGGATAGGTACCCTGCCTGCATTGGAGAAACTTGTCCCGCACGGCACGGGATACGGTGGAGGAATGCAGTTCCAGGATCTCCGCCAGAGAGGACAGGCTCATGGGCGCCAACTCGGTGGTGCGGCCCTCAAAAAATGCCCGCTGGGTATCCAGAACGGCCTGCGCGCAGCGCCGCAGGGTACTGCCCCGGCGTTCCAGACTTTCCAGCAGCCACTTGGTCTGCCGCAGCTTTTCCTTTAAATAAGTGCGGGCCTCCGGGTCGTCGCTCTCTCTGGCCAGATCACTGTAGTAACCGTTGATGGAGATCCGGGGCAGATAGTATTCGTTGAGCATGACCCGCAGCTCACCCTCCAGCTCCACAATGAACACGTCGGGGCGGGCGTAGACGGTAGGCTCCGCAGGCTGAAAGGCGCGGCCGGGATGAGGCTCCAGCGCGGCAATGGCCTTTTCTGCCGCCTGAATTTCCGGCACGGTGATGCCCAGCGCCTTGGAAATGGGGCCGTAGTGTTTGTGGCTCAGCTCTGTCAGGAACCGGGCGGCAATGTCCATGGCGTAGGGGACGGCTTTTTCCTGCCGGCTCAGCTGAAGCACCAGACACTCCGACAGATCCCGCGCGCCCACACCGGCCGGCTCCAGGGATTGCAGAAGATCCAACGCCTGATCCACCATGGCCTGCGGGATCTTCATTTCCGCCAGGCCGTCCAGATCCTCCTGCGCCAGATAGCCGTCCTCATCCACCATCTCCGCCAGATATTTGGACAGCGCCAGCAGCGGCTTTGACAGCCGTTTCCGTTCCAGCTGGTCGCACAAAAAGGCGGACAGGCTGTCCAGCTCCCTGTCCGGTGCGCCCGGCTCCATGGCGGAGCCTTCCTCATGCGTAAAGGTTGTGCCAAAGGTTCCGGCGTCCAGCCAGCTGGCTTTCTGCCGCAGTTCGGCAAAGGAACTGCGGAGATCCGGGGCGTCGCTCAGCTCCAGCGTTGGGTTTTCCTCCGAGAGCTTGCCCAAATATTCCAACAGCTCCTGCGAGTTCATTTGTAGGACTTCCATGGATTGCAGGAGCTGGGGCGTCAGCTTCAGCTCCTGACGCAGTTCTGTTTTCAGCGAAATCAGGCTCACGGCGCAATCACTCCTCCATGCCCTTTACATACTTGGCAATTTTCCGGGCGGCGGTGGCCTGAGAGATCCCCAGATCCTTCGCCACGGCCACGGTGGTGCGGCAGCGGTGGTAGGACTCCCGGATGATCTGTCCTTCATAGGCGCTCATCCGCTCTTCCAGCGTCCCCCTCGTGGAAGCGGGGGCGGCGGTATCCGCACCGTAGTCCAGCGGCAGCGCGGTGGTGTCCAGAATCGGATCCTGAGAGGTGATGACCAGCCGCTCCATCAGGTTTTCCAGCTGGCGGACATTGCCGGGCCAGCTGAACTGCTCCAGAAAAGAGATGAATCGGGGACTGAAGGTGATCTGCTTGCCGTACTCCCGGCAGAAGCGCTCCAGAAACTGGTGGGCAAGGGGGAGAATGTCGTCCGGACGCTGCCGCAGGGGGGGAATATGCACCCGGATCACGTTCAGCCGATAGAACAGGTCGGAGCGGAACAGACCCCGCTGCACTTCCTCTTCCAGATTTCGGTTGGTGGCTACGATCAGCCGGAAATCCAGCTCAATACGCCGGTTGCTGGACAGCCGCTCAATGGTCTTTTCCTGAATCAGCTGCAAAAGCTTGGATTGAATATGGGGCGGCAGCTCGCCGATCTCATCCAGAAACAGCGTTCCGTGGTTGGCCAGCTCGATCTTACCGATCTTGCCGCCGGAGGCTGCGCCGGTGAAAGCGCCTTTTTCATAGCCGAACAATTCGGATTCAATGAGGTTTTCGTGGAGAACCGCGCAGTTGACCTCAATGAAGGGGCCGTTGGCCCGGTTGCTCATGGCGTGAATGGCCTTGGCCACCGCGCTCTTGCCTACGCCGGTCTCGCCGGTGATGAGAATGTTGGCCTTGGTGTTGGCGGTGTTCTGGATCAGAGTCCACAGCCGCTGCATGGCGGGACTTTTCACCACCAGATCCGTGGCGGTGGCCCGGAGACGCAGCTCCGCGATCTCCTGCGAATACTGCTGCAGGGAGTCCTGCAAATGCCGGTAGTTCTGGTGAATGGCGTTGATCTGCTCCATGGACACCGTGTTGAAACAGACGGCGTACTTCAGGACGCCATTGTTGTCAAAGAGCGGGATGCCCACGGTCATAACGTTTTTGTGGGTGTGATTGATGGTCTGGGTAGCGGTGATCTTTTTCTTCTGCCGGATGACCTCCGCTGTGACGCAGGGCCGGAAAGTGCCGTCCGCCTCCAGATCAAACGCGGATTTCCCCAGAATGGACTCGTGGGTAAAGCCAAAATTCTGCTCATAATTCTCGCTGACCCGGAGAATGATGCCGTCAGCATCGGAAAGCATCATATCATCCGCCAGAACCAGATTATTTTTGGGGTTTACGATGTCAAGCAGACCTTTGAGGTTGATATCATCGTCAAAAAGCTGGGGCAGGGACGTTGCAGGCATACGCACCTCCAAAGACAGAAAAACTATTCATTTTTGATTATAGCATATTCAGAAATGAATAGAAAGAGGAAACGGTCGATTTTTTGCGGGTGTTTTTGCCAGAAAAACCCCGGACTTTTTTGATGTTGTGCCGAAAGCGGAGAGGACACGTGGGACGAATGATTCAAGATTGCCTATTCATTTTTGAATAATCTGGCCGTGATAAGGGATCTGCAAAAGGCGAAAAAGGAAAAATGCACCGGGAAAATGGTTGTTTCGCACAAACGGCGCGTTTGTTTTTGTGAAAAACGCTAAACATAAATTGGCACAAAATTTGCTATAAATTTAAGCGTATTACCACGCACACGCTGCGGAACAGATTTTAGGACTGCAGCATAATCCCCTTGAACTGAACAGGAAACATATTTATGAGGAGGAAAACCATTATGTATCAGACTATTCGTTATGAGAAGCAGGAGAACATTGGTATTCTGACCATCAACCGTCCCGAAGCGCTGAACGCACTGAATTCCACCGTGATCAGCGATCTGGAGCAGGCGATTGCCGAGGTGGAGAAGGACGCCGAGCTGGGCGCTTTGATCATCACCGGCGAGGGCCGCTCTTTCGTGGCCGGCGCCGACATCGGCGAGCAGCTCCCCCTGGATGTGGCCGGCGGCCGCAAGTGGGGCCAGCGCGGCAGCGCTCTGTTCCGCCGCATTGAGAAGCTGGAGATCCCCACCATCGCTGCTGTCAACGGCTTCGCTCTGGGCGGCGGCTGCGAGCTGGCCATGAGCTGCGACATCATTCTGGCTGCCGGCCCCAATGCTGAGGGCAAGGGCGGCGCCAAGTTCGGCCAGCCCGAAGTGGGCCTGGGCATCACTCCCGGCTTCTCCGGCACCCAGCGCCTGCCCCGCCGCGTGGGCATCGCCAAGGCCAAGGAGCTGATTTTCTCCGGCAAGGTCATTGGCGCTGCCGAGGCCAAGGAGATCGGTCTGGTCAACGCCGTGTATGCTCCCGAAGAGCTGATCCCCGGCGCCGTTGCCATGGCCAAGTCCTTCACCGCCAACGCTCCCATTGCTGTGAAGTATTCCAAGGCCTGCATTGACCGCGGTATGCAGATGGACATCGACGACGGCATCGCTCTGGAGAACGAGCTGTTTGCCATGTGCTTCGCCACCGCCGATCAGAAGGAAGGCATGGGCGCATTCATGGAGAAGCGCAAGGAGAAGCACTTCCAGAACAAGTAAAAAAACGGCACTTGCCATGCTGCCCTGTAGCGTATGGAACGCAAAGACATTTTGAAATTCTTATGAATTATGAATGAGGAATTTGCAATATGAAAAAAGTACGTGTTATTACTGCTGAGGAAGCGGCACTGATGGTCAAGGATGGCGACACCGTCTCTACCGGCGGCTTCGTCAGCTGCGCCTGCCCCGAAGCGCTGACCAAGGCTCTGGAAAACCGCTTTGTGGAAACCGGCCATCCCTGCGACCTGACGCTGTTCTTCGCAGCCGGTCAGGGCCACCGGGACGGCACTGGCGGCGACCACTTCGGCCATGAAGGTATGTGCAAGCGGGTCGTCGGCGGCCACTGGGACCGCGCCGCCAAGCTGGGCGAGCTGGCTCTGGCCAACAAGCTGGAAGCCTATAATCTGCCTCAGGGCGTCATCACCCATATGTACCGTGATATCGCCGCTCATAACATCGGCACCATCACCCATGTGGGTCTGAACACCTTTGTGGACCCCCGCCACGGCGGCGGCAAGCTCAACGAATGCACCAAGGAAGATCTGGTGAAGCTGGTGAACATTGAGGGCGAGGAGCGCCTGCTCTACAAGCCCATCCCCATCAATGTGTGCCTGATCCGCGGCTCCTATGCCGATGAGTACGGCAACTGCACCGTTCACCGGGAGATCGGCCCTCTGGACGTCACCGCCCAGTGCCAGGCCACCAAGAACTCCGGCGGCATCGTCATTGTTCAGGTGGAGAAGATCGTGCAGGGCGGCACGCTGGATCCCCGGCTGGTGAAGATCCCCGGCATCTATGTGGACGCCATCGTTGTCGGCTCTCCTGAGGACAACAACCAGTGCCTCGGTATGCCCTATGACGGCGCTCTTTCCGGCGAATTCCGTATTCCTGTGGACGATATCCCCCCCATCCCCATGGACGCCAAGAAGATCATCGCCCGCCGTGCAGCCATGGAGCTGCCTCAGGACGCCATCGTGAACCTGGGTACCGGCGCGCCTGAGAAGATCGCCAACGTCTGCGCGGAAGAGGGCATTTCCAATAAGATGACCCTGACCGTGGAAGCCGGCTCCATCGCCGGTGTGCCTTACGGCGGCACCCAGTTCGGCGGCGCTGCCAACTCCATGGCCATTCTGGATCACAACGTCCAGTTTGACTTCTATCAGGGCGGCGGTCTGGACGTGGCCTTCCTCGGCCTTGCCGAGACGGCTCCCAATGGCGACCTGAACGTTTCCAAGTTCGGCACCCGTCTGGCCGGTGCCGGCGGCTTCATCGATATCACCCAGAACGCCAAGAAGGTCGTTTACTGCGGCACTTTCACCGCCAAGGGCCTCAAGACCGAATGCCGCGACGGCAAGCTGGTCATTACGCAGGAAGGCGCTAAGAAGAAGTTTGTCAAGCAGGTGGAGCAGATCACCTTCTCCGGCGATTACGCCAACAAGGTGCATCAGCCTGTTCTGTACATCACCGAGCGTGCCGTGTTTGAGCTGCGTCCTGAGGGCGTGACGCTCATCGAGATCGCTCCCGGCATTGATCTCCAGACTCAGGTTCTGGATCAGATGGAGTTCATGCCCAAGATTGCCGATGACCTGAAGCTCATGGATGAGCGCATCTTCCATGAGGGCCTGATGGGCCTGGCCAACGATTGACCCTGATTGGAAGGATTCCGGGCGGGAAACGCCCGCCCGGAGCCTTCTCTGAATTTGCAGACCACCCCCAAAATAAACAGGAGGATAAGATAAAATGGCATTGATGACCCCCGAAGAGTACATTGAGTCCCTGCGGAAGCTGAACACCCGTGTGTATATGTTTGGCGAGAAGATCGACAACTGGGTGGATCACCCCATGATCCGTCCCAGCATCAACTGCGTAGCCATGACCTATGCACTGGCTCAGGATCCCCAGTACGCCGATCTGATGACTGTGAAATCCAGCCTCACCGGCCACACCATCAACCGCTTCACTCATCTGCATCAGTCCACTGAGGATCTGATGAACAAGGTGAAGATGCAGCGTCTGCTGGGCCAGAAGACCGCCAGCTGCTTCCAGCGCTGCGTGGGCATGGACGCCTTCAACTCCGTGTTCTCCACCACCTATGAGATCGACGAGAAGTACGGCACCCACTATCACGAGAACTTCAAGAAGTTCCTGACCTATGTGCAGGACAACGACCTCACCGTGGACGGCGCTATGACCGACCCCAAGGGCGACCGTTCCAAGGCTCCCAGCCAGCAGGCTGACCCCGATATGTACGTCCATGTTGTGGAGCGCCGCCCCGACGGCATCGTGGTCTGCGGTGCCAAGTGCCACCAGACCGGCTCCATCAACTCCCACTGGCACATCTTCATGCCCACCATCTCCATGGGTGAGGCCGATAAGGATTGGGCTGTCAGCTTTGCCTGCCCCACCGACGCCGAGGGTATGTACATGATCTACGGCCGTCAGTCCTGCGACACCCGGAAGATGGAGCAGGATGCCTCCATCGACGTGGGCAACGCCAAGTTCGGCGGCCAGGAGGCTCTGGTGGTGCTGGACCATGTGTTCATCCCCAACGAGTACATCTTCCTCAACGGCGAGTATGAGTTCGCCGGTATGATCGTGGAGCGCTTCGCCGGTTATCACCGCCAGTCCTACGGCGGCTGCAAGGTGGGCGTGGGCGATACCCTCATCGGCGCCGCCGCTCTGGCCGCTGAGTACAACGGCGTGGAGAAGGCTTCCGCTGTGAAGGACAAGCTCATCGAGATGACCCACCTGAACGAGACCCTGTTCTGCTGCGGCATCGCCTGCTCCGCTCAGGGCTTCAAGACCAAGGCGGGCAACTATCAGATCGACCTGCTGCTGGCCAACGTCTGCAAGCAGAACGTCACCCGCTTCCCCTATGAGATCGTGCGTCTGGCAGAGGACATTGCCGGCGGCCTGATGGTCACCATGCCCTCTCAGGTGGACTTCCACAGCGATATGGTTGTTGGCCGGAACGGCGAGACCATCGGCCAGATCTGCAACAAGTTCTTTGCCGCTCGCGAGGGTGTTTCCACCGAGAACCGTCAGCGCATCATGCGCTTCATCGAGAACCTGTGCCTGGGCGCTGCCGCTGTGGGTTACCGCACCGAGTCCATGCACGGCGCCGGTTCTCCCCAGGCCCAGCGCATCATGATCGCCCGCCAGGGCAACATCCAGGGCAAGAAGCAGCTTGCCAAGGACATCGCCGGCATTGTGGACTGATTCTGAGGCGGGTTGATCCCCCTCGGACACGCTGCCCCTGACGCGCCCAGCGGTGGGCATGCCGTCCCGCGGGCAGCAGCGTTCTGACCGGGCAGCGCCCGGTCAGAACAAATGATAAACTGTGATATCTGTCCCTGCGACATATCAATATAGCCTTTCCAAAATTTACATAAAAGGAGAAAGCATTATGGATTTCAATCTGAGCCCTGAGCATCTGTTGATCCGGAAGATGATGGCTGAGTTCACTGAGAACGAAGTGAAGCCCATCGCTGCCGAGACCGACGCCAAGACCCTCTATCCCCGTGAGAACATCGAGAAGCTGTTCGATCTGGGCGTGATGGGTATGTGCATCCCCAAGGAGTACGGCGGACAGGGTGCTGACCCTCTGGCCAGCGCCATCTGCATTGAGGAGCTGAGCAAGCAGTGCGCCTCCACCGGCGACATCGTGGCCACCCACAACGGCCTGTGCTGCGATCCCATCCTGACCCACGGCACCGAGGAGCAGAAGAAGAAGTATCTGCCCATGCTGTCTACCGGCCACAAGGTGGGCGCCTTCGCTCTGACCGAGCCCAACGCCGGTTCTGACGCTTCCAAGGGCCAGACCGAGGCCAAGCTGGTGGGCGACCACTATGTGATGAACGGCTCCAAGATCTTCATCACCAACGGCTATGTGGCTGACGTGTTCGTGGTGTTCGCCATGACCGATAAGTCCAAGGGCACCAAGGGCATCTCCGCTTTCATCGTGGAGTCCTCCTTCCCCGGCTTCTCTGTTGGCAAGCACGAGGAGAAGATGGGCCTGCACGGCTCTCCCACGGCTGAGATCGTGTTCACCGACATGATCGTTCCCAAGGAGAATATGCTGGGCCGCGAGGGCAAGGGCTTCAACATCGCCATGCAGACGCTGGACGGCGGCCGTATCGGCATTGCCGCTCAGTCCCTGGGTATTGCTGAGGGCGCTCTGGAAGAGGCCAAGGCTTACACCAAGGGCCGTGTCCAGTTTGGCAAGCCCATCAGCAAGTTCCAGAACACCCAGTTCACCTTTGCTGACATGGAGCTGGGCTGCGAGGCCGGCCGTCTGCTGACCTATCAGGCCGCCATGAAGAAGGGCTCCGGCGAGCGCTACACCAAGGAGGCCGCCATGGCCAAGCTGTTCTGCTCTGAGCACGCCATGAAGACCACCACCAAGGCGCTGCAGATGTTCGGCGGCTACGGCTACACCAAGGATTATCCCATGGAGCGCATGATGCGCGACGCCAAGATCACGGAGATCTACGAGGGCACCAGCGAGGTCCAGCGCATCGTCATCTCCGCCAACATGGGTCTGTAAGGAGGAGAAGTCGAAATGAAGATTTATGTTTGTGTCAAGCAGGTACCCGATACCTCCGGCAAGGTGGCTGTCAATCCCGACGGCACCCTGAACCGTGCTTCCATGCAGACCATCATCAACCCCGATGACATGAACGCCGTTGAGGCCGCCCTGAAGATCAAGGACGCCACCGGCTGCAAGGTCACCGTTATCACCATGGGCCCCCCGCCCGCAGCCGGTATGCTGCGTGAGCTGATGGCCATGGGCGCGGATGAGGGTGTTCTGGTTTCCGCCCGTGAGTTCGGCGGTTCCGATACCTATGCTACATCCCAGATTCTGGCTGCCGCCATCGACACCCTGGGCGTGGAGAAGGACGACGTGATCCTCTGCGGCCGTCAGGCTATCGACGGTGATACCGCTCAGGTCGGCCCCCAGATCGCTGAGAAGCTGCATCTGCCTCAGGTCACTTACGCCGCCAACATCACCAAGGAAGGCGACACCATCACCGTCCAGCGTATGCTGGAGGATGGCTACATGACCATCAAGGTTCAGACTCCCTGCCTGATCACCTGCATCAAGGAGCTGAACAACCCCCGCTATATGTCCATCGGCGGCATCCTGTCCACCTACAGCAAGCCTCTGACCACTCTGGGCTATGAGGACCTGAAGGATCATGCCCTGATCGACGCCACCACCATCGGCCTGAAGGGCTCTCCCACCAACATCTTCAAGAGCTTCACGCCTCCCCAGAAGGGTGCCGGCATGA
>UQVS01000023.1 GCA_900544615.1 uncultured Oscillibacter sp. | reverse complement strand
GGCGTCTTTTTTTGTTGGCAGGGCGGAGCAGAGCGAGACTTTGTCAACAGCACCAAGTTGGCCCGAGGTCTACCGTTCCTCATGGGAAGGCCCCGCCTTCTCCTTGTGAGGAGTAGGTGGGGCCTCCTTAAACTGCTTGATTGCCGCCAGAATAGAATGGGTTTCCTCCTTCTCGTCCCGGGCGTGGACTTTGGAAATACGGTACTCGTCTGGAATATCGTCCAGCCCGGTATAGTGCTCCACAAAGTTACTCCGATTATCCGCCACATAGCCACCGGGAGCGAAGTGGCCGCCGTCATTGATACGAATATCCCGCCCGTATGCCTCATAGTCGATGTAGTCAATCAGGTGTTCAGGCACCTGTATAGCCTCAAAATCCTGAATATACATACGGCCCAGTTCTTCTTCGCTGTTGACATCGGAGTAAAAATCGAAGCAGTCAAGGTTCTGGGTCAAATTGATTAAGTCCTTGACGCTGTTTGTGTACTCCCCAGCATCCATGACCGCCTCCAGCTTTTCCAGCTCGTCCGGGGTCATTTCTTCCAGAAGATGTGCTAAGTAATTAAGCTCGTCAAGGCTTTCATATTCCCCGAGGTGGTCAGTCAGCCCCAGAATATCGCTGTCATAGTCGGTAATGAAATACTCCTCGTACTGTTTTTCGTCTATACCAATCCGGGAAAAGAGAGCCTGCACTTCCTCAACAGTCGTAGGAAATTTTAGATATTCCCCAGCCCCGGCCCCTCGCTCCGGGTAGAGCCCCAGATTGGTCACATAGGCTTCAAACATCGTGGCGGCCCTGCTGGTTGACTGTCAGGATACCGTCAAGGGTAGTGGCCGTGATGTTCAGCCGCTTGGCAACGGCAATATCGTTTTTCACATCCTCGTCCACCTCGTCACCGCAGACCACAAGCACATGAGAGCGGCGCAACATATCCCGGCGCATATCAATCCCGTTTTTGTGTTCCTCCGGGATAGCGTCGTTGATAAACAGCGGCAGATAAAGAATAGGGCAAATAGGAGAAAAGCCCGCTTCGTATGCCATGCGGCAATAGCGGGCGGCCAGCTCCATATCGGTATCAGGGTCACCGCACCATGCGGCGGTAATATACGCTAAAGGTCTTTTCATGGTTTTGTACCTCCGTTTCTACATATTAAAAAAGAGCCAGACAGAGGAGCCCAACCCCTCCGCCCCTTCCCGTGGGAAGGGGAACGGCTCAAAGGAATATATATCCCCGTCGCTTGCCGCCTGAAAGCATAACCGGGAGAAATCCGTCAAGGGTGCCTTTGGCACCGCCCATGGCGGCTTTGGCCCTTGACTGATTTTCCCGGATATGCTACCTGAAAAACGGCGACGGGGAATATTTAATATCCTTTGAGCTTCGGGGTGCGGGGCAGAGCCCCGCATACTGCCTCGGGCCAAGTTGCCCCGAAGAAGCGTTACTTTTCCTGCTGGGCGGCCTTTTTCTCCGGCTTGGCCACTTCCTTCTGCTGACCCTTCCAGTCATCCAACAACTTGATAATCTGGTCTTTCATTTCCCTCGGAGTGGTTTCCTTCCCGAAGTATTTGCCCAGTTCTGCACCAGTTAAAATCACTTTGTCTACCTCCTTTTTATCCTCCATCATAATTCCGTCGATCACATCGCCATTCAGAACGCCCTTCTGGTCAAGCTCCCTCATGCGCTGGGCCTGCGAGAGCGAAGGGGCCGACTGCTGGCCTTCAATGGCAACGGCGATATACCTCTGATTCTTGGGCTTGATATAAGCCAGCTCCACCGCCGGGGTAAATTTGATTTGCCCGGCGTCCATCATTTTCTGCAAATCAGGAACAAGATCATTGAGCTTGATATACCGCTGTACCTGTTTGACAGTCATTTTGTTGCGCTCGGCCACGATCTCATTGGAGCGCCGTCCAGCGTCCTTCGGGTCAAGTTGGCCCGAAGTGGCCTCCTTGGCTCCTTGGTGCTTGATGGCCTCCAACTGCATTTTCAGGGCCTTGGCCCTTTCACTCGGCAGGATATTCTCACGCTGGTTGGTATTGTCCTCCACCATCTGCGTGATGGCCTGTTCGTCTGTCAGGTCACGGACGATACAAGGCATATCCACGAAGCCCGCAAGTTCGCTGGCCTTCTGGCGGCGGTGGCCCGACACGATTTCATACCCGCCGTCCTCACGGGGACGGACGATAGCGGGCTGGGTCACGCCCTTATCCCGGACGCTGGACACCATGGCCTTCATTTCCTCGTCATTACGGACTTGGAAGGGATGATTTTTGAAGGCGTGGAGTTCGGACAGCTTGATATAAACAATCTGCTCCTCCTTGACCGGGCGTGGAGCCTCGGCAGGAGCCGCAGGTGTTTTAGCCTGAACGGGAGCCTTTACCTCGGGCGTAGCCTTGGCGGGCTTGGGAGCCTTGGGGGCTTTCTCCGGTTTCTTGGCGGGAGCGGGTTTCTGTGCCGCTTTATCCTTCTTGCTGGGAGCCTCTTTCTGTCCGGGAGAAGCCGTTTTTTCCTTGTCTGCTTTGGGCGGACGGCCCCGGCGTTTCGGGGACTGGGACTGTTCCTCCTGCTTGGCCCCAGCCTCCTTGGACGGAGCGGGAGAAGCCACCTTTTCCGGGGCTTTTACCTCCTGCTGGGCGGCGGCTCGCTCCGTGGCCTTCTTCTCGGCCATGATTTCAGAGAAGTTAAAGACCGACACGCTGGCGGCCTTTTCCTTGGGAGCGTCTGCGGCCTTATCCTGTGGGGCTTTTTCCTCCTGTGCGGGAGCTTCGGCCTTCTCCGGGGTTGGAGCCTCGGGAGCGGGCTGCTCCTGCTTGACGGGCTGGGCAGAGGCAGGGCCAGAGCCCGGTCCTGTTGCGTCAGTTACGATTTTTGCTTTTTCATCGGCCATTCGCATTTCCTCCTTCTTATTTGATGGCATGAAAAAAGGGCCTGACCTCTTACAGTCAAGCCCCGCTTGTAGGGATACCTCCTTTCTCTGCCTATGAAAAAACCGCCCTGTGTCTCATTAGGGCGGTAATTTCAGTAGGTTGGCAGTCCATATTTGGTTGTTTTATTGTGTATCCCTTTGTCCACCGACGCAAGCTTTTGAAGATAATTGTGATTTACCCACTCTTTTAGAGTGTTGCCCCCTAAAGGAATAATCACAATGTAAGGTGAGCTATTCAAATCAACAATACTTGGGTCCGCTTGATGTGCAGTTCGACTAATTGCTGTGAGAAACGCTACATCATTTGGTCCCTCTACGCAGATAACAAGTTTTACATCATGATGCTGCGGGGCCAATGGCGGAGTTAAATCTGGAAGTACCCCTAATGTGTCAGCAACTCGTGCCAGAATTCCAGCGTCTTCTGTTCCGACTGCGACCTCGGGAGAGCCTTCGCTATTTGTAATATAGCGAAGGCTCTGAATTGGAAGCAGAGCTGCTAATCCCGGAACGTGAGTTGTGATAATTATCTGACATCCGTTTTTTTCCGTCATCTCTTTAAATGTGTTTACTATCATCCTTTGGGCATCTGGGTGCTGGGAGGTTTCAGGTTCCTCTACTGCATAGATAATATTTTTTCCTTCAAAAAGGGCAGATTCAGTTGTAGCCCTAAAGAAACTAAAAAGCACAAGTCTCCGAATTCCACTTCCTCGCTTATTCAAAGGGATAGAATTTTCTCCAGTCAAAGAAAAAGAAAATGCCTTTTCCCATGTCGGTTCTTTTTTGAATTTAGGAGTTAATGTTGCAGCGAGCTCTGGATCAAACTCCCTTAATTTCTGAATAGTATTGGTAGCAACTTCCGAAACCTTTCTCTGTACTTCATTGGCAATGGCGTTCAACTGCTCTGATTGTTCTTCAAGTGCGGTCTTCATTGCATGTTGCATAGGATCTTGCGCTTCTTGGTCTTCGTCAGAACTCGGCCTATCCGCTTTGAACAGCCGATAGGATGGCAACAGCGGTTCAATTTTGGGCCACAATTTTTTCTCATCAGCTTGATCCGCACTAATCTCTCTTACTTCAAAGGTAATTGTATCGCCTAAAGATGCCCATAATGCTGCACGCATAGCTGAATTAATGGATAGATTTACACCGTCTTCCAAATGCGCAGCTCGAATCATTGCTTTCAACTCATTATTCTTTTTTAACAGCAAATCATTAAACCCGTCATTAGATGGATGATTGGCATAAATCCAAATGGTTGTTTTTCCATTAGTAGGATATTTCTTCAAAACCTCCAAGTTCCCATCTCGGTTAATCAGGTATTCTTTGGAGAATGAAGTGGTTACATTTTCCAATGTAATTTCGGCGGGGAGATCATCGAAAACGCATCCGATTACAGTTTCTTCACCCGTATGGAATACATTTCTATCTACAGAATCGATTTTTGACTGATTAAAAAATATATCCAGAGCCTCAAGAATAGTAGACTTCCCAACATCATTCTTACCAATCAAAGCAGTCAGATCATCAATTGTTATTCTTGTTTCGACATAGTAGCCCCTGAAGTTCTTTAAAATAATCTCGCGTAATTTCACAGTAGTCCCGCCTTTGCCTATTTTTGTATATGTCCTTATACTATCATAGTTAAATTATACCATATTTCAAGAGTTTAATCAACATAATGTTGGCGTTTTCGACAATCCTCGGTGCATATTTGACGGTACTGTGTTGCATATTATAATAGGCTCATCATATCTAAGGAGATGAGGCTATGCCGATAAAATACCCAACTGAGTTCAAAGTCAAAGCGATCCGGCGCTATGAAAAAGGCGAATCCATTAAGGAACTCTGCAAAGAATTGAACATATCTCAGAGTACCCTTTACCATTGGAGAAAGCAGTATTGCTCCATTCAAACAGATACCCGCACCTATACTCCAGCAGAATTTGATGCTATTTCAAGGCGACTTCGAAAAGTAGAACATGAGCTGGAAGTCATCCGCTTATCAGGTTATATTGCCCGCATCCCTTTGCAGGATAAACTGGCAACTTTAGAACACCTGCATAATGAAATGGCAGATCTATACAGCGTCCATGAACTATGCGAAGCGCTGGATGTATCCCGTGGCACATTTTATAACCACATTTTCCGCCGGGTAGACCGCAGCAAGTATGAAGAGGAAAAAGCTCAGCTCATGCTGAAAATCAAGCAAATATTTGATGACAGTGAGCAGCGATATGGTGCCAATAAAATTCGCACGGTTTTAGTAAAGAATGGTATGCACGTCAGTACAAAACGCGTTTCAGCCATTATGCACGAACTCGGTTTATACAGCATCCGCACAGATGCAAAAAAGCTATACAAAACTCAACAACAGCGAAAAAAACAAAACCTGCTAAACCGTGAATTCAATGCTGATCATCCAAATCAAATCTGGGTAAGCGATATTACTTATTTCAGAATCAAAAATTCTTGGATGTACCTTTGCGCAATCATTGACCTGTTTTCTCGTAGAGTGGTTGGGCATCGTATATCCCGCACCGCCAGTACACGGCTTGTGACAACAACTTTTCGGGCCGCTTATGCCGAACGCGGAAATCCTAAAAATCTGACTTTTCATAGTGACAGAGGTGGACAGTACATTTCTGATGCACTTTCTAAGCTGCTGCAACAGTTTGGGGTTAAACAATCCTTTTCCGCAACCGCCCGCCCTCATGACAATGCTGTTGCAGAAGCGTTTTTCGCAACATTTAAGAAGGAAGAAGCCTATCGGAGGGAATATACATCTGAAAAGCACTTCCGTAAAAGTGTGGATGAGTATATTCGCTTTTACAATGAAGTCCGGCCACATCAAACCCTAAAATATAAGACACCACAAGAGTTTGAGGCTGTATACGATGGCAATTATATCGAAAAGTTGTGTTCAAATAGCGGCTCTGAATAGAAAAAAGTTCTTTGTAATTTTATCATTTCACAAAAACCGCGTGGAAATATAGAAAAGCGGAAAACCCTAATAAATCAAGGTTTTCCGCATAAGAAACCACCCGTATTTCGGCAAAAAAGTTCGAAATACGGGTGGTGTTCAGGCGTTATAGAAAACCAACGTCTGCGTATCATCCGGATTTACCACCACCGTCTGCGTCTGAGTGGCCGGGTCAATGGCGAACCCTTCCACGCTTTTGGTTTCCGTTGCCACGATGGTGCCCACGATTCCTGTAATGCGGATCTCACCGTTGGCGTCGGTGGTATAGAGGCCCTTGCTGGAAAGATGGCCGTTGGCGTTGTCCACATAGTTTCCGTCGGCGTAGGCAAGTTTGAACTCCACCCCTGCCAGCGGGGTCTTGCGGTCTGTACTGAGTTTTTTGATGACCAGCGTTCCGGCCTTCTTGTTCCAGAAAGTCAGATTTTGAACCTCGCCCGCCTTGATGAGAATGTCCTGGGGCGTCCCGTCCAGCACATATCCATCCACCGTCTTGACCTCACGGGCGATAACGGTGGTGCCGGGTTCCAGCCCGGTCAGGACGATCTCTCCCGCCTGGTCGGTATAATAAACGCCATCGTCAGCGCCAACTGCCGCACCGCTGCCGTCCGTCACCTTGAAGCCCACACCGGCCAGCGGCTCGTTGTTGGTTCCGTCAATGTACTTGTGAATGACCAGGGTTTGCGCAGGGGTGTTGTCAAAGGTCAGGCTGTTGGGAACGCCGCTTTTGACCACGATGGTTTTGGGGGTGCTGTCCTTCACATACCCCAGCGGCGCCCGCTCCTCGGATACGATGATGGTAGCACCGGGCGTCAGGCCGGTGACAGTAAAGGTACCGTCGCTCCCGGTTTCATACCGCCCATTGTTGGCGCCGATGGGCCGTCCCTCGCTGTCCTTGACCACGAACACAGCACCCTTCAGGGGCGCTTTCGTCAGCTCGCACCGTTTCAGCACCGTGAGATTGCAGAGGGGCTTGTTATAGAAGGTCAGGGGAGAGGTTTCGCCCGCCTGCACAGTGATGGTCTGGGGCGTGCCGTCCAGTGCGTAGCCCTCCGGTGCCCGGATTTCCTTCGCCACCACCGTTGTCCCGGCGGGCAGCTTGGGAAGCTGGATGCTGCCCGATTTGTCCGTCACAAATTCACCATTGGATGTGCCGATAAAGGTGCCCTTGTCATCCGTCACCAGAAAGGTGGCACCCTCCAGGGGCGTCTTGTTGGTATCATCCGCCAGCTTCTTGATGAGAACGGAACCATAGGGCAGGTTGCCAAAGCGAAGGGTCACAACGTCCTGGTCCTTTCCCGTCAGCAGAACTGTTTGAGGCGCGGTGTCAATGGAGTAAAAGGGACTGCTTTTTGTTTCTTCAATGATGTAAGTGCCAGCCTTGCACCCGGTCATAACAAAGGTCCCGTTTTCCGAGGTCGTGTAGGTCCCGATGACAGTGCCCCCTGTTCCGCTGGTGCCGCCCAGATACCGTACCTGGAACTCGGCATTCGGAAGGGCGGCTCCGGTCTTTTCATCGTACTTATAGACCACAAGGGCGCTGAGAGGACGATTCTCCCAGATTTTTACGGCGTTTTCATTTCCCGCCAGATAAAATTCCTGGGTAGGTTCATCGGCAGGGGCAAAGCCTGTGGCCGGGGATTCCTCCGTTACCTTGTACCAGCCCCGTTTCAGGTCATCGCCGGTGAAAATGATCTCGCCGTTGGCATCGGTATGGAAGGTGCCCAGGTCGTTCATCTCGCCGCTGGCGGTATTGTCCGAGGCCCACCAGATATGGAAGCGGGTGTTGGGAATGGGGTCCCCGGTGATCTCGCACCGCTTCACGATTTTCAGGGAGGGCTTCATGGCGTTGAAAAACGTCACAGTGGAGGTTTCCCCGGCCTTCAGCGCCACCGTCTGGGGGATGTCGCAGAGGATCACGTCAGACGGCACGTTGGTCTCCATAATTTCGTAGCTGCCGACGGGGATGGAGTCCAGGAAGATGCGGCCCCGGCTGTCCGTGGTGGCGGAGGTGCTGTAACTGCCGTCGATCTGCCGGATTCGATATGTCACATGGGCGATGGGTTCCCCAGTGGCAATGTTCTTTTTCAGAATCTCCAGACCGGGCTTTTGGTAGTTGGTGAAGCTGGCCTCCACCGTTCCGGCTCCGGCCAGCAGAGCGATGTCCTGATGGGTGTTGGATTTGATGTAGGGTTCCTCCACGGACTGCTCCGTAATGCGGTACACACCGGGCTGGAGGTCATGCAGGGTCTTTTCCCCATCCACGGTAACGGTGGTGGAGTAGCTGCCCGTCAGGGATTCCACCAGGAATGTCGCCTTGATTTTTTCATAGGTCTGGGCATCCGCTTTGGTAATTTTCAGGCTGGGCAGCGGAGCGTTGGAGGCCGTCACCATGTACTGCTTGTCCCCGTCCGTCACATCCACATAGACACTGTGGGGCGTGGAGTCCAGGGCATAGCCCTCCGGGGCCTCCACCTCCACGAAGGACCAGAGGCCTGTGGTGATGTCGTTGACCTCGATGACGCCCCCGCTGGAGGTCACATCGCTGCCGACGATCTGCCCATCCCGATAGACGTTGTAAACGGCACCGTCCAGGCCCCGGTCTGTCCCGGCAATGACCTTTTGGAAGGTAATGTCACCATCCCCGGCCACGGGAGCGGGAGGATTGTTCCCGCCTTGGGGCTTATCGTCCGCCACCACCTTGCGGGTGCTGTGATAGGCGAAAAAGCTCTGGCGGCCAGCGGTGCCGGAGATGGCGAGGACGGCCCACTTGGAGGCTTCATCCTCCACGATGGATGCCTGCTTACCCTCTGCGGCATACTGCTCTACCTGCTTTTGGAGGCCGGCGTCCTCGTTGGCCTTCTGCCCCAGGAGCCAGTTGTAATAACCGACGTAGGTATCATGGGTATCGGCGTTGGCAAAGCCGCCCGCGTCAATGTCACCGGAGGGATCGCCGCCTGCGGATTTGTCGCTCTGATTGTCCCAGATGTAGGTTTGCAGGGCCATGAACAGGCTGCCGGGGATCTCGCCGGTGTAGTCCGCGATATAGGACATCATCCATTTCACATTTTCCTTGGTGATGGCATCCATCTCGCCCAGCCCGGTTTTGGCGATGGCCTTTTCCCATAGGGCATCGGCGTCCGCACCGGTGGCGCTGGTATAGGTATAGCTGTTCAGAAACGAAGCTGTTCCGTAGCGGTAGGAATAGCCCAGATCCATGCAATAGAGCTGCTTGCCCGCTGCCGTAGGCGGGCGGTAGGAATAGGGCTGGCCGGTGGAGGTCAGGCGGGTGGTCCAGAGATTCGGGTCAGTGACAGGGGTGATGCCGGTTCCGGTGGAGTTTGCCGCAAAAGCCGCTGTGGGCAAAATTGTCAGCAGTGTCACCAGAGCAAGCAGCATGGAAAGAATACGTTTTTTCATCTGTTTCATAATGCCTCCTGATTCTTAAAATAGAAAAGGGACCAGCGATTTGCCGGTCCCCGCAGGTGGATTTTTTTACTTTTGTTGGATGGGTTCGTCTACCCATGTAACGGATCGCCCATCGTAGAGGAAGAACTGGACACAGTACCAGCTTTCCTCGCCGCTGGTGTTGACGCCTCTGGCAAGGCCGATACCGACCTCGGAGAGACGGCGGTTGAGGATGTTTTCCAGATGTACCTCCGAACCGGCCCAGCTATCCACAGCCGCCTGGGCAAGTCCGACACTGTTCTGGGCCAGATAGCGGTCTGCGATACGGTGGATATTCTCGGCGGCGTAGGGGCAGTCCGTGATAGAGTAGAAGGGCTGGCCGTTCGGCCTTGTATGGGAGTAGACGCCGGTGGCGGCCATCTCCTCCGCCCGGACCTGCGCCGCCTGTGTCAGCTTCTCGCTGGCAGTGAGAGGCGCAGTGCCGTTTTCTCTGCGGATGGCATTGGTGCGGTCGATGATCTCCTGTTTGATGGCGTCCACATTCTGGGCATCCTCCCGTTTTTGGGCGGCTGGGCTGTCCATCAGGACAGGCGGCTCTCCGGTGTAGTCAGCGGTGCTGTCCACCTGCACGCCGTCCTGCCAGAACACGTTGAATCCCACAGCCTGCCCAATGTCCCGGAGCTTGACGTAGTTATTCCCGCCAATATTATACGCCTCCATCTGCACCCGCTGTCCGTCCACATAGATGGGCTGGGTGCTGCGCTCTGCCAAGATGCCTGCAGCGTAAGCCGTGGTGCCGCCTACCAACGTTGCTCCGATGGCCATGCCGGTGAGCAGCAGCCCAATATTTTTTCCTCTGCCTGCCATTTTCATAAAATTGCCATCCTTTCTATTTTTGTACGGAACACCATACCAGCAAAGTCCGGACAAGTCGAACCATTTTCCCAAACAGCGTCCGTTGGTGGGCGGACGGGTCAAATTTCCTTTGCCACCACGCACCACCGGTAGGCGCTCTGGTCCCGGACACAGGTGAACAGCGTGATCTGGTTATCCCTGGTGGCGGCAAGGCCACCGGTATCCGTTTCACTGATCTTGGAAACAGACACCACCTCATAAGTCCGGGTACCCAGCTTGGTAGTCAGCTTGATGGTGTCCCCGTTCTCCAACTCATGGATGCGGCCAAAGTGGTTGTTTACGCCCCGGTTATGGGCGGCAAAACAGGGGTTCCCGTCCCAGATGGAAGTATCCTCAAAATGTCCTGCGCCTTTCTTCAGGGCCGCACTGTCCGTTCCCTCATAGATCTTGACGGATAGGCCGATGGCGGGGATCTTCAGCGTACCCAGATGGCCGCCGCTGTAATAGAGGTCGCTGGTGACATCGGTAAAGGACGTGCTATTCCATACGGACCCACCGCCATTCACGGAGGGGTACCGGATACTTCCGCTGGAGGAAACGGAGCCCACCAGACCGCCGCTCAGAGCGCCGGGGACAAGGTTTGGCGTTAAAGGCGTACCGCTGCCGGGCAGGTAGCTGGTGGGGCTGCCGAACGTGGGCGGGATAAGCGCGGTGTTCTTGCTCCGGTCCACATTGATCTCCTCGGCTTCGTAAATGGTATCCTCCGAGGTGGGCCGTCCAAAGAGATAGTCCTCCGGGGCGTCGATGGTATATTCCAACGCACCGGCCTGTCCCACGCACAGGACGCACATCATAGCCGAAAGCAGAAACAGGCGGATCTTCTTCATGGGCATCGTCATCTCCTCTCTTTCAGCTTCTTCACACCGAATACGCCGCCAACGGCGATGGCCAGCACCACGGCCCCAATGACCAGCGGCGTGGTATCCATGGGTTTGGCTGTGGTTGCGGTGTCAGTTACTTCACCGGCAGAGTCTCCCTCCGGGGCGGGCATACTGCCAAAGATGGCGGTGTAGGTCACAGTTTCGCAGTCTGTCCGGGCCACCGTCCCACTGTAATTGGCGGTGACAGTATAGCCGGTGGCATACTGATAGCTGCTGGAGCCGGTATAGCTGGCGGTGGCGCAATAGCGGGTCACGGTGCCGTCCACCTCCGTCTGCTGGGCGCTGTCCCACTGGACGTCCGCCAGTTCCAGTGTCTTTCCGTTCTCCTGGATGGTTTTGGGGATGAGGGACACATCCGCCTCGGACAAATTGGGGTAGGTGCGGGTGGCGGCCAGAGCTTTGGTCTTGGTTGCGTATCCGTCTGCCGTGACCTTCACGCTGGTATGGTCCAGGCGCAGGGGGCCGGTGTAGGCGTCCTCGGTGGCCACATCGATCTCCGCGTCCAGCTGGGCCAGCACCTTCTGGATGTCATCCGTATCGCTCTTGGCGGTGATAGTCTCAATGTGGGGGCGGGTCACCACACCCACGGAGTCCTCACGGGTCATATCCAGCAGAAAATACAGCCTGCCGTCCCGCTCAAAATCCTCCGTGGGGATCTGGGCGGGGTCATCCGACAGGGCCAGTTGGTACACCTTGCGGATACGGGGACTTTCCCCCTCCATGTACTCCTCCACTTCCACAGGATAAAAGGCGCTGGGGTTCTCCGCCGCCGCAAGGGCCGGGACGGCGCAGGTCATGGCCAAAGCCATGGTGCAGAGGATGGTCAGGATTCGTTTCATGATATGATGTTTCTCCTTTTTTCAGTTTTTGTTTTGCCTGGATGCGGGTCCATTTTCTGCGGCATCACCCCCTTTCCCAGCAGGGCTGCCGGTGGCAGAGGGCCTCGTTCCAATCCTTGCCGTGGGGCGGCAGCCGATCCTCCACGTCATAGCCCCGTTCCCGGTATTTGGCGGCCATCCTGTTCGCCGCCTCCCGGCCCCACTTGTCCGCATCCAGGCACAGGACGATCCTTCGCAGGTGGGGATGTTCCTTCAGGTAGGTTTCCAGCGCGCCGTCATGGAGGCAGCACAGGGCCACGGCGTTGCTCCGCAGGGAACGGTGGAGGGTGCAGAAGCTCATGAGGTCAATGGGCGCTTCGAACACATACACCCGATCCATATCTGGGCAGCAGGACAGGCGGAATGCGATGGTTTTCTCACTGCCGGGGACATCCCCCTTAAAGCCGGAGCCGTTCAGATCATAGGTGCCGCGCTTGTTGGCGAATGCCGCCTTGCCCGATTCGTCCCGGCCAATGAACACACAGTTGTGGTGTTCCGCGTCCTCATACAGAAGGCCGGAATCCAGAAAGCCGCGAATGACCTGCGGTGCGATGCCCCGCTTTCGCAGGTAGGCAAACACCCGGCAGTCATCCTGGTTCCTGGGCGGAAGGTCAAAAGGAATGGTTTCCTTTCTCGGTTCATCTGCAATAGGCAGCGGCATGGCGGGGGAATCTCTGGCCCTGCCGTGATAGGCCAAAAGATACTCCACCGCTTCAGGAAAACTCTTGTTGTGGAAATGCTGAAGGAAACTGATGGCATCCCCGCCCACATTTTGCGAATAGCGAAACCAGGTGCGGCGGTTCTTGATGCGAAGACTGTCCATCTCCCCGGTGGTGTGGTAGCTGCCGATCCGCTTTACCTGGTAGCCCAAATGGGTCAGCAGGTCCGGCAGATCGGTGTTTTTTGCGATCTCCATTTCTCTGTCCGTAAAACGGTTTTCTGTGTTGTGAGCCATGCTTTCATCTCCTTTGTGTGCAAATTTTATTCTTCGCCCACATACCGCCGACACGGCCTTTTCCGTGCCGGATGGGCGCAGGGATGCCACCCGGCCCGGAAAGCGGCCACACGGGGCGAACACGGGGCAACGGCGAGGTAAACGTGTCCTTTCTCTTGGGAAAATGAAAAAAGGGGGCTGGGGACGCCCTGTTTCGGGTGTCCCCAGCCCCCTGCGGATCGCTGTGGTCTGGTTTATTCGGTTTTCTGTTCCTGCTCTCCGGCTGCGGGGATATCCTCCCCGCTGGGCGGGGTGGCGGTGTTCCTGGCGGCTTCCGCTTCGGCCAGTGCCTGTTCGATCAGGCCCAGCACGAAGTCCCGCTGGGTCAGCTTCTTGCCGGTGCGGCTGCTCTCGTAGGAGAGGTGGTCTTTGATTCGCTGGAACAATTCCTCCGAGATCTGGAAGGCCAGGGTTTTGGTTCCGTTCATGCTGCTCTCTCCTTTGTGTTCGATGTAGTCGTAGTAGGCGGTGAGGACTTCGGTGATATAATCCCCCAGTGTCTGGCAGTCTGATGCTTCTTTGCCCTGGGCCACCCGCTGATGCAGGGTGATCGGGATTTGAGCGCATAAGTTCTTTCGTTCCATGTTTGCGTTCTCCTTTCCGCTGATTTGCAAGGCAAGTATAGCCGGAAAGCCAAGTGAAAGCTATTACCAACACCACCAACGAATGAGAGACAAAGCAAGCAGAAGTGCCAAATGTAACAGTTTTATCAGGGGAAAATAGAAAGAGACCCTTCGCGCCAGTCATTGCGACTGGTCCGAAGGGTCTCTTTCTGTTTTTGAGGAAAAGGGGGAAGCTCGGAGGTTCGAGTCTCTCAACCACATCAAAACGGCCTTTTGCATCCCTCTCTCGTTAGGTGCGAGATTTTGGCCTCAAAAAACGCTGAAAGCCTTGCAACGCAAGGCTTTCAGGTAGCTGCATCTTTTTCAGCAACTTTAGTTGGTCCGAGTGGCGAGACTTGAACTCACGACCCCTTGACCCCCAGTCAAGTGCGCTACCAACTGCGCTACACCCGGATATGGGGTTGACTTCTCGAAGTCAGCTTATGTATAATAGCATAGCTTTCAACAAAAAGCAACCCCTAATTTCAAAAAAAATGAATTTTTTTGAAATTTGTTCCGTACAGTCAGGTTTCCGTCAAATTTTCGCTGATCCGAACGAACCGCGGGCCATGATATCCGTCCCTGTCCACAACCTCGCTCCACATGGAGGCAGGCCGCACCCAGATACCGCGTTCCCCGTACAATGCGCGATACACCGCCATCGGTTCCAGGGTCTCCGAATGACGGGCTACATACAGCAGCTCATATTCGTTCCCCTTGAAATGGCGGTACCGCCCCGGCTGAAGCTCAGGCAACCGCTCCATACATATTCCCCCCATTCTGTCAGCGCAGCGCATCCAACAGGGAAAGGTCAAAGCCGGCCCCGCCGCGGTTCTCGATCAATCCCAGCACCTCCGGCAGCGTGGGCAACGCCGGCATGGCTCCCAGCCGGGAAACCGTGATGGCCGCTGTAAAGCTGGCAAATGTCAAAGCCTCATCCTCGGTCAGCCCCACGGCCAGCGCCGTGGACAGTGCGCCAACAAAGGAGTCCCCCGCAGCAGTGGGGTCCGCCACATGCTCCATGCGGACGCAGGGAATATACCGGGGGCCGGAGGCTTCCGCCACGGCGGAACCGTATCCGCCCAGCGTAATGATCACGTGTTCCACGCCTTTGGCCCGCAGTGCTGCGGCAATCGCCCGCAAATCCTCGTCGTGAGGGCCGTTCCCATCAAACCGCAGCGGCAGATGCGTCTCCTGAGACGCCTCCTGCTCGTTGGGGATCAGATAGGACACCAGCGACAGCAGCTTGTCATCCAGCTCCGTGGCAGGCGCCGGATTCAGGATCACCGGCACACCGGCCTCCCGCGCCCAGCGGGCCACCGCCCGATTTACCTCAATGGGAACCTCCAGCTGCAAAAGCACCAGATCATACCCGGAAACGGCGTCCTGAATCCAGCGAACCTCGTCCACCGTCAGCGTCCGATTGGCGCCGGGGATCACCACAATGCGATTCTGGGCAGTATGTTCCGTGACTTCCAGCGTCACATGGCCCACGCCGGAGTGAATCCCGGAGTGTACCGCCACATGGCTTGTATCCATGCCGGCGGCCTGAAGCGGCTCCAGAAGCTGCTGACCAAAGAGATCGTCGCCCACAGCGCCCATCATGGTGACATCCGCACCCAGCCGGGCGCACTGAAGCGCCTGATTGGCTCCTTTTCCGCCGGGGGCCATATGGAAGGATTTTCCGTAGACGGTCTGCCCGGAACCAGGAATCTTCTCCGTTGCAGCAATCACATCCATCACAAAGCTGCCCACAACCAAAATCCGTGGTTTTCTATGCAACATTCTATATTACTCCATTTACATAGGCAGCTTCCTGCCTGTAATGGTTTTATTATAGCGCCCGCCCCAAAAAGATACAAGCGTTTTCTTATATTTTTATAAAATCGTTTAAACAGGCGGAATCTTTTCCAAAAAATATCTTTTTTTGAAAACCACATTCTCTTTTCCGCCCCGGCGGGCCTGGCGGGCCTGTATGCAAAGTCTTGACACCGGCCTGCCGTCCTGCTATAGTGTAACTGTATGATAGCGTGTTGAACGGAAAGAGTACCATGCTGCCAACGGTCAGAGAGGGCGCGTCACCGGCTGAGAGCGTGCCTGCGGCGGGGCTTGGGAAGTGCGTCCGGGAGCGCGGGGGATGCAGACGCCCTCCGGCTTGCCCGCGTAACGGGCTTTTGAGTAAGAAATGAGAGTGGAACCGCGGTTTTGCCGCCTCTCGTGCCAAGCCGGCACGGGAGGCGTTTTTTCATCCCGTGTCGAATACAGACGAAGATCAGAAAGGATCTGTACCATGTACCTTTATAACTCTGCCACCCACAAAAAGGCTGAATTCACCACCCACACCCCCGGCCACGTGGAAATGTATACCTGCGGCCCCACGGTGTATCACTTTGCCCACATCGGCAACCTCCGCAGCTACATTATGGAGGACGTGCTGGAAAAGTTCCTGCGGTATTCCGGCTACAGCGTCAACCGCGTCATGAACATCACCGACGTAGGCCACCTCACCTCTGACGCCGACGAGGGCGAGGACAAGATGCTCAAGGGCGCTCACCGGGAACACAAAACCGTGATGGAGGTGGCCAAATACTATACGGACGCCTTCTTCGAGGACTGCCGCAAGCTGAACATCAAGCGGCCGGATACGGTGCAGCCCGCCACCGGCCTCATTGACGACTATATCAAGATCATCACCAGGCTGCTGGACACCGGCTATGCCTATTTTGCCGGCGGCAACGTGTATTTTGACACGTCCAAGCTGGCGCGCTACTATGTATTCAACGACCACAACGAGGAAGATCTGGCCGTGGGCGTCCGGGAGGGCGTAGAAGAGGACACCAACAAGCGCAACAAGAACGATTTCGTCCTCTGGTTCACAAAATCCAAATTTGAGGATCAGGCTCTGAAATGGGACTCCCCGTGGGGCGTGGGCTATCCCGGCTGGCACATTGAGTGCTCCGGCATTTCCATGAAGTACAACGGCGAGTATCTGGATCTCCACTGCGGCGGCATTGACAACGCCTTCCCCCATCACACCAACGAAATCGCCCAGTCCGAGAGCTATCTGGGGCATCCCTGGTGCCCCCAGTGGTTCCATGTGGCCCATCTGAACACATCCACCGGTAAGATGAGCAAGTCCAAGGGCGAATTTCTGACGGTTTCTCTGCTGGAGGAGAAGGGCTATGACCCGCTGGCCTATCGCTTCTTCTGCCTCCAGAGCCACTACCGTAAGGCGCTGGTGTTCAGCTGGGAGAATCTGGACAATGCCGCTGCCGCCTACAGCAAGCTGATTGCCAAAATCGCCGCCCTGAAGCCGGAGGACGGCGCGGTGGACGAAGCTGTTCTGAAGGAGTATAAGGACAAGTTCCTCCAGCAGCTGGGCAACGACCTGAACACCTCCATGGGCGTCACCGCCCTGTACGACGCTCTGAAGGCCAAAACCAACGACGCCACCAAGCTGGCGATCCTGGACAGCTTTGATCAGGTGCTAAGCCTGTCCCTGCTGGAAAAGGCGGCTGCCCTGCGGGACGCCAATGCCAAGGCTCAGAGCGCCAAGGCCGCAGGCGGGTACACCGTCACCGGTGAGGGCGATCCCGCTATTGACGCGCTGGTGATGCAGCGGTATGAGGCAAAGAAGGCAAAGAATTTTGCCGAGGCCGACCGCATCCGGGACGCGCTGAAAGCGCAGGGCATCGAGATCACCGACACCAAGGACGGTGCCAGCTGGAAGCGGGTATAAAACCATTGCATTGCACAAAAAAGCGGACTGCATAGTAGTCCGCTTTTTTGTATGCCAAACCGCCATAAATATAGGCATTTCCGTTCCTTTTTCCACGGGTAAACAGCCTGATAGGCCTGTCAAAAAGGCGCACGGAAAGCCGTCACTCCAGCCGGTTCTCCATGCCCCAGACGCAGAGCTGATCCAGCACCGCCATCAGGGACTTTCCCCGCTGGCTCAGGCTGTATTCCACCTTCGGCGGGATCTGGGGACACTCTGTCCGAACGATCAGCCTGTCCGCTTCCAGCTCCTTCAGGCTGGTGCTGAGGGTCTTGTCGGAAATGGTTTTCAGGTACTGCTTCAATTCGTTGAACCGCACCACCTGAAACTCCATCAGGCAGTAGAGGATCACCATCTTGTGCTTGCCGGAGATCAGCAACAGCGTATAGGAAAATCCAGTATCTTCAAAATTTGCGTTTTCAATGCAGGTTCGGATCATAACGCTTTCCTCACAGATCGTACCTTTCAAAATTACCAGTGCATGAATTTGTGGCTTCGCCGATTATAATGATAAGCAGAACAGGTCAGCCTGTCAGCCTATATTGTAAGGAGCTGTTGTAATGGGAACGAAGCTGAACATCACCGAGGGCATTTCCCCCATGCCCGCCCTGATGATCGGAACCTATAACGAATACGGCAGTGTGAACGTGATGAACGCGGCGTGGGGTACCATGCAGGAGCGGGATATTGTGGCGCTGAATCTGACCGAAACCCACAAGACCGTGCAGAACATCAAGGCGCAGGGGGCCTTTACCGTCAGCATTGCCGATGCCGCCCACATGGTGGAGGCCGACTACTTCGGCGTGGAATCCGGCAACCGGGTGACGGACAAATTTGCCCGCAGCGGGCTGACCGCCAGCAAGGCAGAAACCGTGGATGCGCCGGTCATCAACGAGTTCCCCATCTGTCTGGAATGTCAGTTCATCGAGTATCAGGACGGGGAATATGGCTGTGGCGTCATCGGCAAGATGGTCAACGTCACCGCGGATGAGCACGTCATGATGAACGGCAGAATCGACATGGCGCGGGTTCAGGCCATTGCCTTTGACCCCTACACCCATGGCTACTACAAGGTCACGGAACGCGTGGGCGAGGCTTTCAAGGACGGCCTGAAGCTGAAAAAGCAAATATTCACTTAAAGAGGCAGAGCCGCCCGGAAAACGGATGGCTCTGCCTTTTTCTGTTCCGTATTGAAGTCTGGCCGGTGCGCCGCTACCGCTTCCGATCCAACAGAGCCAGCAGCACCCCGCCCAGCAGGATGGCAAAATCCGCCAGATTCCAGACGTAGCGTCCCAGCTTCGGCAGCTTCGGGAACTGCACATAGTCGTAGACCCGCCGGTTTTTCAGCCGCTCCCACAGGTTGCTCAGTCCGCCGCCCAGAGCCAGTCCCGCCCCGATGGGGCTGCGCCGCCGGAATACCCACACCAGCGGCAGAATCAGGATGGACAGCGCCGATACCAGCGGCCGCTTCAGCGGCAGGCTGAAAGCCGCGCCGTCGTTCCACAGCGCCGTCAGGTGGATGCGCCCGCCCCAGAACGTCCGGTCCTTCCGGCCCTCGCGGTTCAGAAACCGGCGCAGCCCCGTGCAGGCGGCCAGCACCGCCGCAGCGATCAGCAGCGTCAGCATCCCCCATCCTCCTTTGCCTTTTCCAGCGCAGCCCGCACCGCGCCGGTTTTCATATTTTTCTGATTGTTCTGCCAGACCGCATCCCCGATCTGCTTTCTGACCTCCGTCATTTCCTCATGGAATGCGGAAGCCGACAACCGCAGCGCGCCGTGGCCCAGAATGATGACCTGCTCCGGCCCGTCGGAGGTGGCTACCCGCACCCGGTGCTGCCGCCCGATCTCATAGGTGGCCCGCTCGATATAGGCGTCCGCCGTCTCCGCCTCCTTGGTGTAGACGATGGTGATGTTGTGGTACTTTTCCACGCTGCCCAGACCGCCCTTGACCTTATAGGCGTCAAACACCAGGATGACCCGGCATTTCCGGTAGCCCTGATAGTTGCACAGGAGGTCGCACAGCTTTTTCCGGGCGGCGTCCAGATGCTCCGCCGCCAGCTTTTTCAGCTCGTCCCAGGCAAAAATGATATTGTAGCCGTCCACCAGCAGGTAGTCCTCGCCGGAGAACGCCTTTTTCAGCGCCCGGCGGGTCTCCTCGGAATTGTCCGCCGCCGGACGCCGGGGGGCTTTGGGCGGGATGAATTCCCGCCGCTTCACAGCGCCGTAGGTTCGCTCGAAAATCGCCTGCAGTTCCCGGTCCTGCGCCGCCGTCCCCGCGTAGGTGCTGACTGCCCGCTGCCGGGGTTCCACCTGCTTCCGCTCCGGCTCCGCGCAGTCAGGCCGCCAGCCGCTGTCTACCTGCGCGTGCTGCGGCACCTCATTCCACGGCACCACCACGCCGGCTCCGTGGGAGCAGAACACGGAATCCGCCGTGTTTTCCACATCCCGTTCCGGGTCATAGCCAATGGCTTCGATCACCCTGTCCGCTTCCATGCAGGGGAAATAGCCCGCGGGAATGCAGCTGAGCCGCCCCCGGCCCCGTGTATACACCGCCACATCCCGCGCATAGTCCCGGAGTCCGGCCACCGGCGCCGTGCCGGTGAGACTCGTCTCCTCCCCCATGGTTTCCGGCGCGTCCACCTTGCCGCCCATCTGCTGCAAGTCCGTCATGGCCCGGCCCACCTGCCCGGACGGCACTTCCAGCCGGAAGCGATACCACGGTTCCAGCAGCACGCTTTCCGCCTGCATCAGCCCCTGCCGCACCGCCCGGTAGGTGGCCTGCCGGAAGTCGCCGCCCTCCGTATGCTTCTCGTGGGCGCGGCCGGTCAGCAGGGTGATTTTGATATCGGTGATGGGGGAGCCGGTCAGAACCCCCAGATGGGGCTTTTCCAGCAAATGCGTAAAGATGAGCCGCTGCCAGTTGAGATCCAGCCTGTCCGTTGGACAGACAGAAGAAACGGTCAGCCCGCTGCCCGGCTCGCCCGGCTCCAGCAGCAGATGCACCTCCGCATAATGCCGCAGGGGTTCAAAGTGTCCGATGCCCTCCACGGCGTTGGCAATGGTCTCCCGGTAGCAGACTGCCCCGGTGCCGAAGGCGACCTCCATTCCCAGCCGCTCCCGGATCAGGCGCTGCAAAATCTCCATCTGCACCTCGCCCATGAGCTGGGCGTGGATCTCGCCGTTGTTCCAGACAATATGGAGCTGGGGATCTTCCTCCTCCAGCTGCCGCAGCTTCTGGAGCGCCGTATGGGGGTCTGTGCCGTCCGTCAGCTCCACCCGGTAGGTCAGCACCGGCTGCAAAACCGCCCCGGCCCAGTCCGGCTCCGTTCCCAGCCCCTGACCGGGGAAGGTCTTGCTCAAACCCGTCACAGCCACCACGCTGCCCGCCTCCGCCATATCCACCGGGCGGAATTTCGCGCCGGAATACAGCCGCAGCTGATCCGCCTTTTCCTGCCAGACCGCGTCCCCGTCCCGCCCGGTCAGCAGATCCTTGGTGTGCAGTGTGCCGCCGGTGATTTTCATGTGCGTCAGCCGTGCGCCCTGGGTGTCCCGCGTGATCTTGAACACCTTGGCGCCGAATTCCGCCGGATACACCGGCTGCGGGGCGTAGCGCTCCACGCCGGAGAGCAGCTCCTCCACGCCCTCCACCTTCAATGCCGAGCCGAAGTAGCAGGGAAAGAGCTTCCGCTCCGCGACCATGGCGGAGATCGTCTCATCCGGCAGCGTATCCGTATCCAGATAGCGCTCCAACGCCGTCTCATCGCAGACGGCGGCCTCCTCCATACAGGTTTCCGGGTTTCCGAAGTCCACACAGCCATGGCTGAGCTTGTCCTTCAGGTGCGCCAGCAGCGCTCCCCGGTCGGCCCCCGCCAGATCCATCTTGTTGATAAAGAGGAACGTCGGCACCTGATAGCGTTCCAGCAGATCCCACAGCGTCCGGGTGTGGCCCTGCACGCCGTCGGTGCCGGAGATCACCAGAACGGCGCAGTCCAGCACCTGAAGCGTCCGCTCCATCTCGGCGGAAAAGTCCACGTGTCCCGGCGTGTCCAGCAGGGTAATCCGGGTATCCCCCAGCTCCAGCACCGCCTGCTTGGAGAAGATCGTGATCCCCCGCTGGCGCTCCATGGCGTCCGTATCCAGAAACGCGTCCTGATGATCCACCCGTCCCAGACGGCGGATCGCCCCGGCACGGTACAGCAGGGCCTCCGATAAGGTTGTCTTTCCGGCATCCACATGGGCGAGAATACCGATACAGATCTGTTTCATGGCAGCTATCCGTTTCCGCCGGAGGCTGCGCCTCCGGCTATGTTTTCTATGATGCATTATGCCAGATTTCCGCACCGGGTTCAAGCCCCCGCAGAGGTTCTCCCGGCAGAATCCGATCCCTGCGTAAACGGTTTCTGTGATTTTTACGAATTTTCTTTTTCCCGATGTGGAAAACCTTGGGCAAGCTACCGATCTTATGGGTTTTCATCCCGTTTTCTATTGACGGCGGCGCGTTCCTGTGCTAAGCTTTGTGCATCCAAGCAGAAAGGGCGGGTGGATCGCTGTGACTGGTTTTTTCCATACGTTCCACAGTGTTTCCGCGCAGGCTGCCTGCGCTGCATTTTCCTGCCCTGATACGACCAACATGATGCTGATCCCGGACGCTGGCCTGTTGCTGGCGTCTTTTCTTATTTTACCTGTCATTCTACTGGTACCTCGCTTCGCAGCTGAGTTTCCCCGGATCACGGTTCAGCACGCTCATTCATCTCTGGCCCTGCAAACGGCCTGAGTTTTGTTTGAAAAGCGGCTCCGTCGGTTCGGCGGGGTCGTTTTCTTATCTGCTCTCATTTTGGAATATAATCGATCACCGAAAGGAGTTTTTCTATGGCTAAAAAACGAATCATCGGTATTATGGGTCTGGGCCACGTTGGCGCCCATGTTGCGTATTCTCTGGCAATTCAGGGCATTGCGGACGAACTGGTTCTGGCAGATCAAAACCAGCACAAGCTCGCCAGCGAGGTTCAGGATCTCCGGGATGCCGTGGCCTATATTCCCCACCGGGTCACTGTCCGGGCTGCGGACTTCTCCGAGCTGGGCGACTGCGATCTTCTGATCAACAGCGTGGGAAAAATTGACCTGCTGCGGGGAACGCATGACCGCGTGACGGAGATGGATTTCACCATTCCCGCCGTCCGCAGCTTTGTGGACAAGGTAAAGGCCAGCGGCTTCAACGGCGTGGTCATCAACATCACCAATCCCTGCGACATCGTTACGCGGGAACTGGCGCTGCATCTGGGGCTGCCCCGCGGCCGGGTGTTCGGCACCGGCACCGGTCTGGATACCGCCCGTCTCCTCAGTGCGCTGGCCCGTCAGACCGGTATCGACCACAAGTCCATCACCGCTTATATGATGGGCGAACACGGCAACCAGCAGTTCGCTCCCTGGTCCTGCGTCAGCTTCCGGGGCAAATCTCTGGATGACTGGGCCAAGACCGACGAGCGGTTCCGCTTTGACCGGGACGCCCTCCAGCATGAATCCATTGAGGGCGGCTGGGTCACTTTCTCCGGCAAGTACTGCACGGAATACGGCATCGCCACCACGGCGGCCCGGATGGCCAGCGTGGTTCTGCACGACGAAAAGGCCATTATGCCCGCCAGCGCCGAGCTTTGCGGCGAATACGGCGAAGATGGCCTGTTTGTCGGCGTTCCCTGCGTCATCGGCGCCAACGGCGTGGAGGAGGTCGTGGAGCTTCCCCTCACCGACGAAGAAAAAGCCACTTTCCACGCGTGCTGCGACGGCATCCGCCACAACATGGAACATCTGAAAGAAATCTAACCCTCTCAACGGGTAAAACACAGGAGGATAAAATCATGAATATCAGCATCACGAAAAATACCCACCCCAGTGAATTGATCCCTTCCAACAAGTTGGGCTTCGGCGTTTACTACACTGACCATATGTTCATTATGGACTATTCTGAGGAGAAAGGCTGGCACGACGCCCGCATCGTTCCCTTCCAGAACATCACCCTCTCCCCCGCCGCCTGCGTGTTCCATTACGGCGCTGAGGTGTTCGAGGGTCTGAAGGCCTATCGCCGCAAGGACGGCAAGGTGCAGTTGTTCCGTCCCTGGGACAACATGGAGCGGATGAAGAACTCCGCCATCCGTCTGGGTCTGCCTGTGGTTCCCCCTGAGGATGCGCTGGAAGCCGTGAAAGCTCTGGTAAAGATCGACGAGCGCTTTGTTCCCTCCGAGCCGGGCACTTCCCTGTATATCCGTCCCTTCCTGTTCGGCACCGATCCCAAGCTGGGTCTGCACGGCGTTCATGAGGCCATGTTCGTGGTGATTCTCTCCCCCGTGGGCAGCTACTTTGAAAACGGCATGGAGCCTGTAAAGATCGTGGTGGAGACCGAGGACGTCCGTGCAGTCCGCGGCGGCACCGGCGAGGCCAAGTGCGGCGGCAACTACGGCGCTTCCAACCGTGCCGGCGAGCGCGCCTTTGCCAACGGCTATTCTCAGGTTCTGTGGCTGGACGGCGTGGAGCATAAGTATGTGGAAGAAGGCGGCGGCATGAACGTTGTCTTTAAGATCGACGGCAAGATCATCACCCCCATGCTCACCGGCTCTATCCTGCCCGGCGTCACCCGCCGTTCCTGCATCCAGCTGTTCAAGGACTGGGGGATGCCTGTGGAGGAGCGCCTGATCTCCGTGGACGAGCTGTTTGAGGCTGCCGCCAGCGGCAAGCTGGAAGAGGCCATGTGCGTCGGCACCGCCGCTGTCATCTGCCCCATCGGCGAACTGACCTATAAGGGCAAGGATTATGTCATCAACGACTTCAAGATCGGCCCTGTGGCCCAGAAGCTGTATGACACCCTCACCGGAATTCAGTGGGGCAACATGGCCGACCCCCATGAGTGGACCTGCGAGCTTTGATCCCATCGGTCAATTTAAGAAACAAACAGGAGCGTCTCCCTTTCGGGAGACGCTCCTGTTATATGATAAAGTCTGTACCGCGCCGTATTTTCTGTCAGGAAAGCAGCATCCTGTCGTTGTCCAGCGCGTGGCCGGTACCGGCCTTAAACCGGGCGATCAGATCCTCCACGGTCATGCCTGCCCGCTCCGGGCCGGAGACGTCCAGCACAATGCCGCCGTCCGCCATCATCAGCGTCCGGGTTCCCAGCTCCAGCGCCTGAGACATATTGTGGGTCACCATCAGGCAGGTGATGTTCCCCTCCGCCACGATCCGCTTTGTCAGCGTCAGCACCTTTTCCGCCGTGCCGGGGTCCAGCGCAGCGGTGTGCTCGTCCAGCAGTAGAAGCTGGGGCGGCACCATGGTGGCCATCAGCAGCGTCAGCGCCTGCCGCTGACCGCCGGAGAGCAGTCCCACCGGCTGGCGCATCCGATCCTCCAGCCCCATGTCCAGCTGCCTGAGCTGCTCCCGGAACACGTCCCGGTCCTTCTGGGAAAGCCGCTTGAAAGGATTGCCGTGGGCGGAGCGCAAGTAGGCCAGCGCCAGATTTTCCTCAATGGTCATGTGGGGAGCCGTGCCTCTCAGCGGGTCCTGAAACAGCCGCCCGATCCTGCGGCTGCGCTTGTACTCCGGCAGGAAGGTAAGATCCGTGCCGCCCAGCGCGATGCTGCCTGCATCCACATAAAAGCTGCCGCCGATGGCGTTGAACAGGGTGGACTTGCCCGCGCCGTTGGAACCGATCACCGTGACAAATTCCCCCGTTTCCAGATGGAGGGACAGGTCTGTGATGGCCCGCTTTTCATTGACGGTGCCGGGGTTAAACGTCTTGGAAATATGCTGAATATCAAGCATTTCCATTCCCTCCCTTTCCGGCGGCCAGCTTCCGCTTCTGGAACGCCGCCCACTTCTGAATACTGGGAGCGGCGATGGCCAGCGCCACAATGACGGCCGTCAGCAGCTTCAGGCACTCCACAGGCACAATCTTTGTATAGAACACCACGGCGTAAATGAACCGATAGATTACAGAGCCGACCATAACGGCCAGCACGCCCTTGGCAATGGTGCGGCGGCCCAGCACCGTTTCACCGATGATGAGACAGGCAAGGCCGATGACCACAATGCCGGTGCCGGAGTTGATGTCCACGGTCTTTTGATACTGACCCACCATGGCGCCGGAAAGAGCCGTCAGAGCGTTGGCCACGCACAGCCCCACGGTGATGGTGAACGCGGGGTTCAGGGAGGACGCCCGCACCATGTCCGGGTTGTCGCCGGTGGCCCGGATGGACAGGCCGATACGGGTTCCCAGGAATGCCAGCAGCAGCGCCCCCGCCAGAATGGTGACGGCAGCCGCCAGCAGCAGCTCATACCAGTCGCCGCCGATGCCGGTATCCCGCAGCAGGGTGAAAATGGTGCTGCCTCCCAGCAGGCTCTGGTTGGCCTTCCAGCCCATGGCCATCAGATTCACGGTGTACAGTCCCGTGTTGGTGACGATGCCCGCCAGAATGGAGGGAACCCCCAGTCTGGTCTGCAAAAAGGCGGTGGCAAAGCCGGCGCAGGCCCCTGCCAGCATGGCGGCGGGGATGGCTAAAATCGGATGCCCGGCAGCGGTGAGGGAAACAGACACCGCCGCGCCAAGCACAAAGCAGCCGTCAGTGGTCATATCCGCAATATCCAGAATCCGATAGCTCAGGAACAGGGCCATGGCTACCAGCGCATACAAAAAGCCCAGTTCCAGCGCAGTCTGCGTGATAATCAGCAAGAGAAAACACTCCTTTCAGACTGCTGCCCCCGGCGCGGAGCCGGGGGAGCAGATGCGATGATTCGCTTTGGAAACTCAGTCCTCGGTGGTAGTAACCTCCACTACTTCGCCCATACTGTCAAAGCAGGCGTAATCTGCCGCGCTGCCGATCATGGCGCAGGTGTCGGTGTTGACGGTGATGATGCCGCCGTCCATCAGGTAGTAGTCCTCCATGTCGTCCATCCCTTCAGTCATGGCGGTGTAGGCCAGATCTGCGGTCTTACCGCCCAGCTCGGTGTAGTTCACGCCGCAGGTGGCGTAAGCGCCGTTGCGGACAAAGGAATCAGCGCCGGTGTAGTGAGTGATGCCGTTCTTGGCAAAATCCTCATAAATGGCCAGCTCCGCAGCCATGATGACGTTATCGGTGGGCGTGAACACGGTGTCCACACCGGCAGCAATGAGGGCGGATACAGCGGCCACCACTTCGTCGTTGGTGTTGGCGGTCTGCTCAACGTACTCAATGCCCTTGGCGTCCAGATAGGCCTTGGCGTCGGCAATGGGCTTGGTGGAGTTGGGCTCAGACAGGGAGTACAGCAGCCCTACCTTGGAGATAGCGGGATCCTGCGTAAACATCATGTCCATGATGAATTCGGTATTCAGGGCGTCGCTGGTGCCGGTGACGCCCTCCTTGCCGGTGAGTTTGGCGGCCTCCGGGTCGGAGACAGCGGCATAGACCACCGGAGTCTGGGTTTCCTCTGCGGAGAGGGCCGCGATCTGGGCGGCGGTGGTGGCAATGGGGATGATGGCGTCCACACCGTCGGCAATGGCCTGATCGCTGAGCTGCTTGAGGGTACTCTGATCGTTCTGCCCGGAGGTGATGTCGTATGTAATGGTCACGCCGTTATCAGCGGAGATCTTGTCCAGCTCTGCGGCAACGGCGTTGGCAATTTCGTCCAGAGAGGCGTGATCCAGCTGCTTGATGATGGCCACCTTATAGGTTTTGGTTTCTTCCGGCTGGCCGGCAGCCTGCTGGGAATCATTGCCGTTGGCTGCGGTGTCGGTCTTGCTGCCGCAGGCGGCCAAAGACAGGGTCATGGCACAGGCAAGGGTCATGGTCAGGAATTTCTTCATCACAGTGTACTTTTTCATCTTGGGTTCCTCCAAAAATATAGAATGTTTGAGCGGCAGATGACCGTTCTGACTGTGCCGGGGTCAGTTCGGAAATAAAAAAACAGCCTTCGCCCCATCTATGGGACAAAAGCTGATGCTTCTGCGATACCACCCAAATTGACGTTTACACGTCCGCTCGCTTACGCGTACCATCATACGCGCCCCGATGGATAACGGGTGGGATTCCCGTCGGTCTCTACTTGGCCATGCCGTTCGATCCGCCCTCCGAAGTCCATTCGCCAGCCGTCCCCTGTTCCGATCTCACCGTCCGGAACTCTCTGAAAGGTTATCTGCACTGGGTACTGCTCTCCGTCACAGGTTTGCTTTGTTGCTTTGATGTGTTGTATTATAGCGCAGATTTTGGAATTGTCAACCCCTGTTTTTGCGCGGCTTTTCCGTCTGCCGGCGGCGCCGCCCCCGTTTTCAGGGGGATTTTGCCGTCTGCCGCCCCCATTTTTGTGCATTCCGGAAAACCGTCTGCCTGCCGCATCCGAAAAAAATGTCACAACTGCAAAATATCATGTTGGACAGGTCGGAAGCCGTTCCCTGCCCCGCTGGACATTTGGCAGGGCATATGATATCATGTTTTGTAAAATTCACGTCAATTTTGCGGGTTTCCGCAAAATCAGGAGGAATACGATGGGCATTGTGGTTTTGGGCGCTGTCTTTGTGGATATCAAAGGCTATCCGTCCGATGTATACATTCCCGGCGGACGGAACGCCGGACGGGTAGAGCAGGTGCATGGCGGCGTCAGCCGAAATCTGGCGGAGGACATTGCCAATGTGGAGCTGCGCCCCACCTTTATCAGTCTGGTGGACAATACCAGCATCGGTGCGGATGTGATCCGCAAATTGCAGGATCACAAGGTCAACACGGATTACATCCGCGCCGTGCCGGACGGCATGGGAACCTGGCTGGCCGTGTTTGACAACGGCGGCGACGTGGTGGCCTCCATCTCCAAGCGCCCGGATCTGCGGCCAATTCTGGACACGCTGGATGAACACGGAGACGAGATCTTCCGGGACGCCGACAGCATCGCGTTGGAGATCGACTGCGACAAGGAGATCGTCAAAAAGGTATTCTATCTGGCGGAGAAATATGGGAAGCCTGTGTTCGCGGCGGTTTCCAACATGAGCATCGCCGTGGAGCGGAGGGACTTTCTCCGCTCCTGCCACTGCTTTGTGTGCAACCAGCAGGAGGCCGGGATCCTCTTTTCCGAGGATTATACCGGCAAAACGCCGGAGGAGCTGCGGGATATTCTGGCGCACCACATTCAGGCGGCGGAAATTTCCCGGATGGTCGTCACCACGGGCGAGCAGGGCGCCGTTTATGCCACCCATGACGGTCAAAGCGGTATCTGTCCCGCCGTCAAGGTGGATGTAAAGGACACCACCGGCGCGGGAGACGCCTTCTTCGCCGGTGTCACCATCGGGCTGACTTACGGAAAGTCCATACTGGAATCCTGCGAGATCGGCACCCGGCTGTCGGCATCGGTGATCTGCACGTTGGAAAATGTGTGCCCCCGGTTTCTCCCCAGCGAATTCGGGCTGGAACCCGACAGCGCCTGCGGGGAACAGCTGACTTTTGAACTGTAAATTTTCGGAAAGGAATATGGATATGGAAATCAGAACAGCCGCGTTGCAGGATCTGGACGCGGTAGCCGCCGTGGAGGCGGCGTGCTTCCCGGCTGTGGAGGCCGCTACAAAGGAGGAATTTGCGGAGCGCCTGCGGTATTACGGCAGCCACTTCTGGCTCATGTTTGACGGTGGAAACCTGATCGGCTTTGTGGACGGTATGGCGACGGATCAGGCCGACCTCACCGACGACCTGTATGAGCAGGCAGCCCTTCACAATGAGCGAGGCGCGTGGCAGATGATCTTCGGCGTCAATACGCTGCCGGCCTACCGGCGGCAGGGCGTCGCCGCGGCGCTGATCCGGCGGGCCATTGCCGACGCCAGAGCGCAGGGCCGCAAAGGGCTGGTCCTGACCTGCAAGGATCAGCTGGTTCATTATTATGCCAAATTCGGGTTTGTCAGCGAAGGCGTGTCCGTATCCACCCACGGCGGCGTGGTGTGGTTTCAGATGCGGCTGACCTTCTGAGATCTCTGCGCCGCTGCGCGGCGTGGGAATTTTTCAGGAAGCGGTGTGACTGCGGTCACGCCGCTTTTTTTATCCGCAATTTCTCCCTGCGGAAAGTGGAAAGAGACTGCGGCGCTTTGGACAGTCCATGAAAAAAGGCGGAGCTGGATCAGGGGCTGGAAATCATGAAGAAGGCATTGGAGAACTTCTGACCCGTCAGGTTTCCTTTCTCCGATTTTCAAAGCGTGTTCGCAGAAAATTCTGCGAACACGCTTTTTATCCGCCGTCAGCAGGAGATGCGGCGGGACAATCCCGGAAAAAGCGAAAAATTCTCAGAAGCCTGAAACAAAACCGGGTTGAAACGCGTCATATAATATAGTAACATGACAGATAACAGCAATTTGAGGATCGGCCCGAAAGGGCGGAAAGGATGTTTCATGAAATACGCAGCAGATTTCAGGCGGGAGGCCCGCGAGGCGCTCCGCGGCAAATGGGTTCTGGCTATTCTGGCAGGCGTGGTGGCAATGCTTCTGGGCGGGACTCTCTCCAATGGACCGCAGGTCAATTTCAGCTACAGCGGCGGGGATTTGAGCGCAAATCTCCAGTACGCGGGACAGAATATCTACGCGTGGGGGAATGGGATCACCCCCGGCCTGCGGGCATTTTTCGTGGGCAGCGCAATCTATCTCGTTCTGGCTGCGCTGGTTCTGGCCGTTCTCTATTTCATTTTGGGCAGCGTAATCTGCGTTGGATACGCCAGATTCAATCTGGATCTCACCGGTGGTGAGAAGCCGCCCTTTGAAACCCTGTTTACTTATTTTTACAACTGGAAAACACTGGCCGTATCCAGTCTGCTCCGATCCGTGTATATTCTGCTGTGGTCCCTGCTGCTGATCGTCCCCGGCATCATGGCCACTTACAGCTACGCCATGACGGACTACATTCTGGCTGAGCATCCGGAGCTAACCGCCAGCGAGGCCATTGCTCAATCCAAGGCCATGATGGACGGCAGCCGCTGGCGTCTTTCTGCCTGCACCTGAGCTTTATCGGCTGGGATCTTCTGTGCGCTCTCACCCTTGGACTCGGCAATCTGGCGCTGACCCCCTATAAACAGGCCGCCGAAGCCGCATTTTACCGGGATCTGTGCGGCGGCACCGTGCCGCAGCTCGATTTCTGACCGCTTTCAGTCTGCTGTCCCGAAGGGCCACAGGGACTGGCGCGAAGCGCGTCCCTCCATGGTTCATCAGCTTCCCCGGCCATTTCAAGACAGATTTTAGCTTTTTTGCCCTCTTTTTTATATAGCATTTTTGGAAAGCTTCTGCTATAATACCTCTCAATAAACCGCACATGGGAGGTGGCTCCGAATGAAGCTTGAATTGACGGACCGGCAGTTTCGATATCTGCTGGATCTGGTATACATAGGAAACTGGGTTCTCAACTCCACCCGCGGCGACGACCGCATTGAAGAATACGATCAGGTGGAAAGCACTGTCTTTTCCCAGTGTCTCCCTCAGGGGATGCCCAAGCTGGTGGAGCAGTACCGGGGAAATCTGATCCCCTCCCGCGCCTTTGCCGACGGCGGCATCCACGAGGCCATTGAGCAGTATGAGGACACGGTATTCTATGAAATTCTGGCAGAGGAGCTGGCTTTGCGGGATCTGGACGGCCAGCCCATGACCCGCGAAAACTACACGGCGCTGATGGAGCGGATCGACGCGTATCTCTCGGAATTTGACGCGCATGGCACCGACCGGGTCGTTGTGGATCTGGATGAAGGATAAACGGGAGGGGATCACCCCCTCCCGTTTCCGCACAGTCAGCGCCGGTCAGAAGCCCAACGGCGGCAGAAATCTGTCTGTTCACCGGGTTTTTCTTGACATAAACCTGACTTTAGGTTTTATAATAGAACCGATCAGACTGACAAATCAAAATCCAAATGAGGAGAAAGATATGGCATCAAAAGTTTATTTTGCAGATTTCCGCTGCCCCACATGGCGGGAGAACCTTCCCCAGAAGCTGGCCCGTCTGATGATGACCGCCGGTTTTGGTGACATTGACATGGACGGCAAATATGTAGCCATCAAAATGCACTTCGGAGAGCCGGGCAATATGGCTTACCTCCGGCCCAACTGGGCCAAAACCGTGGCCGATCTGGTGAAAAGCCAGGGGGGCAAGCCCTTCCTGACCGACTGCAACACCCTGTATATCGGCGGCCGCAAAAATGCGCTGGATCATCTGGAATCCGCGTATGTCAACGGCTTCACCCCCTATTCCACCGGCTGCCACATCATCATCGCCGACGGCTTGAAGGGCAACGACGAGGTGTCCGTTCCCGTGGAAGGCGGCGAGTATGTGAAGGAGGCCAAAATCGGCCGCGCCGTGATGGACGCCGATGTGTTCGTCTCCCTGACCCACTTCAAGGGGCATGAGCAGGCAGGCTTTGGCGGCGCTCTGAAAAACATCGGTATGGGCTGCGGTTCTCGCGCCGGTAAAATGGAACAGCACAACAGCGGCAAGCCCTTTGTCAAGCAGAAGAAGTGCGTGGGCTGCCACGCCTGCGCCAAGATCTGTGCCCACGGCGCGCCCACCTTCGACGCTGACAACAAGGCCAGCATCGATACCAGCAAGTGCGTGGGCTGCGCCCGGTGCCTTTCCGTCTGCCCCAAGGACGCCATTCAGTGTATGTACGATGAAGCGCCCTCCATTCTGAATAAGAAAATTGCCGAATACGCCAAGGCTGTGGTGGATGGCCGTCCCTGCTTCCATGTCTCTCTGGTGATGGACGTTTCCCCCAACTGTGACTGCCGCGGTGAAAATGACGTGCCGATCGTTCCCAACGTGGGAATGTTCGCCTCTCTTGACCCCGTTGCTCTGGATCAGGCCTGTATCGACGCGGTGATGGCCCAGCCCAGAATCCCGGCCTCCGTCATCGGCAGCGGGGAGGCTTGCAGCTGCACGGATTATTTCAAGGCCGCGCACCCGGATACCGATTGGGAGTCCGCCCTGATCCATGGTGAGAAGATCGGACTTGGCAGCCGGGAATATGAGCTTGTAAAGATTTGAGTCCCCGTCAGCGGATATCAACGCAAAAAGGAGAGCCGAAAGGCAGCTCCCGATAAGAAAACATCGTGAGGAAAGAGAGAACGGTATAGCTTCGGCTGTACCGTTTTCTCATTTTTCCATTGATGCCGTGACTTTTGACATTTCCAAGGCTCCGATACCCTTGTAGTAAATGTCGATCTCCTGCGTCCGGTTCTTGCCCTTCGGGTCGCTGGCCGCATGGACGATGATTTTCTCCACGAACTCATGGAGGATGCAGGGCGTGAGCTCCGGGATATCCGTGTACCTCTCCACAACGGAGAGAAAACGATCAACATCCGCCGATTTGCTTTCCTCCAGCTCCACTTCTTTCCGAAGGGAACTCGCCAGCACCTTGAGCTCCTGTTCTTCCTTCTCATAGTCCGCAGAAAGTTTCTGAAAGCGTTCATCGGAGAGCTTGCCCGAAATGTTGTCCTCATAGAGCCGCTTGAAGATAGCATCCAGCTCTGTGATCCGCTTCTCGGAATCGACAAGCTGCCGTTTCCGCTTTGCAAGATCCCGGTCGCGCTGCCGCAGGTCACTGTCCATGACCAGCCTCACAAACTCGTCCTTACTGCGGGAGGCGAAGGAAACGATCTCCCGCAGGTTTTCCAGAATCAATTCCTCCAAGATCACCGTGCGGATGGAATGAGTCTGACCGCAGAAGTCACGGCTCTTTCGGTAGCCGGCGCACAGGTAGTATTCCTGCTCGCGCCGGAAGTTGGTGGCTCTGCATTGATACATGACAGATCCGCAGTCCGCGCAGAACATCATGCCGGAGAACATCCCCATTTCTCCCATTTTTGTAGGACGACGGCGCGTCTGCCTTGCTGCTCTCGCGGCATCTGCGATTGCCTCCGTCCAGATCGGGTCATGGGTGTTCTCAAAGATCAGCCACTCACTTTCCGGATTATGGATGACCTTTTTGCTCTTGTAGGACTTCTTCCTCGTCTTGAAATTGACCGTGTGCCCCAGGTACTCCCGCCAGCGGTCCATGATATCCGCTACGGTGGAGGCATCCCATGCGTAGGGCAAGCCCCGCTTGATATTGCTTGCTTTCCGGCCCTTGCTGGCATAATAGGCGGCCGGGGTCAAGATCCTTCGCTCTGTCAGCTTCCTTGCAATCTGGGACGGCCCGAAACCGTCCATCACATATAGGCCGATCTCATAGACCACCACTGCGGCTTCCTCGTCCCTGACCCACAGCTTTTTGTTGTCAGGAGCCTTCATGTAGCCATAGGGCGGCAGGGTCGTCAGATGCTCGCCGGCGTTGCCCTTGACCTTCATCACGGCACGGATCTTCTTGCTGGTGTCTTTCGCATACCACTCATTGATGATGTTCCGAAAAGGAGTGAACTCATTATCACCCTGGGTGCTGTCCACGCCATCGTTGACAGCAATAAAGTGAATGTCATGCTCCGGGAACATGATTTCGGTATACATGCCCACTTGCAGATAATCACGGCCCAGGCGTGACATATCCTTGATAATGACCCGCTTGACAAGGCCGGCTTCGATATCCGCAATCATTTGCTGGAAACCAGGGCGGTTGAACGTCGTACCCGAAATGCCGTCATCAATATAAAAGCGATAGTTTTTGTAGCCGTGGTCAAGTGCGTAGCGTTGAAGGATCTTTTTCTGGTTAATGATACTGTTGCTGTCGCCCTGCAATTCATCGTCACGCGACAAACGGCAGTACAAAGCGGTAACAGCTTCGACGCTCATAGCGTTGTAAGGGAATTGAAGCGCGGCAGCGGTGTTTGACTGATGATACATAGTAACCTCCCATCCGGCAGTCAAACACGGTTTTGAAGTCACCTTCATTATACCGCGTCTTTTTGTCCCTGTCTGCCTGTTTGGGAGAATTAAGTTGTAGCTTCTTTCTGAATGTCCGCTTTCATCAGACGCTCCAGCTTCACGGCAATACCCTCGTCGCCCTTTTCCCGAAAGAAGGAATTGACGATAAAGGTTGTGTTGCCAATCTGTTTTTCGCTCCGCTTTGGCGGGGCGTATTTCTTTTCAGATGAAACGGTCGTTTGCATAGTTAGCCCCTTTCTAATCGTCTGAAAACAAATCATTTTTTGATAGCTTACAAAGAACAGCAGAAACGGACGGCTGAATGGCTTTTCAGCTCCACGGGAATCCCACCCCCGCGCGGTTCTCGCGCGGCCCTGCTCATTGCCTGCGACGCCTCACCGCCTGAATACGGCTGCACGCCCGGACTGTGACTGCAAGGGAGTATCGCCCCGCCTGTGCATCGTGGCCCGCGGGCTGCCTTGCCCACTTTGCGGTCTGGTGGGTATCGCTCACTCCGTAAGAGGTCATGGCGCACCGGCCGTATGGCTCCGCACAGACGGGAATGTATCCGTCTGCTCTATGCTGCGCCGGGATTTGCCGGGCTTTCTTTGTCAAGGAGCAAAGGGCTCAGCCGCACGGAAAGGGGTGCGCGCGGTTAAGACCCGCCTGGGTTCAGTTCAGGTCGAAACTCAGGATGGCGACGATCAGCTTCGTCTCGATCCGGCGGCGGATCTCCTCGTCCACTGCAAGGCAGGGATTTCCGTTCTGGTCATACCCTCTGCGCATGGACAGAGCCGCTATGTAGCCGGAATAGTGATCCAGCACACGGTTCACGGCTTCCGGGTCGCCCCGCACGGCGGCGGCGATCACCGGATACGGAATCAGCTTGTGCTTACTCATTCGCGTCACCTCCCATCAGCTTTTTCAGCAGCTCATAGGCCTGCTGCCTGCGGTTGTTGACCGTTCTCCGGGACAGGCTCAGCCTCTCGCCGATCTCCCGGTCTGCCAGCTCCAGGAACCAGTACATCAGAAGGATATCCCGGAATCTCTGAGGCAGGGCGGTCAGCGCGTCGGCCAGCCGGTCATCCTTAATGAGGATCACGTCGCCGTCCACGGGGAAGGATGTGTATTCCCAGGGGTAGACGTCCCAGGCCGCAAGTGCCTCCATCGCCTCCTCCGGCAACTGGCTGAACGGGATCTCAAGATCCTGCCGGCGCCCGATTGCGCGGTAGGCGTTGTAGGCTTCGCACCGTATCACCTTTTTGCAAAAGCTGTCAAAGGTATGCTGCTTGTGTTCGTCGTGACGGTCGAGGTCCATTTTCTCACCTCCCTTCGCGCCGGAAGGCAGGTCGATGTTTCCCCTTTCACCCCCTACTCGTCTTGCAAACACCCCTTTTGGCCATTTTTTCGGAAATTTCTCAAAAATATTTTTTTCGCGGCTCATGCTGCGCTCCTTTCGTTCTGTTCGGGTGGATGTTCCTTCCAGAACGAAGGGCGGCGGGGAGCGGCAGCCCACGGCGAAAAAGTGCCGGGAACGACAAAAAGCGCCCACACAGGCATAAAAGCCTGTATGGGCGCTTCGGTGCGGTTCAGTATGGAAATTGTCGGTAGCTGCCGGAGGGCATAGGTATCCTACTGTGTCTGGGTATCGTCCGGCTATGCTCCCGGCGCGGCTTGTTGCCGCAGCATTAGCGGCACCTCCTGTGCTCTCCTGTCATACGCATAGGTCCCTTTCATCTGAAAAATGTTGGGACAGCAAAAACAACGGCCGCCCCGTACAGAGCAGCCGCCGTTTTCCCTATGCCATACGCTGCTTTTCAGTACCGCAAGGATGGGTGTCCTGTTATCGTCGTATTCTGATTTCTTTTAGGGCATTTCAGGACTATCCACAAGGGATACGCTGAACTCCTGCGCGATCGCCCCCTCCGGCAGCAGCTTCGCCATGACCACAAGCCGCTGATTGCCGCTGTTGGTCTTGTCGTACTTTCGGCAGCAGGTGGAGAGGGTCAGGACGGTATCTTCCTCGGAGAAGGTCACACCGTCAAAATCCAGCCAGTTTTTCCGCGCAATCGTCTCAAAGAAGCTGGTCAGATCATCTCCCGTGGGATCAGGCGCAATATAGTCAAAGCCAATATCCGTGACGAATAGCGCGGTGATCTGGAAAATCATATCCTCGCCATCCACAGAGAGATAGATATACGGATGCTCCTTTACAAAGTCTGCATCCATATAGCGGTAGAGCTTGGTAAACTTCGGCCCGTCTGGGTCGCAGTTGCTGGCGGAATGGCCGAAAATGGTGGTGTTTTTGTCCAGCTTATCCCTGCCGCCGATTTCGTTTTCACAATGGGCATAATAGCAGCCCCACATGGCGTACTCACCGTTTTCGTCCAGCTTTAGGTAATAGCCGTTGTCCTCCGCCTGCATCACAGGGTCGTCCACCTCCGCACCGGGGATATACAGCCACGCTACGGTGTCGGGATTCTTCGCTCTGGCTTCCGCCAACTCTGCCTGCCTGTCCACCGAAGGGATAACTTCGCCTGCGGGAGTCGCTGATGGCTGAGGCGCAGATGTGCCGGAAGGCGTTCTGCCGGGAATGTCGATAGTCTCCGTCTCTTTCTGATAGCAGCCCATGACTGCCGTGGTCATAGCAAAGAGAAGGACGGCCATGCAGATGATCGGACGAATGATTCTTGTGATTCTTTTCATAATGCTGTCTCCTTGCCGCGCTGGGATAGCGGCGCAGCTCAAAATGTCATTGATTTGTTTCTTGTAGAGAAAAGAGAACAGCGCAGCTCCGGGGCGAGATGCCCGTCCGCTGCGCTGTCCGATGTTCGCTTATGTGGTCATGTCAGCGGCTTTGCTGCTTGGCCGTATGTCAGCCGGTCACTTCTTGCAGCGCCAGAGGAAGGTCACGATCTGCGCTCTGGTGCAATCCGCGTCGGGGCTGAAGGTCGTGCTGGTGGTTCCCTTGGTGATGTCCTCCCTGACCGCCCACAGGACTGCGCCTGCATAGTAGGCGGTGGACTTCACATCAGCAAAGGGATTGGCTGTGCCCGCTGCCGGGGACTTCTCGGAACGCCACAGGAACGCGACGATCTGGGCACGGGAGCAGGTCATGTTGGGGCTGAACGTGGTCTCGCTGGTGCCCTTGGTGATGCCGTTTTCTACTGCCCACAGCACAGCGTCGTAATAGTAGCTGCCCACAGGAACGTCGGTGAAGGGCATGGCGCGGGTTTCGGGTTTGGGACTGCCAGCGGTGCGCCACAGGAAGGTCACGGCCTGCGCACGGGTGCAGATGCCATCCGGGGAGAAAT
>UQVS01000022.1 GCA_900544615.1 uncultured Oscillibacter sp. | reverse complement strand
AATGGACGGACTTAGACATCGAAAACCGGACACTCGCCGTCACGAAACAGGTAAACCGCATCAACGGCGAACTGGTTGTAAGCCCTCCGAAAACGAGAAACTCCGTGCGGACGCTGGCCCTTCCACAGCAGGCAGTTGACCTGTTAATTGCCGAGCACAAAAAGCACCCTCGCAATCCGTATCTGTTCCCATCGCCCAAAACCGGAACCATGTATGACCCGGACGCTTTTCGGCGGACGCATGACAAAATTCTGAAGGCCATCGGCGCGGAACATATCCGGTTTCACGATCTCAGACATACCTTCGCCACGCTGTCCCTGAAAAGCGGGGTAGACGTGAAAACGCTGTCCGGCGCGCTGGGTCACTACTCAGCCGGGTTCACGCTGAACACCTATACCCACGCCACGGCCCAGATGAAACAGGACGCTGCCGACACCATCGGTGGGGTCATCAGCCAGCAGATGCGGTAAATATGGCAAAAAAATACAGGGCCAGACAGGAAAAATCCTGTCTGGCCCTGTCCGGTGCTTTCCGCGCCTTTCCCCGTGTGGGTCAACATGTGAGTCTTGAAGAAACGCCAAAAATTAAGTGCCATAAAAAGTTGCGGATTACGAAAGAAAATCACCGGAATCAAGCGATTCCGGTGATTTTTGGTGGAGACTACTGGACTCGAACCAGTGGCCTCATGCGTGTGAAGCATGCGCTCTAACCAGCTGAGCTAAGCCTCCATCTTTTTAGTTGGCCTATCAGACGCCGCTCACAGCGTCTGATAGGTTGGTGACCCGTACGGGATTCGAACCCATGTTACAGCCGTGAAAGGGCCGTGTCTTAACCACTTGACCAACGGGCCAGAGGCATCCATGAAGCGTCTGCAACGCTTCATGGATCTGGTAGCGGCGACTGGATTCGAACCAGTGACACTCCGGGTATGAACCGAATGCTCTAGCCAACTGAGCTACGCCGCCATAATTACCTCGAACGGGCAGAAATTACTATACCAAAATAGCGGCAGATTGTCAAGCATTTTTGCTGAAATTCTCATATTCTTTTTTAATCCCGCTTCGCCCGAATGGCATTCACCGGGCATCCATTGGCGGCGTCCAGCACCCGGAACATCCGCTCCGGCTTCGGCAGCGCCAGCACCGTGGACACATGGTCCACCACCCGGAACACCTCCGGCACTGTGGCGGCGCACATCCCGCAGCCAATGCAGCGGCTCTTGTCAATGCTCAAGTTCATGTTCGATCTCCCCTTTTCAAGTAAAGCAATTATAGTGGAAACCCGTTGGCTTTGCAATATTTTTCATTCCGCCGATGAGCAGGCAGCGTGATCCCTATGCACCCAGCCGCCCAAAGCGCTTTGTCATGGTGCGGATCTTCTCCGCCAGCGAATCCGGCAGCTGGCCGGGTAGCAGCCGCCACTGCCAGTTGCCCTCCGCTACGCCGGGGGTATTGATCCGGCTGTCCGCGCCCAATTCCAGATAATCCTGAAGCTGCGCCACAAACAGCTCCGCTACGGTACTCATACCGCCCCTGAGAATACCCCAGACGGCTCCCTCGTCCTCATTCAGCCCCAGATACGCCCCGGCCATGGAAATTTCTGCCGGAGCCGCCTCCTCCAGCCACGCGGCCAGCGGCGCATTGTCATGGGTGCCGGTATAGCAGACGCAGCCGGGAATGTGGTTATGGGGGAGATAGTCCCCTGCCCCCTCCGGGTCAAAGGCAAATTCCAGCACCTTCATGCCCGGCAGCCCTGCCGCATCCCGCAGGGCGTGTACCTCTGGCGTCAGCTGCCCCAGATCCTCGGCAATAAAGCGGAGATCCGGGAACCAGCCGGTGAGAACCCGCAGAAGATCCATCCCCGGCCCCTGCACCCACCGGCCATTCCGGGCCGTAGCCGCTCCATAGGGAACGGCCCAATACCGCTCAAAGCCCCGGAAATGATCCAGCCGCAGAAGGTCGTACAGCCGCCGGGCGCCGTCCGCCCGGCGGATCCACCAGCCGAAGCCATCTGCTTTCATGGCGTCCCAGTTATAAAGGGGATTGCCCCACAGCTGCCCGTCGGCGGCAAAATAATCCGGCGGCACGCCGGCCACCTCTGTAGGCGTCAGCTGCGCGTCCAGCTGGAAATTTTCAGGCTCCGCCCACACATCGGCGGAGTCCATGGCCACATAAATCGGCAAATCGCCGATAATCCGAACCCCCTGCTCCGCGGCATAGGCCCGGAGCGCATCCCACTGCCGGAAAAACAGAAACTGAAGATAGGTAAACAGCGCCACATCCTCTGACAGCGCCTTCCGATACCGTTCCACCGCTTCCCTCCGGCGAAGGCGAATGTCCTCCGGCCAGCGCATCCACGGCTTTCCGCCAAAATGCTGCTTCAGCGCCATAAACAGGGCATAATCCGGCAGCCAGTTCCGATTCTCGGCGGAAAACTGCGCCACCGCTTCGGCATCCCGCTCCCAGCCCCGGTGGCAGGCGATGGAAAGCACCGCCAGCCGGTTCTGATATAAAGCCCCATAGTCCACTCTGGCAGGGTCAGCCCCCCAGAAAGCGCTGTCAATTTCGGCCTGCGTCAGCAATCCGTCCTCCCGCAGAAGATCCAGATCGATGAGATAGGGATTTCCCGCATAGGCTGAAAAGCTCTGATAGGGGGAATCCCCGTAGCCGGTAGGCCCTACCGGCAGGATCTGCCACCATGTCTGCCCCGCCGCTTTCAAAAAATCCACAAACGTGCGGGCAGCCTGCCCCAGCGTGCCAATACCATAGGGGGAGGGCAGGGAAAATACCGGCATCAGGATCCCGCTGCTTCTCTGCATATCAACCATCCGTTCCGCCGCCCTGCCCGGCCATGAGTCTGAACCGTCGTGATCCCGCCGCGCAGGGTACGGCAGGGTATGGGATTCTGGTTAAAACCGTTTGATGGTATCATAAAACGATCCGGGCAAAAAAACAAGGGGCTGTGCATTGCACAGCCCCTTGTCATAGAATCATCGGAATGACGAAGGAAAATCAGACCTTCTCCACCACGACAGCGGTACCCATGCCGCCGCCGATGCACAGGGTGGCCAGACCCTTCTTAGCATCCTCACGCTTCATCATCTCATGGATCAGGGTGACGATGATACGGGCGCCGGAAGCACCAACGGGATGGCCCAGAGCGATGGCGCCGCCGTTGACGTTGACCTTGCTCATATCGAAGTGCAGCTCACGGGCCACAGCGATGGACTGAGCAGCGAAAGCCTCGTTAGCCTCGACCAGATCGATGTCCTCGATGGACACGCCAGCCTTAGCCATAGCGGCGCGGGAAGCCACCACGGGGCCGACGCCCATGATCTTGGGATCGACGCCGCCCTGGCCCCAGCCGATCAGCTTGACCATGGGCTTCAGGCCGTACTTCTCAACAGCCTCGCCGGAAGCCAGCACGATGGCGGCAGCGCCGTCGTTGATGCCGGAGGCGTTGGCGGCGGTCACGCGGGGAGTGCCCTTGTCCTCAGCATCCTGGATGCCGGTGGGCTCGAAGGTGTTGACAACCTGAGGATTGGGAGATTCGGGGCTTACGGGGAACGCGCCGCGGAGCTTTGCGATGCTGTCGGCGGTGACGCCCTCCTTGGGATACTCGTCGCGCTTGAACTCCACGATCTCCTTCTTCACCTTCACGGGGACGGGAACGATCTCATCATCGAAACGGCCGGAATCGCGGGCGGCGCAGGCCTTCTGCTGAGAAGCAGCGGCGAACTCGTCCTGCTCCCGGCGGGTGATGCCCCAGATGTCGTTGATATTCTCAGCGGTGGTACCCATGTGATAGTTGTTGAAAGCATCCCACAGGCCGTCCTTGATCATCTCGTCGACAACCTTCTTGTCGCTCATGCGGGCGCCCCAGCGCTCGTCGGGCAGGGTGTAGGGAGCGGCGCTCATGTTCTCGGTGCCGCCGCAGACCACGATGTCGGAGTCGCCGGCCAGAATGGAGCGGGCGCCTTCGATGACGGACTTCATGCCGGAGCCGCAGACCATGCCCACAGTGTAAGCGGGAACGGAATAGGGGATGCCAGCCTTCACAGAGACCTGACGGGCGGGGTTCTGGCCCTGGCCGGCAGTGAGGATGCAGCCGAACATCAGCTCGTCCACGTTCTCGGGAGCGACATTAGCGCGCTTCAGGGCTTCCTTGACCACGATCGCGCCCATGTCAACTGCGGGGGTGTTCTTCAGGGAGCCGCCAAAGGAGCCGATGGCGGTACGGCAGCAATTTACGACATAAAGTTCTTTCATGATGTTCCTCCGTTTTGTGTTTTTTAGGCAGGACAATGCCTGCCGGGTTTATGAGGGAAGCAGGAATGACTCGTTAATTTTTTATCAAGCGGGTTCATTTCTATCGCTGCAAGTAAAATTATAGGAGTTTTTTCTCGGCGCGTCAACGATAATCTGACATTTCACGAATTTTCGTTAAATGTTTCACAAAACCGTTGTGACTTTCGTCTAAATTGACGAAAATTTAACAAAGTTGCTGTCAGTCAATCGATTCCCCCCTTTTGACAGCGTTCCAAAAGGTCTCCGAATTCAGTGCAGCGCAGGCGTCTGTCCATTGGATTTCACTGTGTCCGGCCGCGTCCTGAAGCTGTTGGTCAAAGTACGCCTCTTTCACCGCCGCGCTGTCAGCCGGAAGCCGCCGGAGAATAGAAACCCCCTCCTCCGTTTCCAGCAGTCCGGAGATCTGCCCCGGCTCCAAGGCGGACGCCGCATCCCGAAGATCATCTGTCCAGTCCTCATCCGCCAGTACGCCCCCGCCCGTCTCTTTCAGCAGCGCATCGAACTCCGCAGAGGGATCCGCCGCGGCGTTGAGCCGCGCGAACAGTGCCGCTGCCTGCTGCTGCGCCGCCGTTCTGTCTCCGTTTGAGGGAATCAGGATCCGCTCCGTCGGCAGAAGGCCGGATTCTCGCTGAAAAAGCTCCAGTTCCCCCTCTGCCGGCGCTAACGGGCTGTCCGGCTCCTGATAAAGTGCATAGAGTTTGACGTATGCCTGCCCGGTTTCCGTCAGGACACGCCCCTGCTCCGCCGTCAGAAAGGGATACGTCCGTTCCGGCAGGGCAGCCCGCTCCTCCGCCGTCAGTGTGCAGCCGTAGGTCTCTGCCCATGTCTGTACCGCCGCGTAAAGCGCCGTATCCGCCAGCGCATCCGCCTTGACCAGTTCCCCATATGTACCGCCGTCCGGCAGCGGAGCGGCCCAGTCCAGTGGAGTTTCCGCCGCCTCGCAGCGTGCCTCCAACTGTTGGCAGTCCGCCGCCAGCCAGTAAAGATACTGCCACGCCGGGATCTCCCGCCCGTCAATGACCAGAAGGGTTTCGGATTCGTCCAAACCGGCGGCCCGTCCCAAAAGCCCGCCGGATGCAGCGCTGTCCCCTCCCCTGCCGCAGCCGGACAGAAGCAGGCACAGCATCGCCGCAGCCACCGCTCTCTTCATCGCGCACCTCCCCGTGTTTGTCCGCGTTCTATCCTTATGCGCGGGCAGCGGAAATATGCACGGTCACACTCCGTCTTCCGCAGCAGAAACCCCCGCCGCGAAATGCGGCGGGGGCCGACTCACAGCACGGCGGCGGCAATCAGCAGCAGAACCGTCAGCAGCAGAAAGATCAGGATCAGCTTCCACACGAATTTCAGCCATTTTTCGTAGGGAATCCGTCCCAGCGCCAGCGCCCCCATCACCACGGCGGCAGTGGGCGTCACCAGATTCACAAGGCCGCAGGCGGACTGGAAGGCCGTGACCACCACATCGCCGCCTACGCCTGCAAACTGCCCCAGCGGCGCCACCACCGGCACGGACAGGGTCGCCAGCCCGGAGGAGGATGGAATCAGCACGGACAGCGGCAGGTAAATGAGATACACCAGCACCACAAAGGCCACGGCTCCCAGCCCGGACAGGGCGTTTTCCCCCCAGTGGAGAATGGTGTCGGTGATACGGCCGTCGTTCATCAGCACGGTGATGCCCCGGCTGATGCCGATGATAAACGCCACGCCCAGAAGATCCGTGCAGCCGGAAACGAAGGTCTCTGCCAGCTCCACCTCCCCCAGCCGATCTATCAGCCCCACCACAATGCCGCCCACCAGAAACAGGGCGGACAGTTCCGGGAACCACCAGCCCAGTACCGGTAAAGGCAGGCCCATTTCGTCAAAGGGGATAACGCCGTAAATCATCACAAGGAAGGTCGCGGCAAAGACGATGAGGATGGCGATGTGCCGTCTCGTCAGGGGCTGGACGCGGCCTACGTCGGCGTGGAGACGTCCTGCACCGATGCCTACCACCGAGTATCGGGGGTCTTTTTTCACTCTGGCGGCATAGGCGGAGACATACCAGATGGCGATTCCCTCAAAAATCACAAACTGGATGATCCGCCAGAGGATGCCGTCCCCCAGCGAGACTCCGGCAAAGCCTGCTGCGATGCCGGTGGCAAAGGGGTTCACCGTGGAGGCAATGACCCCCGCTCCGGCCCCAAGCAGGATCACCGCCACCCCCACCACCGCGTCATAACCAGCCGCCAGGAAAACCGGCAGCAGGAGGGGAAAGAACGCCATGGTCTCCTCCCACATCCCGTAGGTGGTGCCGCCGAGGCCAAAGAACACCATCAGGATGGCAATGAGCCAGCTCTCCTTTCCCTGAAGCCGGGCAATCACATTGCTGACCCCGGCATCAATGGCGCCGGTTTTCATCACAACGCCCAGAAAGCCGCCGACCATCAGGATGAACACGCAGACATCCACCGCATCGTAAAACCCGCTGAAAGCCGCTTTCAGCACCGCCCCCGCCCCCTGCGGCGCAGGCTCGACGGCGTGGTAGCTGCCGGAGACGGGAACGCCGTCCAGATAGTCATAGCTGCCCGCCGGGATGAACCATGTGGTGACGGCCACCAGAATGATCAGGCAGAACAGGATGGTGTAGGCCGTAGGCATTCGGAATTTGCGCTGTTCCATGGGATCCTTCCCTCCTTGCAGGCAGATTTATGCGCCGATGGTGGCTGCCATCACGGCCTTGATGGAGTGCATCCGATTCTCCGCCTCGTCGAAAACCACGCTGTGGCGGGAGCGGAACACCTCGTCCGTGACCTCCCGGATGTCCACGCCCTTTTCGTGCCACTCCTTGGCCATCTTCGTTTCAAAATCGTGGAAGGAGGGCAGGCAGTGGAGGTACAGCACATCGGGATTCTCCGTGGCTTTCAGTGTCTCCTCCGTCACCCGGAAGGGGGAGAGCAGCCGCACCCGCTCCGGGATCTGGGCTTCCTCGCCCATGGAGGCCCACACGTCCCCGTAGATCACGTCGGCGCCCTTCAGATCCTCCATATGGTCGGTGATCTCGATGAGGCCGCCGTTTTTCCGGGCCTCGGCAAAGGTGGATTTCACCACCGCCTGATCCATCTGCCGCGCCAGCTCCTCCGGCCCCATGGCCACGAAGTGCATCCCCAGCTTGGCGGCGCCCATCATCCACGCATAGCACATATTGTTCCGCACATCGCCGGGGAACACCACTTTCACTTTGTTCAGGGGCTTTTTGCAGTGTTCCTCAATGGTCATGAGATCCGCCAGGATCTGGGTGGGATGGTCGGCGTCCGTCAGGCCGTTCCACACCGGCACGCCGGACCACTTTGCCAGATCCTCCACCACACGCTGGTCATAGCCCCGGTACTCGATGCCGTCAAAGAACCGTCCCAGCACCTTGGCGGAGTCCTCCAGAGACTCCTTTTTGCCCATCTGAGAGGAGCCTGCGTCCAGATAGGTAACGTGGGCGCCCTCCTGCGTTGCCGCCACCTCAAAGGAGCAGCGGGTGCGGGTGGAGGTCTTTTCAAACAGCAGGACAATGTGCTTGCCCTGCATGGTAGGCGCGCAGACGCCCGCCCGGCGCTTGGCCTTCAGATCGTGTCCCAGATCCAGAAGGTATCGGATCTCCGCCGGGGTAAAATCAGCCAGCGTCAGAAAGCTGCGGCCCTTCAGATTGATTGCCATGATGGTGTTCCTCCCATTCAGAATTCAGATTGTCCGCTTCCACGCGGGGAAAGGGATCACGGGTCATCCCGGATCAGCGGCATACTCATGCAGCGCGGCCCGCCCCGTCCCCGGCTCAGCTCCGCGCTGGGGATGGCATGGATGCGGATCCCCGCCTCCTCCAGAGAGCGGTTGGTGACATAGTTCCGGGTGTAGACCACCACCTCGCCGGGGGCGATGGCCAGCGTGTTGCTGCCGTCGCTCCACTGTTCCCGTGCGGCGTCGATGGTGTGACCCTGCCCGCAGGGGATCAGCGTCACCTGTGCAAGTCCCAGATGCTCTTTGAGGATATCCTCCAGCCGCCCGTTCTCCTGCCGGATCTGCATCCGGCCGTCCTCCTCCAATTCCATGACGAACACGGTGATGTCATTGAGAATATTGGGATGCACGGTGAATTTGTCCCGATCCACCATGGTAAACACGGTGTCCAGATGCATGAAGGAGCGGCTCTTGGGAATGTTGAAGGCCAGCACCTTTCGGAAGGTCCTGCTCTGGGAAAGCACCGTCTGCGCCAGCTGGTCGATGGAGTCCCCCTCGGTCCGTTCCGAAATTCCCACCGCCAGCACCTGGGGTGACAGCACCAGAATATCGCCCCCCTCCAGCGAGGAGGACGCGCTGCGGTCATACCATCGGGGGGCGTTTTTGTACCATGGGTTATGCTCAAAGATGAACCGGCCGAACAGCGTCTCCCGGTTCCGGGTAACGGTGTGCATCCGGTGGATGGACACGCCGGTGCCGATGGTGGCGAAGGGGTCGCGGGTGAAGTAGAGGTTGGGCATGGGGTCTACGGCGAAGGGATAGTCCTCGTCCACGGCGGAGAGATGGTCGCTGAGCCGGCTGCCCTGTTTCCGCAGGTCGCTGCGGCGGATGCCAGCCATCATGGCCGCCACCATTTCCCGGTCGTTCATGCCGGAGAGATACTCCTCCACGGCGTCCCGCGCGGCTTCATCCGGCAGGCCCGCCTCGTCCAGAAACTGCGTCAGGAGTTCCTGCCGCGCCTCTGGGGAGGTCAGGGAATTTACCACCAGATCCATGAGGTACACCACCTCCACCCCGGCGTCCCGCAGGCACTGGGCGAAGGCGTCATGCTCCGCCTGCGCTTCCTTCAGGTAGGGGATATCGTCAAACAGCAGCCGTTCCAGATATTCCGGCATAAGGTTTTCCAGCTCCTGACCGGGCCGGTGCAGCATGACCTTCCGCAGCCGCCCGATCTCAGAGGTGTTATGGATGCCTGTTTCCATACGATCACTCCTTTTCCAGTTACGTCATTAGGGTTTCAGATTTTTTCGTTTTTATCCGCAAAAAGATTGCGGCGGCGCAAAAAACGGGGTATGATAGCAGACAAAGGATGTGATACGCATGAAACGCTGCGTGATCGTCGGCGGCGCGGAGATCCGAACATATGAACGGGTTCGAAGCTATTTCCGCCCCGATGACTTTTTCATTTACTGCGACTGCGGCCTGCGGCATCAGGCGGGGCTGGAGAGAGAGCCGGATCTCATCATCGGAGACTTCGACTCCCACGAAAAGCCGGAGACCGACCGGGAGACTATTGTTTTGCCGGTGAAAAAAGACGACACCGACACGGTGTATGCCGCGAAAGAGGCTCTGCGCCGGGGCTTTGACGACTTCCTGCTGGTGGGCGTCTCCGGCGGGCGGCTGGATCACACGCTGGTAAACGTCTACCTGCTGGTCATGCTGCGGGAGCAGGGCAAGCGCGCCCTGCTGGTGGACGACTATGCGGAGATGGAGCTGATTGGCTCAGAGCCGGCGGAGATTTCGGACAAATATCCCTTCTATTCGCTGGTGAACATCACCGGCACGGCCAGAGGGATCACGGAAACCGGCTGCAAATTCCCGCTGGATAACGGAGAAATCCGCTGCGACTACCAGTACGGCACCAGCAACGAGGTGCTGCCAGGCCAGACGGCGGTGGTGTCCGTGAAAGAGGGGAACCTGCTGCTGATCCGGGATTTCCCGGAATAAGTGAGAAAAAGCGTCCGGCACATGGTGTCGGACGGCTGTAAAACAGTTGACCCGGCCGAATATCGGCCGGGTTTTTCCATGCGTATGCAGAGCTGCCGGCGGCAGACAGTCCGCTGAAGCTGTCCGCCGCCGGCAAAAAGTGTATGTAAAAGAGCATTTCTTTCTATTGAAAGGATTTTCAGTTTGACAAACTGGAATTGAGCGCCATATTCCACTCTTGAGTTATACTCGCTTATAAATAATTGGTTCATCATATCCAAAAGTTTTCTTTCCATTAACTTCCATGCTTTCAGATACCTCCAGACAACTATCAGAAAACTTTTCCCAAAGCTTAAATGTCATTATCGGCGAAAACTGGCTTGTACTGCCTCCTTCCCAGATTCCATCTTTTTCATGATAGAGCGCCGGAGTGAATTTTTCAGATTTTTTCAATTCAGTGTAATCAACATTTTTCATAGAACTATATGAAAATGTACCCTTATCTTCTCCTTCAGGTATTTCATAAGAAGACAATACGATTTTATCTTCTTCCTCTGTAATAAGGAAAAGATGCGGTGAAGCATGGCGTTTCCCATTTGTCTCATAGTAGCTCTCTTCAACAACAAATCTACCATTAAAATCTTTAGGAAGGTTCAAAATTTTTCCGTTGCAGATTGTATTAATGTGTTCTGCGTAAGGGTATATTTTTCCCTCTTTCTTCATCTTATCAAATTGCTCTTTGTTATTAAAGTGTCCCGTCATCATATCAACAAAATCATCAAGTTTCACCATATTTTTACCTCCGCAAATTCCGATTCATCATGCTTTTTCAAATAAATTATATCAGAAAACGGCAGGAAAGTCCACCGTCCAGCCCCGACATCCGTCTCAAACTGTCGCAGATTCCCTGGTCGGCGCTTCTGCCGCCGAAAAAATCAGCCGGGAGGACGGTAAAACCGTTCTCCCGGCCGTGTACAGTTGCATCGTTTCCGTTTTTGCGGTCATTTTTTCTCCGCGCCCACGCTGAGGCAGCGCATGGCATTGAGAATGGCGATGAAGGCCACGCCCACGTCCGCAAACACCGCCAGCCACATGGGTGCCTTGCCCAGCGCGCCCATCAGCAGCACGATCGCCTTGACCGTCAGGGCAAAGATGATATTCTCATGGACAATCCGCACCGTTTTCCGGGCGATCCGAATGGCCACGGGGATCTTTCCGGGCTGGTCGTCCATCAGCACCACGTCCGCCGCTTCAATGGCGGCGTCGCTGCCCAGACCGCCCATGGCAATGCCGATGTCCGCGCGGGTCAGCACCGGGGCGTCGTTGATGCCGTCACCCACAAAAGCAAGCTTGCCGGTTTCCTGCTTCAGCAGCGCTTCCACCCGGCTCACTTTATCAGCCGGCAGCAGCTCCGCGTGGTATTCGTCCAGTCCCAGCGCGTCCGCCACGGTGTGAGCCACCTCTTTCGCGTCGCCGGTAAGCATCACGGTATTCTTCACGCCCAGCGCTTTCAGGCCCGCAATGGCGTCCTTCGCGTCCGGCTTGGGCAAATCGGAGATGACAATGTGTCCGGCGTAGAAACCGTCGATGGTCACATGGACAATGGTCCCCGGCAGCTCGCAGGGCAGCCAGCTGACATTCTGCCGCTCCATCAGGCGGCTGTTGCCCACCCCCACGGCCTTTCCGTCCACTCTGGCCATGATGCCGTGTCCGGCGATCTCCTCCACATCGGAGACCCGCTGGGCATCCAGCGCCGTTTTGCAGGCTTCCCGCAGGGAGACGGCGATGGGATGGGTGGAATACTGCTCCGCCAGCGCCGCGTATTCCAGTACCTGCTCCTCTGTAAATCCCGCCTCCGGGTGGACGGCGGTAACGGCAAAGGTTCCCTTTGTCAGCGTGCCGGTTTTGTCGAACACCACGGTATCCGCCTTGGCCAGCGCCTCCAGATAGTTGCCGCCCTTTACCAGAATCCCGCATTTAGACGCGCCGCCGATGCCGCCGAAGAAGCTCAGCGGCACGGAGATCACCAGCGCGCAGGGGCAGGAAATGACCAGAAACGTCAGCGCCCGGTGCAGCCATTCCGTCCAGACAGTACCGGCCAGAAACGCCGGAGGCGCAGGCAGGACCGCCAGCAGAACGGTGGGGATCAGGAACAGGGCCAGCGCCGCATACACCACGCAGGGGGTATAATACTTGGCAAACCGGGTGATAAACTGCTCGCTGACGGCTTTTTTCTCGCTGGAATTTTCCACCAGCTCCAGAATCTTGGAAACCGTGGATTCCTCGCAGGGCTTGGTCACCGTGACCCGCAGCAGGCCCGTCAGGTTCACGCAGCCGCTGATGATATCATCCCCCGCGTGAATGCTCCGGGGCAGGGATTCGCCGGTGAGGGCGGCGGTGTCCAGCGTGGAGCTGCCCTCCAGCACCGTGCCGTCCAGCGGCACCCGCTCTCCGGGCCTCACCACGATCACAGAGCCAACCGCCACATCCTCCGGGTCCACTTCCTTCAGACCGTTTTCCGTTTCCAGATTGGCGGTGTCCGGCCGGATATCCATCAGCGCGGCAATGGAGGAGCGGGACTTTCCCACGGCGTAATCCTGAAACAGTTCGCCGGTCTGGTAGAACAGCATGACGAACACGGCCTCGGCATAGTCACCTGTGGCGAAAGCGCCGATGGTGGCGAGGGCCATCAGGAAGTTCTCGTCAAATACCTGCCCGTTGACGATGCCCAGAACCGCCTTCCGCAGCACGTCATAACCGATGATCAGGTAGGGAATCAGGCAGCAGACGCCCTGAAGCCAGCCGGTCAGCGGCAGCAGCTTGATGAGGATCAGCAGCCCCGCCGAGATCAGGATGCGCTTCAAAACCTTTTTCTGCTTTTTGCTCAGAGTTGCCATCATATTCTCCTTTCAGAAAACGCGCCGCCGGAGCGGCGGCGCGTTTTTCCGGCCTCACTTCAGGTGCAGCTCGCAGTCCGGCTCGATCTTTTTGGCCGTGGTAATGACCTGCTGCAAAATTTCGTCGTAGCGGGCGTCGTCGGCGTCCAGTGTCAGTTTCTGTGTCATAAAACTGACGCTTGCCCCGTGAACACCGTCGATCTTCTTAATGGCCTCTTCCACCTTGGCCGCGCAGTTGGCGCAGTCGATCTCAAACTTGTAATGCTTCTTCATGATACATTCCTCCTGATTCAAAATAGTCGTATAGAATGACTCGGAATTGCGAAATTACTCCAGAATATGCTCCAGTCCCTGATCGATAATGGTTTTCACATGGTCGTCCGCCAGAGAATAGAACACCGTCTTGCCCTCCCGGCGGGAAGTCACCAGCTTTGCGTTTTTCAAAGCCCGCAGCTGGTGGGAAATGGCAGACTGGGTCATGCCCAGCAGCGCCGCAATATCGCACACGCACATTTCCGCCTCAAAAAGCACATACAGGATCCGGATGCGGGTGGAGTCTCCGAAAATGCGGAACAGTTCCGTCAGGTCGTACAGGGTATCCTCATCGGGCATCTCCTTCTGAACCTTTTCCACAATCTCCTCATGCGCGCACATCAGTTCACAGCACTCCACGTTATAGCGGTCCTCCATAGCGGCCTCCTTTCATTTGAACGTCTGTTCATGTGTTCATTGTAGCACATATTCATGCTTTGTCAACCTCCTTTTGAAAAAAGAGTGGAAAACATTCAGAAATTGTGCTACACTTTTCCCCAGATTACAATTCAGAAAGGCACGCAGGCGCACAATGGACGAGAAAATGTTAGCAATGTTCAAGGAAAAAGAACAGCAAAACCGCTTTACCGCGTATAACCACATCGAAATGGTCATGATCGAGCAGGATCATGCCATCTTCCGGCTGAATATCTGCCCGGAGAGCAAAAACTCCTTTGGAATGGTTCACGGCGGCGCCATCTACGCCATGGCGGATAACGCCACCGGCTTCGCCGCCCACACGGACGGCCGCAACTATGTCACCCAGACCAGCTCCCTCCACTTCCTCCGCAACCAGCCGGAGGGCGAGATCCAGGCGGACGCAAGAGTGCGTCACCGGGGCCGCTCCACCTGTCTGGTAGCAGTGGACATTCTGGGCGAGGACGAAACGCTGCTGGCCACCGGAGAATTCACATTCTTCTGCGTGGACATGAAGATGATGGAGCAGCGGGTCAAAAACAGCCTGTAAACGCAGCAGGAGAAGGGCAGCCGCCCCTCTCCTGCTTTTTTCAGTGCGGAATACGCCGCGTACTGCGGCTGCCCCCCTGTCCCGTTTTTACGTTCAAAACGCGGCAAAGGATGCAAAAGCGGGCGATGCCCGCCTGCTGTTTCCCGCACTTTTTGTAGGAATTTCCGAAAGTACGTCCAGCCCGCTAAAAAGTTCTTGAAAACAGGGGATTCCCGCCGTAGAATAAGGCATCATTATTTTCGGGAGGGTGATCTCATGGAATTTCACGTAAAAGAACAGCTGCCCGGTCTGCTGGACTGGATGCGGCAGCAGATGAAAGCCTGCGGCGGCAAAACGGCTGTCATCGGCATCTCCGGCGGCAAGGACAGCGCCACCGTGGCGGCACTGGCCGTGGCGGCCTACGGCAAGGAAAACGTTGTAGGCGTACTGATGCCCAACGGCGTTCAGCCGGATATCGACTATTCCAACGGTCTGGTGGAATTTCTGGGCATCCGCCACTATGTGTTCAACATCCACGGCGGCACGCAGGGGATCCTGGATGAGATGACCCGTCTGGGCATGGAGCCGAGCCGTCAGACTACGGTGAACCTGCCCTCCCGGATGCGGATGCTGACGCTGTACGCCATCGCCCAGAGCGAGGACTGCGGCATCGTACTGAACACTTCCAATCTCTCCGAGGACTGGGTGGGCTACTGCACCGTTTACGGCGACGCCACCGGCGCTTTCTCCCCCATCGGTATGTACACCACGGAGGAGGTCATTGCGCTGGGTGCGGAGCTGGGACTGCCGGAGAAATTCCTGCTCAAGCCCCCTGCTGACGGTCTCAGCGGCCTGACTGACGAGGACAATCTGGGCTTCTCCTATCACGCCGTCAACGAATATGTCCGCAAGGGTATCGTTGACCCGGAGATCAAGGAGAAGATCGACCGGCTGCACAAGACCAGCCGCTTCAAGTTCCAGCTGATGCCGGTGTACCACAACGGCCTGCCTATGGCTCTGACGGACGAAACGGACTACTATAAATAACTCATTTGCTGAAGCGCCGGACATCTGTCCGGCGTTTCTTCCCGCCTGCCGCCGGGATACACAAAAACCCCTCGCCGTATGGCGAGGGGTTTTTGCTGTGTGTTTTAGGAGGGAGAAAACGCATCGGGTTGGGAGGACCCTTTGCAAGTATTAAGATACCCGATCATTTTTGCGAAATTATGAGTTGGCTGTGAACAATTTGTAAACGTTCCGGCGTCTTTTCAACTTTTTCACTAACTTTTCCACAGTTTTTTTGCCGAATTCGTAAAAGGCCGGCCGCAATCAGCGGAATTTCCGGTTCTCCAGCACTGCCAGCTCATCGCAGCGGTTATTGAATTCATTCTCCGCATGGTTTCCCACCGAAGCACCGCTTCGGCGGGTTCCCTCATTTTACCTGAGCGGTCAGGCAAAGCCCGCCCGCTCCAAGGTCTTGCCTGCAAGACGCTTGTACGCCGCCGATGCGGCGGCGCCGTCCTGCGGCACACAAGGGCCATGCACAGGCTCACTTATATTTCCGGCTCTCCAGCACCGCCAGTTCATCACAGCGGTTATTGAATTCATTCTCCGCATGGCCCTTGACCCAGTGATAATGCAGGGTATGGATGCCTTCCAGCCGCAGCAGTTCCTCCCAGAGATCCGGGTTCAATGCCGGTTTCTTATCGCTTTTCACCCAGCCCCGCGCTTTCCAGCCCTTGGCCCACCCCTTGGAGAGTCCGTCGATCACATATTTGGAATCGCTCCACAGCTCCACAATGCACGGCTCTTTCAGCAGGGACAGCGCCCGGATCACTGCCGTCAGCTCCATACGGTTATTGGTGGTAGCAGCTTCCCCGCCGGAAAGTTCCCGCCTGTGGGAGCCGTACATCAGGATCGCTCCCCAGCCGCCGGGGCCAGGATTGCCGGAGCAGGCGCCATCCGTGTAGATCGTCACTTGTTTCATCGGTATATCCTCTCGGTTTTCGTTCTAAAAGATTGCCTTATGATATCATATTTCTTTCACAGCCGCAAGAAACCCTCAAAAAAATACACGCCGTTCCGTCCACAGGCGTAACATTCGGCTCACGGTTCGCGTCTGTATGATTGAAGGCGGAAAACGCCGGATAAAAAGGAGATCATATCAATGAAAAAGTTATTTGCAGTTCTTTTGGCTTCCCTTCTTGTACTGAGTCTCACCGCCTGCGGCGGAAAAAGCGATGACTCTGCCGGTTCCGACAGCGCGCCTGCGGATCTGAATCTGGAAGACGTGTACCAGTCCCTTCTGGATCAGCAGCCCAAGGACGCCGACGAACTGGTTATGCTCCCGGAAAGCAGCCCGGACATTCTTGACGGCTTCTACCCCGGGCTGAGTGATCTGGAGCTGAAGCAGCAGGTATTTTATGCGGCGCCCGTTACCGGCTTTGCAACGGAGGTCATGCTGGTGGAGGTGGCCGATTCCAAGGATCTGGACACGGTAAAGGAGATCTTCACCCAGCGCATTGCCGACGCCAGCGATGAAAGCGGCTGTTATCCCGAAACTGCGGAGATCTGGGCCAGCCGCGCGGTGGTGCAGACCTCCGGGAACTACGCGGCCATGATCGTCCTGCCGGACGGCTACACCATCCCCGACAATGTTTTCGCCCAGTAACGCCGCAGCGGTTGCGCTGCCCGTAAAAACGTGGTATTCTGTCCCGGAAAGGGGGCGGGAACCTACGAACGATCAGGATATTTTAGCGCTTTTCAACCGGCGGGACGAGACAGCCATTGATGCTGCCCGAACCGCCTATGGAAAGCTGTGTTTTGCCGCTGTCCGGCATATTCTGCCGGATCAGCGGGATGCGGAAGAATGTGTCAGCGATGCGTACCTTCGGGCATGGAACGCCATTCCGCCGGAGCAGCCGACCTCGCTGGGCGCTTATCTGGCCCGGATCACCCGGAATCTGGCACTGGACCGCTACGATTATCAGCACGCGGAAAAGCGCAGCAGCGACCTGACCTGCGCGTTTGAGGAGCTGGAAGCCGTACTGCCGACCGCCGAACGCGCCGAGGACGCAGCTGACCGGTTGACGCTTCAGCAGGTATTGAACGATTTTCTGCGGGCGCAGACGCGGGAAACCCGCACCTATTTTATCCGCCGGTACTGGTATGGCGAAAGCATCTCCGAGATTGCCGCGGCCTGCCGCGCCGGAGAAGGGGCCGTCCGGGTCTCGCTGTTCCGCACCCGGAACCGCCTGCGGAAAGCATTGGAGAAAGGAGGAATCGCACTGTGAGCGAAGATCGGTTCCAGCGCCTGATGCGGGCCATCGACCCGGAGCTTCTGGAGGAAGCTCAGACTCCCGTGAAGCGCCGCTCCTACAAAAGCTGGGCTGCCGCAGGCGTTGCGGCGTGCCTGTGCGTTGCCGCCGCGGGAATCTATGCGGGGCAGCGGGACGACTCGTCCGCTGCGGGCGGTTCTCCGCCGCAGGCGGATGCGCCCACAGACGCTTCTTCCATGACCGCCCTTGCCAACCCCGTCCATTCCGTAACGGAAGCAGAATTGGAAAAGCTGGGCTATACCATGGTGCTGCCGGAAGGTGCTTCCGGCGCGTCCTACGGCATCATCGACAGCGGCAGCGGCGGGGTTCCGCTGGCACAGGTGGATTTTTCCTATCAGAAGGACAGCTATACCCTGCGCGCCCTGAAAAGCGGCGAATCTGCGGACATCTCCGGCCTGTACGCCGATTGGGACGAGGCTCTGGAATGGCAGTCCGGCCAGCTTTCTATCCAATATAACAGCACGGACGGCACGGGCTGGATCGGCTGGTACGATGGGGAAACCCAATGGTGTCTCAGTGCCGGTGACGGTGCGGATGCACCGCTGGTAAACACCGCCTACAGCATCATGCAGGCCCTTGGCTACGATGTGGACGTTGCCCCGGAGGGGGCTTCTGATGCGGTCTACAGCGCCGAACCCAGAGATGGTCTGGCCGTGGCCTCCTGCGCCTTTACGCTGGATGGAGTACGGTGGACGTATTCCATGGCGGCCACCGATCAGGTGGAGCTGCCTTTTCAGGATATTTCCGGCCTGCCGGACTATGCGGTGACCGAAGATGCCAAGATCCTCTGGTGTCCTGCGGTAATATCCTATGATGAGAGCGGCGCCGGAAAAATTACCTGGTTCGATGTAGCGCCGGGACTGGTGTACAGTCTCAGCGCGGATAGCGGTGCCAGCCGGGACGCCCTGCTGGACATGGTCAACCGCCTGTTCACTCCCGCGCAGGGTGAGGTGGGATGAGCCATCTGCATATCGTCCCTGGGATGATGCCGGTGGAATCCCGCGCCATTTTGTGCGTCAACATTTCCGGTGTGTCCACCAAACTCCGAAAACAGACTCGGCAGCGAAAGAGAGCTTTGCCAACACGCTGAAACGCCGCCCGACCGGGCGGCGTTTTTCCATGCAAAAAGCGAGGACGCTCCAAGCAAAACTACCGCCCGGACGGGCGGTAGTTCTATTTGTCAGGCGCTGGCAAAAAAGTGTAATCTCTTCCATTCTCCGTAAGGAACGAATTGTTTACAGGGAAAAACTTTGCCGGGTTTTCCCTGCTTTTGAATCAAACCGCCGCAGGCGGGCAATCTGCACAGTAGACCGAAGGCGCTCCAAAGAGAAACACCACCCTGTTGGGTGGTGTTTCTCTTTGGAGCGGCTGATGGGAGTCGAACCCACCTATGCAGCTTGGGAAGCTGCCGTTCTACCGATGAACTACAGCCGCAGGAACAGTCGTATTATAACAGACCATTTTGGATTTTGCAACACGAAAAATGGCGGCGGCATGAAATTTCCTGTTTTCTCATACAGTGTCCTACGGAGAAAGGGGAGATCACTATGAAAAAAGCACTGGCGCTTCTGTGCGCCGTTCTGACTCTGAGCGTCAGCGTTCGGGCCGTGGAGGTATCCGCCCCCTCTGCACTGCTGATGGAAAAGGACACCGGTGCCGTACTCTACGCCAAGGACGAACACGCGAAGCTGGAACCGGCCAGCGTCACCAAGATCATGACCATTCTGCTGGTCATGGAGGCCATCGACAGCGGCGTTCTCCACTATGAGGACGTGGTCACAGCCTCCCCCCACGCCTGCTCCATGGGCGGCAGCCAGATCTGGCTGAAGGAGGGGGAACAGCTGACGGTGGGCGATATGCTCAAAGCGGTCTGCGTGGTGTCTGCCAATGACTGCGCTGTGGCGCTGGCAGAGCATCTGGCCGGCAGTGAGGATGCCTTTGTGGAGCGGATGAACCAGCGGGCGGCGGAGCTGGGCATGAACGACACCACCTTCCGCAACGCCTGCGGCCTGCCGGCAGAGGGACACGTGACCTCCGCCTATGATATCGCCCTTATGAGCCGGGAGCTGATGCTGCACCACCCGGACATTCGGAACTACACCACCATCTGGATGGACGCCCTGCGGGACGGGGCGTCCTCCCTGGTGAACACCAACAAGCTGGTTCGGTTTTACGATGGGACCACCGGGCTGAAAACCGGCTCCACCAACGCCGCCGGTTACTGCATCTCCGCCACGGCGGAACGGGACGGCATGGAGCTGATCGCCGTGATTCTCAAGGGAAAGACCTCGGCGGAACGCTTTCAGGACGCGCAGGTTCTGCTGAATTACGGGTTTTCCGCCTATACGCTGAAAACCGTCGTCCCGGAAGCCCCTCTCCCGCCGGTGCCGGTTCAGCTCGGCACCCAGGCCACCGTCCAGCCAGTGCTGGGCGACGGCGGCAGGCTGCTTCTGGAAAAAGCCAAGGCCGGCGCTCTGTCGCAGTCTGTAGAACTGGCAGAATCGGTGCAGGCTCCGGTGGCTCAAGGTGACCGGCTGGGAACCCTGACCGTCTCCTCCGGGGAGGAAATTCTGGCGGAGCTGCCCCTGCTGGCCGGGGAAGAAGTCCCCCGTATTTCCTTCCGGCAAATGCTGGGCAGGATGCTGAAGATCGCCTGTCTGGCCGGGTAACACGGGTTCCTTTTCTCGTCCTTTTTCCCTTGTTGTTGCGGCAAAAGGATGCTATAATTTCAGGCAGAGGGAAATCCCTCTGCCTGAAATTATTGGTAACATGGCGGTGTTCCGCCGCACGAAAGGGTGAGCTGTATGCTGGATGTTCAGCTGTTCGATCCGCAATCGTTTCTGCCGCTTCCCTATAAGGAAGCCCTGATGCCCCGCCTGAAAAAAGCCCATGAGAAATTGCAGACCGGCAGCGGCCTTGGCGGCGAGTTCACCGGCTGGGTCCATCTGCCCCGCGATTATGACCGGGCGGAATTTGCCCGGATTCAAGCCGCCGCAGCACAGATCCGCAGCGACTCTCAGGCGCTGGTGGTCATCGGCATCGGCGGCAGCTACTTAGGTGCAAGAGGGGTCATCGACTGCCTCTGCTCCCCCAACTACAACCTGAAAAAGAAAGACACGCCCAACATCTACTTTGTCGGCAACGGCCTCGCCGGAGACGCGCTGAGCGACGTGCTGGATCTGGTGCGGGACGTGGACTTTTCCATCAACGTCATCTCCAAATCCGGCACCACCACGGAGCCTGCCGTGGCGTTCCGCTTCTTCCGGGAAGCGCTGGAGAAAAAATACGGCAAGGAGGCTGGCAACCGCCGCATTTACGCCACCACGGATAAGTCTCAGGGCATCCTGAAATCCATGGCGGACGATGCAGGCTGGGAAACCTTTGTGGTACCGGACAACATCGGCGGCCGATACTCCGTTCTCACCGCTGTGGGCCTGCTGCCCATCGCCGCGGCCGGTGTGGACATCACGGCGCTTCTGTCCGGCGCTGCGGAAATGATGGAAGTCTGTGCCGGCGATTCCTTTGAGAGTCCTGCGTGGCAATACGCCGCCCTGCGGCACGAGCTGTACCGGGCCGGTTTCTCCATTGAGCTGCTGGCCTGCTTCGATCCCGCCTTCCGCTTCATGGGAGAGTGGTGGAAGCAGCTCTTCGGTGAAAGCGAGGGCAAGGACGGAAAGGGCCTGTTTCCCGCCAGTGCGGAATTCACCGCCGACCTCCATTCCATGGGACAGTATATTCAGGACGGCCGCCGGATCCTTTTTGAAACCGTGGTGCGTCTGGGGCCGTCAAACCGGCAGCTGACCGTTCCCTACGATGAGGAGGACAGGGACAGCCTGAACTTTCTGGCGGGGGCTTCCATGGATCACATCCGGGACCGGGCTGCGGAGGGGACTCTGCTGGCGCACAGTCAGGGCGGCGTCCCCAACCTGATCATTCAGGCGGAGGGCAAAGGCCCCGGAGCTCTCGGCCGGCTGATTTACTTTTTTGAATATGCCTGCGGCCTGTCCGGCTATCTGCTGGACGTAAACCCCTTCGACCAGCCCGGCGTTGAGGCCTATAAGCAGAATATGTTCGCGCTGCTGGGCAAGCCCGGCTATGAGGAGCGCAGGGCGCAGCTGGAGGCCCGGCTGCAGCGCTGACCCCCCACAGCCGTCAAATTATTTTCCCGGCTTTATGAACAAATTTCTAAATCACTTTTTGGGATTGTCTTTTCCTGTTCTTTATGGTATGCTATAGCCACGAAAGGTCCCGTTCATTCGGAGACGAACTATGACAGGAGTGATCAACTATGGTTAGACTGATTATGGGCGTCAAGGGTTCCGGCAAAACCAAGCAGCTTATTGAGCTCATCAACGCCGCAGCGAAGGATGAGGCTGGCAATGTGGTCTGCATTGAGCCGAAGCGCGATATGTCCTACAACATTCATTATAATATCCGCCTGATCGACGCGCAGGAATACGACCTGCACAGCTATGAGATGTTCCGCGGCTTCATCAGCGGTCTGTATGCCGGTAACTATGACATCTCGCAGGTGTTTATCGACAACCTGTGCAAGACCATTGGCGTCGATGTGGATGCGGAGACGGAGAAGTTCCTGAACTGGCTGGACGTGTTCGGTGAGCAGAACAACATTAAGTTCACCGTGACCATCAGCGGCGATGTGTCCTCCGCCACGGACGGGATGCGTAAATTCCTGTAAACTCCGAACGGACGCAGCAGATAAGGCTTTGCCGCAGACACGCATAAAAGGGGCAGTTTCCGTCCCGGTGTCTGTCCGGCATGGCCGCGCACAAAATTACAAATCACGGGGATTCGGTATCAGCCGAGTCCCCGTGATTTTTTTCCGTCTGCCCCACGGAAGTGCCGCTGCAAGCCGGCTTTTGCCGGTCATTTTCCAAAGCTCTTTCGCATCCTCTCCGCTTCCGCCGCCGCGCAGAAAGCGAACGATCAGCCGCCGGCGGGCTGAAAAGCGCCCCTTGTTTTCCCTTGTCGTTTTTCACAATGCAGGCAGGAGCGCAGCCAAATTTTTCAAGATAGCTTCGACAAAAACAGCAGGATTCCGAAAAAGGCTGTTGACATTTCAGGTCTGCTTTGCTATCATGCAACCATCACAAACGCAATGACACAGAGTAGTAAGCAGGGCGATCCCCTCAGAGAAGTGCCGGTTGGTGCAAGGCACGGCGGATCAAGCTGCCGAACTGGCTGTATAGCGGCTGCGTCGAATTGGAAGTAGATGCAGACGGGAGCTCCCGTTACAGCAGCAGGGATATGATGGTATCCCGTTGAGTGTGTTTCCTATACAGGGAACAAAGAAGAGTGGTACCGCGGAGGGTTTTCTACCTTTCGTCTCTTCTGCCAACCGGCAGGAGCGACGAAAGGTTTTTTGTTTTTCCTGCCAACCATCGGACATCATTTGCAGGAGGTAGAAATCATGAAAACCAACACCAAAGTCCCCAAGACCCCCTTCTTTGCCGCCTTTTCCGTCGGCGCGGTCCTGTTCTCCGCTCACGCAGGCGGCGGCTTCGCCACCGGCAATCAGGCCAACACCTACTATGTGGGCCTGGGCTGGACCGGCATCATCTCCGCCATTGTGGCCATGCTGCTTCTCACGCTCACCATGCGGGAGGCCATGATCATGTACAACTCCCGCGGCCTGAAGAGCTACAAGCAGCTCTTTGAAACCCTCTACCATCCCTTTGACAAGATTGAATGGGCCTTTGAAGTCTTTTTCTACATCATGGTGCTGATGGCCGTTGCCGCCGCCATTTCTGGCGCCGCCTCTGCCCTGAACAACTACTTCACCATCAACTACTACGTCGGCGTGGTAATGGTCGGTATCGTCGTCCTGATGCTCACCATTTTCGGCGCAGGCATTGTCCGGGCCGCTTCCACCTATATGGGCATGGCTATTCTGGTCACTGCCATCAGCATCTACATCATCGGCATTTTCAAGAGCGACAGCAGCATCTTCTCCGTTCTGGCCGCTGACTTCGAGACCACCGGCTTCATGAATATGCCCAAGGCCATTCTCAACGCTTTTACCTACGCCGGATTTCAGTGCGTGACCCTCCCCACCATGATCGCCTGCGGCACCACCATGAAAAACAAGGAGGGCTGCGCCAAGGCCATGTGGATCTCCTTTGTGATGAACGCCGTGGCGCTGGTTCTCTCCGTGTTCATGCTCATGAGCTGGCAGAGCGTCTACACCTCTGTGGAGGGCGGCGCCACCATTCCCACCCTCACCGTCTGCAAGATCATCGGCATCCCTGCCATGGTGGCTGTTTACGGCACCTGCCTGCTCCTCTGCCTCATCTCCACCGGCGTGACCACCATCTTCGGCTTTGTGGCCCGGTTTGAAAAGTTGCCCATGTTCAGCGGCATCAAGTCCGCACCCGTCCGCAGCGCCATCGTTTCCGCCTTCATCATCGTCCTCTCCATGACCATCTCCATGGCCGGTCTCACCAACATCATCAAGTACGGCTACGGCTACTGCGGCTATCTGGGCATCGCCGTCGTGGTGGTCCCCTTCCTGACCGTGGGCGCATACAAGAATCGCAAGTACTGCAAGGAACACGCCTTTGCCAATGTCAACAGTGAGGACGCTGAAACCGCTCCCGAAGCCCGCAGCGCCGTCCGCAGCAGCGCGGTCACTGCCGACTGATTTTCCCGCAGATCCAATCGAATTTTAATTTGAGGTGTTTATCATGCAGAAATCTCTTTTCCCCGGATATACCGTAGGCCCTGACGCCTACGACGACATTGTGAACGTCTGCCCGGCCTACGGCAAAAAGGCCGCCATCATCGGCGGCAAGAAAGCGCTGGCCGCCGCGGAAAGCCTGATCCGCAAAGCTGTGGAGGGGTCCGGCATCGAGATCACCGGCACCTTCTGGTACGGCGGCGAGGCTTCCCGTGAGAATATGGATATGCTTCGGCCTCAGGTGGCGGACGCGGATATGATCTTCGCCGTCGGCGGCGGCAAGGCCATTGATACCTGCAAGGTGCTGGCGCACGAAACCCACCGCCCCTTCTTCACCTTCCCCACCATCGCCTCCACCTGCGCCTCCTGCACCAGTCTGGGCATTGTCTACCACCCGGACGGCAGCCTGCGGGAATATTCCTTCTCCAAGATTCCCCCCAATCACATCTTCATCAACTCGGAAATCATCGCCAACGCCCCGGTGCGCTACCTGTGGGCCGGTATGGGCGACACTATGGCCAAGCACTATGAATGTACCATCTCCTCCCGCAATGATGTTCCCGCCCACACCGACGCCATGGGCATTGCGCTGAGCAGTATGTGCGCCGCGCCCATCCTCCGCTGGGGCAAGCAGGCCATGGCGGACTGCGAGGCTCATAAGGTCACGCCGGAGCTGACGGAGATCATCGAGGCCATCATCATCTCCACCGGCTTTGTCTCCAACTTCGTTCAGGTGGATTACACCACCGGCATGGCCCACGCCATGTACAACGGCTTCACCATCCTGCCTGCCATGGAGGAGAATCATCACCTCCACGGCGAAGTGGTGTCCTACGGTATTCTGGTTATGCTCACCGCCGACAAGCAGTATGAGGAGCGGGACCGCCTGATGGCCTTCAGTAAGTCCATCGGCCTGCCCACCTGCCTGGCAGATATCCACGCCAAGCCGGAGGATCTCCCCGCCGTCACGGAAAAGGCGCTGGCAGGCATCGATGTCCGGGTCTGGCCCTATCCCGTCACCCAGCAGATGCTCATTGACGCCGTGATGGAGCTGGAAAAGGCGCAGTAACACAAATCATAAAACCGGCAGTCTTTGGGCTGCCGGTTTTCTATTGACCGCCATCATCCGTCCCCCCTGCCGGAAAGCGGCACATCCTCCCCCGCTGGTTCGGATTCCCGCTGCCACGGCCGCAAGAGGCCGGTTCTGCGTGTAAAATCCCAGTATCCGGCCATTCTTCCGCCGGGGCAATTATGCAAATCGCAGAAAGCAAGCAATTATCGAATTACCACTTTACTTTGCTACCAAAATAAAGTAAAATGCAGAATATCAGAGAAAGCGGGGGTGGGATTCCCCATAAGGAGGAAGATCCATGGAACTGGATTTGAATATTCTGAGACCGCAGGAACGGGTTTCTTTGCAGCTGCGGCTGCTGTATGAGCAGGCGGGCTTCCGCCAGTACCACATGGGGCGGTTCGAGGAATACGGCCTGTATCGGGAAAACAGCCGCTTCCTCTCCAGCGAGCAGGTCATCACCTTCACGGATCTGGACGGGCGGCTGCTGGCTTTGAAGCCGGATGTAACGCTGTCCATTGCCAAGAACGCTCAGGTGGAGGAGGGCGGCTGCGGCCGCTTCTATTATCTGGAAAATGTGTATCGCCCCAGTCAGGAGAGCCACACCTTCCGGGAGATCAGTCAGATGGGGCTGGAATGCATCGGTGCGGTGGATGACGCCGTGACGGCGCAGGCGGTCTCTCTGGCCATTCAGAGCCTTGCCATCACCGGGCGGGACCATGTGCTGGAGCTGAGCCACATGGGCTTTGTCACCGGCCTTTTTGACGCCGTAGGCGCACCGGAGAGCATCCGTCCCCGGCTGCTGACCTGCATCCGGGACAAAAACCGCCATGAACTGCAAAAATGTGCGGCGGAGGCGGGGCTGTCCCGTCAGGGAATCGACGCCCTCTGCCGCCTGTCCGGCCTGTCCGGCTCATGGAACACCGTGCTGGAAGCGGCGGAGCCGCTGGCTCTCAACGCCGCCATGGGCGCAGCCCTGACGGAGCTTCGCACGCTGTGCAGAACGCTGGAAGCGCAGGGGGAAACGGACAGGCTGAAGCTGGATCTGTCGCTGGTCAACGACATGGAATACTACAACGGCCTTGTTTTGCAGGGGTATGTAACAGGTCTGCCCCGCGCCGTTCTGAAGGGCGGACGCTACGATCCTCTGGCGGAACAGTTCCGCCCCGGTGCGCGGGCCATCGGCTACGCGCTGTATCTGGACGAGCTGGCCCGCATGGGGCAGGACGCGCCTGCCGCGTCCGACGGCCGCAGGATGCTGAACGTGGCTCTGCCCAAGGGCCGTCTCGGCGACAAGGTATACAATCTGCTGGCAGGCGTGGGCTACGGCTGCCCTGAGAATTACAATGACACCCGGAAGCTGGTGGTGGAAAACCCGGAGGCCGGCATCCGCTACTTCCTCGTAAAGCCCAGTGATGTGGCCATCTACGTAGAGCATGGCGCGGCGGATATCGGCATCGTGGGCAAGGACATTCTTACCGAGTCCGGCGCAGACGTCTATGAGCTGCTGGACACGGGCCTCGGCAAGTGCCGGATGTGCGTGGCAGGCCCCAAGGATTTCACCGACGATCCCGGCCGCACCCTGCGGGTCGCCACCAAATTTGTCAACATTGCCAAGAGTTATTACGCCGCGCAGGGGCGGGACATCGATATCATCAAGCTCAACGGTTCCATTGAGCTGGCGCCCATTCTGGGACTGTCCGACGTCATTGTAGACATTGTGGAAACCGGCACAACGCTGAAAGAGAACAATCTGGCGGTGCTGACGGAGTTTATGCCCATCTCCGCCCGATTCATTGCCAACCGTGCCAGCTACCAGTTCAAGCACCGGGAAATTGAGACACTGCTGAGCAAGCTGACGGAGGTGACGGAAGCATGATCCCCATTCTGCAATTCAATGAGCTGTCCCCGGAGGACATTCTGAACCGGGATATCCGGCAGGAAACCGGCGTGGACGAAGCTGTGGACGCCGTGCTGGCCGCCGTCAGAGAACGGGGGGACGATGCTCTGCGGGACTACACCCGCCGCTTCGACGGCGCTGAACTACAGGAGCTGCAAGTATCGCAGGCAGAGCTGGATGCGGCGTGGGATTCGCTGGATGCGGAGTTCATCCGAACGCTGAACATGGCGGCGGAAAACATCCGTCATTTCCATGAACAGCAGGTACACCGTGACTTCTCCCTCACCGACCGCCCCGGCATCGTCATGGGCCAGCGGTACACCCCCATCGAACGGGTGGGCATCTGTGTCCCCAGCGCGCCGAAGGCCTTCCCCTCCACCATTCTGATGAACGTGATCCCCGCCAGAATCGCAGGGGTGCGGGAGATCGTGGTGGTGACGCCGCCGGATAAGAATGGCCACATCAGCGCCGAAGCGCTGGCAGCGGCCCGCATTGCCGGTGCGGACCGGATCTTCAAAATCGGCGGCGCACAGGCAGTGGCTGCTTTGGCCTACGGCACGGAGAGCGTCCCCAGAGTGGATAAGATCGTCGGCCCCGGCGGCATTTTTGTGGCAACCGCCAAGCGCAAGGTGTTTGGTCTGGTGGCCATTGACATGATCGCAGGCCCCAGTGAAATACTGGTGCTGGCAGACGGCGGCTGCAATCCGTCATGGGTCGCGGCAGACCTGCTCAGTCAGGCGGAGCATGACGTATTGGCCTCCGCCGTTCTGGTGACGGACAGCCGCCGCCTTGCCGAAGCGGTGCAGAAAGAGCTGGAAAGCCAGCTCAGCACTCTGCCCCGGCAGGACATCGCCCGGCAGTCCATCCAGACCAACGGGCGCATCATCGTCACCGACAGTCTGGAAAAGGCGGTGGACGCGGCTAATCTCATTGCCCCGGAGCATCTTGAGCTGTGCGTGGAGGACCCCTTCGCCCTGTTGCCGCGGGTGAAAAATGCAGGCAGCATTTTTCTGGGCCGCTGCACGCCGGAGGCGCTGGGCGACTATTTCGCAGGCCCCAACCACACCCTGCCCACCAGCGGCACGGCCCGGTTTTCCAGTCCCCTCAGCGTGGATGATTTTGTGAAGAAATCCAGCTTCCTGTATTACACGCAGGAGGCGCTGGCTCCGGTGGCGGAGCGTATTGCGGACTTTGCACGGCGGGAGGGGCTGGAGGCCCACGCCCGTTCCGCGCTGATTCGAACGAACCAAGGAGGAAACCCACAATGAGCAAGTTCCTTTCCAAAGAAGCCGGGCGGCTGGACCCCTACACCCCCGGCGAACAGCCGCAGGATCAGCAGTACATCAAGCTGAATACCAACGAAAGCCCCTTCCCCCCTTCTCCGAAGGTTCTGGAAGCCCTGTCAGGTACGGAGATCGCCAGACTGAACCTCTACTCCGATCCCACCTGCGCCAGCCTGACGGCGGCCATTGCCGGACGCTGTCATGTGCAGCCGGAAAACGTCATTGCAGGCAACGGCTCCGACGAGATCCTCGCCTTTTCATTCCGTGCTTTCTGCGGCGAAGGCAAGCCGCTGGCCTACGCCGACATCACCTACGGCTTCTACAAGTCTCAGGTGGCGCTGTTCGGTCTGGAGTCCAAGGTGATCCCTCTGCGGGAGGACTTCACCCTGTGCGTGGACGACTACATGGACTTTCCCGGCACCATCGTCATTGCCAACCCCAACGCCCCCACCGGCATGGCCGTCCCCCGCTCGGACATCCGGCGGCTGCTGGAAGCCGATCCGAACCGGGTGGTCATTGTGGACGAGGCCTATGTGGACTTCGGCGGCGAAAGCTGCGTTCCCATGATCTCCGACCACGAAAACCTGCTGGTGGTACAAACCATGTCCAAAAGCCGTTCGCTGGCCGGCGGACGGGTTGGCTTCGCCATAGGCTCTCCGGAGCTGATTGCCGCGCTGAACCGGGTGAAATACAGCTTCAATCCCTACAACGTCAACCGTCTCAGCATGGTGGCCGGAACGGCCGCCATGGAGGACGAGGACTATTTCCGCACCTGCACCGCCGCCGTTTGCAGCAGCCGCGCATGGACGGTACAGGAACTGGAAAAGCTGGGCTTCACCGTGCTGCCCTCTCAGACCAACTTCATTTTCGCCGGGACGGACGCCATTCCCGGCGGGGAGCTGTACCGCAGGCTGAAAGAAAGCGGAATTCTGGTCCGCTGGTTTGATGCGGATCGGATTCGGAATTTCGTACGGATCACCATCGGCTCTCAGGCGCAGATGACGGCGCTGGTAAACGCCATCGCCGGGCTGCTGCAAAATCGGTAAAGGAGGACGGAGTATGCGGACTGCAAGCATCAATCGGGACACCATGGAGACGCAGATCCGGCTGTCTCTGGAGCTGGACGGCACCGGGAAGGCGGAGCTTGACACTGGCTGCGGCTTTCTCAATCATATGCTGACACTGTTTGCCCGCCACGGCGACTTTGACCTGTCGGTATGCTGCCGCGGCGACACCGATGTGGACGACCATCACAGCGTGGAGGACATCGGCATCTGTCTGGGGCAGGCATTTACGCAGGCGCTGGGCGACAAGCGGGGCATCACCCGCTACGGCCAGTTTCTGCTGCCCATGGACGAGACGCTGGTGCTGTGCGCCTGTGACCTCTCCGGGCGGGACTATCTGGGCTGGGCGGTGGAGCTGCCCGCATCAAAGGTCGGCACCTTTGACACGGAGCTGGCCAAGGAATTCTGGCTGGCCTTTGTGCGGAACTGCCCCGCCTCCATCCACATCCGCCAGATGGCGGGAGAGAATACCCACCACATTCTGGAGGCCGTATTCAAGGGCATGGGCCGGACGCTGAAGCAGGCCGTGTCCATGGACGCAAAGCATCTGAACGACATTCCGAGTACCAAGGGTACTCTGTAAAGTGAGTTGATACCATGACTGCCATTGTAGATTACGGCGTGGGAAACCTGTTTTCCCTGTCCTCCAGCCTGAAAGCGCTGGGATTGGAGACCATCATCACCCGCGACGCAGATCAGCTTCGGGCCGCCGACCGCATCATTCTTCCCGGCGTAGGCGCGTTCGGAGACGCCCGCGCCAAGCTGGACGACACCGGTCTGGTGCCGGTACTGCTGGCTGAAAGCGCCCGCAAGCCCCTTTTAGGCATCTGCCTTGGAATGCAGCTGCTGTTTGACCGCAGCTTTGAATACGGAAAGCACGCCGGTCTGGGGCTGATTCCCGGTGAGGTGGCAGATCTGCGGGGCGACCTGACCGATTCGGCGCTGAAGGTCCCCCACATGGGCTGGAACAGCCTGCACATCGTAAAGGACGATCCCCTGTTCAAATATTTCAGGGACGGCGAATACGTCTACTATGTCCACAGCTTTTACGCCAGAAATTGCGCGGGCAGCACGCTGGGAACCTCCCAATACGGCAATGTGGCGGTGACCGGCGCTGTGCGGCGGGGCAATGTCTGGGGAACTCAGTTCCACCCGGAAAAATCCGGCGATACGGGGCTGCGGCTGCTGCGGGCCTTTGCGGAGCTTTGAGAAAGGAGAACCCCATGCAGATTTTTCCTGCGATCGACCTGTCCGGCGGACAGGTGGTGCGTCTTTATCAGGGCGATTACGATCAGATGACCGTTTACGGGCAGGACCCCTGCGCCGTGGCGCGGGACTTTCTTGCCGCCGGAGCAACGTATCTCCACGTGGTGGATCTGGACGGCGCCAAAGACGGCACATTGGCCAATTTTGACTCCATTGCCGCCATTGCCCGGCAGGGCGGCCTTTACATCGAGGTGGGCGGCGGCATCCGCACGGAGGAGCGCATCCGCCAGTATCTGGATCTGGGGGTAAGCCGCTGTATTTTAGGCACGATCGCGGTGAAGGACTTTGCCTTCACAGAGCGTATGGCCCGGAAATACGGTGATCAGATCGCCGTGGGCGTGGACGCACGGGACGGCTATGTGGCCATCAACGGCTGGAAGGAGCTGTCCAATGAAAAGGGCGTGGACTTCTGCCGCCGGTTGTACAAGGCCGGCGTCGGCACGGTCATTTACACCGATATCAGCCGGGACGGCGCGGAGCGGGGGACGAACCTCGCCCTGTACCGGGAGCTGTCAGCGATCGACGGTCTGAACGTGACAGCCTCCGGCGGCGTCAGCTCTCTGGACGAGCTGCGGGAATTGCAGCGGATCGGCACCAGCGCCGCCATTCTGGGCAAGGCGCTGTATACCGGACGGCTGGATCTGAAAACCGTCATTGAGGAGGTGGGTTCATGTTAGCCAAGCGCATCATCCCCTGTCTGGACGTCAGGAACGGACGGGTGGTAAAGGGAACCAACTTTGAAGGTCTGCGGGATATGGCAGACCCCGTGGAGCTGGCGCATTTCTACAATACCTCCGGCGCGGACGAGCTGGTGTTTTACGACATCACCGCCTCCGTGGAGGGCCGGGGCCTGTTTACAGACATCCTGCGTCGGGTCGCCAGCGAGATCTTCATCCCCCTGACGGTAGGCGGCGGCATCCGCACGCTGGACGATTTTGACCGGGTGCTGAAATGCGGCGCGGACAAGGTCAGCGTCAACTCCGGTGCCATTGCCGATCCGGGCCTGATCGGAGCGGCGGCAAAGAAATACGGCGACCAGTGCGTGGTGCTGAGCATGGACGTCAAGCGGGTGGACGGGCAGTTCCGCCTGTTTGCCAAGGGCGGCCGGGAGGACACCGGCATTGACGCCATGGACTGGGCCGTGCGGGGCGTGGAATCCGGCGCAGGTGAGATCGTGCTGAACTCCATTGACACCGACGGCGTGAAAAACGGCTTCGATCTGGAAATGCTGGACGCGCTGGCCGCGCGGGTCAGCGTTCCCATCATCGCCAGCGGCGGCGCCGGCAGCATGGAGCATTTTGCGGAGCTGTTTACCCACTCCGGCATTGACGCTGGGCTGGCGGCCTCCATCTTCCACACCCGGCAGGTGGACATCCGGGCGCTGAAGCAGTTTCTGCGGGACAGGGGCGTGGAAATGCGGCTGTGAGCCGCATCCGCCGATTTATGAGAGAGGAAGGAATCCATCATGGAACTGAAATTTGACGAAAAGGGTCTGATTCCCGCTATTGTACAGGATCACTACACCAAGGAAGTTCTGACGCTGGCCTACATGAACCGGGAAAGCCTCGCCATCACCATCGATGAGCGGCGCACCTGCTTCTGGTCCCGCAGCCGTCAGGAGCTGTGGCGCAAGGGCGACACCTCCGGCAATGTGCAGCACGTGGTCAGCATCACCGCCGACTGCGACGGCGACGCATTGGTGGTGGAGGTCGTAAAGGACGGCCCCGCCTGCCACACCGGCAGCGAGAGCTGCTTTTTCAACCAGCTGTATCTTTCCCCGGAGCTGAAGCAGTTCAGCTATGAGGGACTTTACCGCCTGATTGAAGGCCGCAAGACCAGTCCCAAGGAAGGCAGCTACACCACCTACCTCTTTGAAAAGGGGCTGGACAAGATCCTGAAGAAAGTGGGCGAGGAGTGTACCGAGGTCATCATCGGCGGCCGCAAGGAGGATAAGGAGGAGACGATCTATGAGATCGCGGATCTGACTTACCACGTCATGGTGCTGATGGTGCAGATGGGTATTTCCGTGGAGGATATCACGCGGGAACTGGAAAAGCGCCATGTGGTGGATCACAAGGTCAAGCAGGAGCGGATGCAATGACCCTGACGCCCAAGGCCTGTTCCGTCCACACCCACGCCGACCTCTGCGACGGCAGGGATTCGCTGGAAGCCATGGCGGCCGCCGCCTTTGACGCAGGGGTGCGGTATTACGGCGTGTCCTGCCACAGCCACACTCCCCTTGCTACGGACGAGGGTTTCACGCTGCCTGCGAACATGATGGAATACCGCCGTCAGGTTCTGGCGGTGCGGGAGCAGTACCGCGGCCGGATGGAGGTGCTGCTGGGGCTGGAGTGGGACAGCCAGTCCGACGTTCTGCCGAAGGGCTTCGACTACTGGATCGGCTCGGCGCACTATCAGCGGCGGGAGAACGGCGTGTGCTACGCCGCCGACTGGGACGAAGCTTCCTTTCTCGCCTGCCGGGACGATGCCTGCGGCGGGGATGCTCTGGCCGTGGCGGAAGGATATTTTCAGGAGGTCATGCGGGTGGCAGTCAGAAAGCCCACCATTCTGGGGCATCTGGATCTCATCACCAAGCTCAACAGAGGAAACCGGTTCTTCGACGAATCCGCCCCCCGCTATCAGAAAGCAGCGCTGGAGGCGCTTCACGCCGTTGACCCCTGCGCTACGCTGCTGGAGATCAACACCGGCGGCATGGCGCGGGGATACCGGGACGCGCCATACCCCGCCCTGTTTCTGCTGCGGGAATGGCGCTCCATGGGCGGGCAGATCATCCTCACCTCTGACAGCCACAGCACGGACACCCTGCTCTACGGCTATGATGATGCGGAAGCGCTGGCAGCGGCAGCGGGATTTGACCGCACCGTTCTGCTGACTGGCCGCGGCCCGGTGGAATGCCGCATCTGAGCGCATGATAAAAACAGCCGAAAAGCGGACATAAAGAGAAGCAGCCCTCCCGGAAAACGGGAGGGCTGCTTCGGTATTGTACTGCTATTTACTGCTCGTTTTCCGCCTCCAAGGCATTGGCGGCTTTCATGGTGCGGCGCAGGAAGATGGCGCTGAGGGTCACGGAGACGATCTCTGCCGCCAGGAAGGCCAGCCACACCAGCCCCAGACGCCCGGTCTGAGCCAACAGCCACGCCACCGGCAGCAAAACCAGCAGCTGGCGGCACACGGAGACAATCAGGCTGTAGAAAGGATTGCCGATGGCCTGACACACAGAGCCGGCGATGATGGCGAAGCCCGCCAGCGGGAAGTGGAGTGAGATGATCCGCAGGGCGGTGTCGCCGATCTCCAGCATCTCCGGGGAAGCGTTGAAGAAGCTGAGGAGTGTAGAGGGGATCAGCTGGAACGCCGCCAGGCCGCAGAGCATGATACAGATGGCGGTGGCAATGGTCAGCTTCACCGCCTTTTTCACGCGATCCATCCGGGCTGCGCCGTAGTTGTAGGAAATAATGGGGACCATGCCGTTATTCAGACCGAACACCGGCATGAACACAAAGCTCTGGAGCTTGAAGTACGCGCCGAACACCGCAGTTGCCGTTTTGGTGAAGCCGAAGAGGATCTTGTTCATGCCGAAAGTCATGATGGAGCTGATGGACTGCATGACGATGGAGGGGAATCCCACCCGGTAGATCTCCTTGGCAATGACGCCGTTCCAGCGGATCTCACGGGGAATGATGTGAATATCCGGATTCTTCTTCAGGTTTATGATAACGGCAATGATGGCGGCCAGAATCTGACCCGCCACCGTGGCTGCGGCAGCGCCCGCCACTTCCAGCCGGGGAAATCCGCACAGGCCGAAGATCAGGATGGGATCCAGAATGATGTTGGTAACGGCGCCGATCAGCTGGGTACACATGGCAAGGGTGGTACGGCCGGTAGATTGCAGCAGCCGCTCAAAGCAGAACTGGCTGAAGATGCCGATGGAGCAGCCCAGGCAGATGGTGGCGTACTGCGTGCCGTATTCCACGATCACCTCTTCCCCGCCGGCCTGAAGCTGGAAAAAGGTGCGGGAGAAGAAAATACCGATCAGCGCGAAAACCACGAAGTTGCACAGGGACAGGAAGATGCCTGTGTTGGCAGCCTTGTCCGCCATGTCCTGCTTCTTTTCACCCAGAGAGCGGGAAAGCAGGGCGTTGATGCCCACGGCGGTACCGCCGCCAAAGGCGATCATCAGGTTTTGAAGCGGAAATGCGAGGGAAACGGCGTTCAGGGCATCTTCACTGAGCTGAGCCACGAAAATGCTGTCCACAACGTTGTACAGTGCCTGCACCAGCATGGAGATCATCATGGGAATGGCCATGCCTGCCAGCAGCTTGCCGACCGGCAGAACGCCCATCTTGTTCTCCTGTACAGCTGCGCCTGCGGTGTTTTTTGTACTCATAAATTCTTATAAATCCTTTCTTGAATATCCATAGATCCTTCTCATAAAAAGACGCGGCCGGAAGCCGCGCCTTTTGAGCATTTACTTTTTCAGCTCGCCGGTGGCCAGCTGGGTCAGGTAGGCGTTGAGGAATCCGTCCAGATCGCCGTCCATCACGTTGTCGATCTGGCTGGTTTCGTAGCCGGTACGGGTGTCCTTGACCAGCTGGTAGGGCATGAACACATAGGAGCGGATCTGGCTGCCCCACTCGATCTTCATCTGCACGCCCTTGATATCGGAGATCTTTTCCGCGTGCTGCTGGATCTTCAGCTCGATCAGCTTGGCGCGCAGCTGCTTCATACAGTTATCCTTGTTCTGGAACTGGGAACGCTCCTGCTGGGAGGCCACCACAATGCCGGTGGGCCTGTGGATCAGGCGGACGGCGGAGGAGGTCTTGTTGATGTGCTGGCCGCCGGCGCCGGAGGAGCGGTAGACCTGCATTTCGATATCCTCAGGCCGGATCTCCACCTCTTCATCGTCCGGCAGCTCCGGCATGACTTCCACAGCAGCAAAGCTGGTCTGACGGCGGGCGTTGGCGTCAAAGGGAGAGACGCGGACCAGACGGTGAACGCCGTGTTCGCTTTTCAGCAGGCCGTAGGCATTTTCGCCCTCAATGGAGATGACGGCAGACTTGATGCCCGCCTCGTCGCACTCTTCGTAGTCCAGCGTTTTCCACGCAAAGCCGTGGCGCTCCGCCCAGCGGGTATACATCCGATAGAGCATCTGGCACCAGTCCTGCGCTTCGGTGCCGCCTGCGCCGGAATGAAGCTGGAGAATGACGTTGTTGGCATCGTACTCTCCGGAGAGAAGGGTGGTCATCCGAATCTCCTCAATGCTGGTTTCCAGCGCGGTATATTCCGTTTTCAGTTCTTCCAGAATCTCCGCGTCCTCCGCTTCCTGCCCCATTTCGCACAGGGTGGTCAGATCCTCCCAGGTACTCATGAGCTTATGATAGCGGTGCAGCTTGTTTTGCAGCTGCTTGAGGCGGGTCTGCACCTTCTGGGAGCGCTCCAGATTGTTCCAGAAGCCATCCTGCGTCGTTTCGTCCTCCAGGCGGGCCGCCTCCTGAGCCACGGCGTCGATGTCCAGAGCGTCGCCCAGCTTTTTCAGCTCCGGCTCCAGATCCCGCAGCTTCTGCTTATAAGCGTCATATTCGATCAAAGCCATAGTTTTTCTCCATTTTCCTGCGTATTACATTAGCCATGATATTATATAGGAGTTCTCCGTATTTGTAAAGCAGAAAATGACGTGGATTCCATGATTTTGGCAAAATCCAGCGGGGCTGCCTTTACACATAATTTACAAATTCATAATATTTTTCTTATTGAAAATGCCGAACATCTGCGGTATACTATGTTCAGATTTATAGGAAAGGAGGCAGGCCGCATGATGCTGAACAACTGCATGACGGATGTGGACGATCTGATTTTTGACGGTCAGGAGCAGGCCCACAGTGAGCGGTAAGCTCAGGAAGGAACCACGCCATTGGGCGTGGATTTTTTTTGCTCTTTTGGGCGGTGTAGAATGTCTCATCCATGAGCAAACGTTTACCTAATCGGTTTTCCGCAAACGTTTGAGCAACTTGCATCAGATTGTTTTTATTTCTTTTTGTTTTTCCTGTTTTCTATCATAAATATACGTCAAAAAATTCGGATATCCTGCGTTTTTGTGTTCTTCGCGTGCAAAATAAAGACGAAAAACCATGGCATTTCAAAATAATTTTTGGTTAAAACGTAAAATTTGGTTAAGTCGTATAAACGATTAAGTAAATTTACTTGAAAAATTGTAACCTCATTGGTAAAATGATACAGCAACGGGAAATATTCCCCTGCAAAGTTTGTTAAGGAGTGGAAAAAATGGAAAACATCATTTGGGTCGCCCTGCTGTGTGCAGTTCTGGCTCTGCTGTTTGCCGCATGGAAAACCTCCACGGTTTCCAAGGCTGACGCAGGTACGGAACGGATGAAGGAAATCGCAGGCAATATCAGCGATGGCGCACGGGCATTCCTGTTCGCCGAGTACAAGATTCTGGTGGTCTTTGTGGCCATTCTGTTTGTACTGATCGGCCTGTTTATCAGCTGGCTCACCGCCGTCTGCTTTCTGGTAGGTGCCGTGTTCTCCGTGGGCGCCGGTTATGTGGGCATGAATGTGGCTACCAAGGCCAACGTCCGTACCGCTGCCGCCGCCAAGTCCAGCGGCATGAACAAGGCGCTGGGCATTGCATTCTCCGGCGGTTCCGTTATGGGTATGTGCGTGGTTGGTCTGGGTCTGCTGGGCTGCGCTGCCATCTATGCCTTTACCGGCAACGTTGAGATCCTCACCGGCTTCTCTCTGGGTGCTTCCTCCATCGCTCTGTTCGCCCGTGTAGGCGGCGGTATCTACACCAAGGCCGCTGACGTAGGCGCTGATCTGGTGGGCAAGGTCGAGGCCGGTATCCCCGAAGACGATCCCCGGAACCCCGCCGTCATCGCCGATAATGTGGGCGACAACGTGGGCGACGTGGCCGGCATGGGCGCCGACCTGTTCGAGTCCTATGTGGGCGCTCTGGTTTCCGCTCTGACGCTGGGCGTGGCCGTGGCCGGTACCTTCACTGGCGCCGGTGCTCTGTTCCCCCTGATCCTGGCCGCTACCGGCATCATCGCTTCCATCATCGGCTGCTTCTTTGTCCGGGGCGATGAGAATTCCAACCCCCACAAGGCTCTGAAGATGGGTTCCTATGTGGCGTCTGCCATTGTGGTGGTTCTCTCCCTGGTCCTCAGCAATGTGTTCTTCGGCAGTATGTCTCAGGCCATCGCCATCATCGCCGGCCTGATCGTCGGCCTGATCATTGGCATCGTGACCGAGATCTACACCTCCGGCGATTACAAGTCCGTGCAGAAGATTGCCCAGCAGTCTGAAACCGGCCCCGCCACCACCATCATCAGCGGCATCGCCGTGGGCATGATGTCCACCGCCATTCCTATTCTGCTGATCTGCGTGGGTATCTTCGTTTCCTATGAGGTCGCCGGTCTGTACGGCATCGCTCTGGCTGCCGTGGGTATGCTGTCCACCACCGGCATCACCGTGGCCGTGGACGCTTACGGCCCCATCGCCGACAACGCCGGCGGCATTGCTGAGATGAGCGGTCTGGATCCCCATGTCCGCGAGATCACCGACAAGCTGGACGCTGTGGGCAACACCACCGCCGCTATGGGCAAGGGCTTCGCCATCGGCTCCGCCGCTCTGACCGCTCTGGCTCTGTTCGTCAGCTATGCACAGGCTGTGGGCATTGCGGACGCCGGCATCAACATTCTGGATTCCCGCGTGACCATCGGTCTGCTGATCGGCGGTATGCTGCCCTTCGTGTTCTCCGCTCTGACCATGGACTCCGTGTCCAAGGCCGCTTACAGCATGATTGAGGAAGTGCGCCGTCAGTTCCGCACCATCCCCGGCATCATGGAAGGCACCGGCAAGCCCGACTACAAGTCCTGCGTTGCCATTTCCACCACCTCCGCTTTGAAGGAGATGCTGGTTCCCGGTGTCATGGCTGTTCTGGCTCCTCTGGTGGTTGGCCTCCTGCTGGGTACCGGCGCTCTGGGCGGTATGCTGGCCGGCGCTCTGGTCACCGGCGTGCTGATGGCCATCTTCATGTCCAACGCCGGCGGCGCATGGGACAACGCCAAGAAGTTCATTGAGGACGGCAATCACGGCGGCAAGGGCAGCGAGGCACATCGCGCGGCTGTCGTGGGCGACACCGTGGGCGATCCTTTCAAGGATACCTCCGGCCCCTCCATCAACATCCTCATCAAGCTGATGACCGTGGTATCTCTGGTGTTTGCCTCCATCTTCTCCGCCAGCGGCCTGCTGTAAACGTAAAAGCTGCATCATGCAAACCGGCCTCCGCCGCTGGCGGAGGCCGGTTTTCTGCGGAGCAGCCGGGGTGCGCAGATTCTTTCCATTTATCCTGCCGCCCTTGACACCGTAATTGTTTACCGATATAATGTTGAACGAAAAAGCAAAAAACTCCGGCAATTTTTGAGCGAAACCAGTAAAATCAGGCAAAAAGGAGATAGGATATGATCTATTCCACCGAAGTGCAGCATATGTGCCCTGTGGCCAAGGGCGCGTATCACGGCCCCGCCCCCATCCCTGAGGAGGGCAAATGGGTTCAGGCCAAGGAGATCAAGGACATCAGCGGTCTGACCCACGGTATTGGCTGGTGCGCGCCCCAGCAGGGTGCCTGCAAGCTGACCCTGAACGTGAAAGATGGCATCATTGAAGAAGCGCTGGTAGAGACCATCGGCTGTTCCGGCATGACCCATTCCGCCGCCATGGCCAGCGAAATTCTGATCGGCAAGACCATTCTGGAGGCACTGAACACCGATCTGGTCTGCGACGCCATCAACACCGCCATGCGGGAACTGTTTTTGCAGATCGTGTACGGCCGCAGCCAGACGGCCTTTTCCGAGGGCGGCCTGCCTGTCGGCGCATCTCTGGAGGATCTGGGAAAGGGTTTGCGTTCTCAGGTCGGCACCATGTTCGCCACCAAGGCCAAAGGCCCTCGCTATCTGGAAATGGCCGAGGGGTACTGCACCCGCGTAGCTCTGAACAAGGATGACGAGATCATCGGCTATGAATTCGTGAATCTGGGCAAGATGATGGAAAGCGTCAAGAAGGGCATGGACGCCAATGAGGCGCTGGAAGGCGCCAAGTCTCACTACGGTCAGTGGGACAGCGCTGCCAAGTACATCGACCCCCGTCAGGAATAAGAGAAGGAGGAATTGCGTTTGCGATACGCAAACGCAATTTGAAAATCGCCAACCGCTCGCCGCTGACGCGGCAACCGCGGTAGATGCGAAATGACCATTTTCTTTGAGGGAATGGTGTTTCGCAATCAAGCATGACGAAAGGAAATGGTCATAACATGTCTCTGTTTGAAAGCTACGAAAGAAGAATCGACAAGATCAATTCCGTCCTGTCTCAGCACGGAATTTCCAGCGTGGAGGAGTGCCGGGAGCTATGTAAAGCCGCCGGTTTTGACCCCTATGAGATCGTCAAGGGCATCCAGCCCATCTGCTTTGAAAATGCCTGCTGGGCCTACTGCGTGGGCGCGGCTATCGCCCTGAAGAAGAACGTGCAGACCGCTGCTGAGGCTGCCGAGGCCATCGGCATCGGCCTTCAGTCCTTCTGCATCCCCGGCTCTGTTGCCGAGGACCGCAAGGTGGGTCTGGGACACGGCAATCTGGGTGCCATGCTGCTGCGGGACGAGACCAAGTGCTTCGCCTTCCTGGCGGGCCACGAGTCCTTCGCCGCCGCTGAGGGCGCCATCGGCATCGTCCGCAACGCCAACAAGGCCCGGAAGGAGCCTCTGCGGGTCATTCTGAACGGTCTGGGCAAGGACGCCGCCCAGATCATCAGCCGTATCAACGGCTTCACCTATGTCCAGACCCAGTTTGACTACTACACCGGTGAACTGAAGATTGTCCGGGAGGTAGCTTATTCCGATGGTGAGCGGGCCGCTGTCCGCTGCTACGGCGCAGACGATGTGCGGGAGGGCGTGGCTATCATGCACCGCGAGGGCGTGGACGTGTCCATCACCGGCAACTCTACCAACCCCACCCGGTTCCAGCACCCTGTGGCGGGTACCTATAAGAAGGAGTGCATTGAGCAGGGCAAGAAGTACTTCTCCGTGGCCTCCGGCGGCGGCACGGGCCGCACCCTGCACCCCGACAATATGGCCGCTGGCCCCGCTTCCTACGGCATGACGGACACCATGGGACGGATGCACTCCGACGCCCAGTTCGCCGGTTCCTCCTCTGTCCCCGCTCATGTGGAGATGATGGGCTTCCTGGGCATGGGCAACAACCCCATGGTCGGCGCCACCGTGGCTGTGGCCGTTGCTGTGGCGGAGAGCAAAAAATAAGGGAACCCCAAACATTTCGCAAAATCAGGACTTTTCAGGCGCACCCCCCACCCGTTTCTTCACGAAACGGGTGGGGGGTGTTATGGTTATGCTTAATTTTTTTGCGTGACTGGAAGGTCGTAAACTCCTGCCATCCTCCGCTGGACTTATGCGCACTCCGCGCATGGGTGTCGGTATCGAGTTCTTTTCGTCTGACGAAAAAATCAGGACATCCAAATCGGATGTCCTGATTTACTCTGGAGCGGGCTACGAGGCTCGAACTCGCTACCTCCACCTTGGCAAGGTGGCGCTCTACCAGATGAG
>UQVS01000021.1 GCA_900544615.1 uncultured Oscillibacter sp. | reverse complement strand
GAGGCGTCGCGGCCCCGCTGGGCTGCGTGATCCCATTGCTGTTTCTCTCACCGCATTGATGTGCTTCACGGTTTTGGTTGTCCATGATAGCAGCACGCAGGGAAAAATCCCCGCCGCTTTCACACGCTGGTCTGCTCCATTCGCTTTGCCACGCGCTACCGTTCCTTTGCTCTGTCCACAGCATCCAACTGCCGCTGATAAAACTGGTCGATGGAAAACTGGATGGGCAGGATCGTGTAGAGTATTGAATCTGGTAACGGAGGAGCAGCGACCGCTGCGCGTATGCATGAATAATGGCAAGGAACTCCTGTTGTTCCCTCAGGACCTGCTCGCCCCTATCCGTGACGCCGACTTTCGGTTGATCCTGCTGTCAGCAATGCGGTATGCGATGGGCAGAAACACATATATGCCCGCAGTAGTTTCCGGTTATATTAAGCGCCACATTCGGTTTCTGGACGATAAGTTTCTTGCGTTGGCTGCCGATGATATCCAACGGTATCTTGAAGACTATGCAGAATACGAGCCAAATTCAACTCTTTGGCAGGCTCTTTTAGATGCACTTGAAACAGAGCAGCGAGCGCGTGCTACGCATCAAGCATGGAAGATTATGTCTGGCCCAATCTGCAGGTAGTCCTCGCTTTGAGTGCCAATCGAAAAATATTCACGGCAAAATTGCGACGAAAGTCAACAGCGGTTTCCTCGCAAGGAGCAGATACTTTCCCGTAGTTTGACAGGCTTTCCCTTAAAATGCAGCTCGTATTAAGGGAAAGTCCCTATTCTTTGTCTATAGCGATGCAATTTCTGCGCCGCCTATTCCTGTATAAAGGACTTGCTTAACCTCTCCAGCAGAGGTACAATGCGACAGGCTGGAGAGGCAAATCATCCGTCCGCAGCGCTCCGGTAAACTATAAAAACCGCTTTCTGTCCCCTGCCACGAGGGTGTTCAGAAAGCGGTTTTTGACCACATGTTTGACTACAGACAGACGTGGAGTATGCGAAAGCAGTGGAGTCAAGAGTTGCGAAGAGCATCCATAATAAAGCAAAACAGCTATAAAGCGTCGGAAAAAGTAGAAAAATTTTTATTCAAAAGTTCGGGAGCAAGATGTCGGGAGTTCGAGTCTCCCATCTCGGACCACAGCCCCTGAAATCGAATGATTTCAGGGGCTGTTTTCTTATTTTTCTCTACCATAATTTATTTGCAGAATAAATCTTTCAAATGTGAACTTTTCAAGGAGGGAAAGAGGGGAGGAAAATAGCTGTGATTAAATTTTCAGATTTTGTGCCAGTAAATTTTCCAGATAAGACAAGGTCAAATTTAACATAAACGCGAGGAATGTTGCTTTGCACGCGTGGGACTGCTTGCTGGATGATGCTCCCGGATGGATTGAAATGAATGCACACAAGCGCAAACAGGCTAACAACGATTTAAATCATGCGGATTACTTTTGGGTTTCGCGCAGTATCATCCATATGACCCCCAGTACTATATTTTCGGCGGGATGTACCGTGTTGAAAAAATTTTATATGCCAGAGTTAAAGCGTCCCCTGATTGCAGATGTTATCCTGCAACCAGGGGACGCTTGGATCACTGCACGGCTTTGCCGGCTCGCAGTACCGTGTCATGTTCTTATGTCAGAAGGCCGGGGTGCGTCAGTTGGTTTTCTGCGTAGGATGCAGCTTTTCCGCAAGGATGCACAGCACGACGGTCAGCACCATGTCCGGCAGGGTGTACCCCACCGGGGTGTCCACCCCCATCAGCAGGCGGTAGGCGATGAAGCCCACCAGCCAGATGATGAGATTCCGGCTGTCCGCCGCCACAGCGAAGCGATCCCGCCTGAGAAGGAAGTGATCTGCAATCTGCACGGCGATCATGGGAGCAAACACCGAACCGATGAGATACAGAAACCCGGTGATGTCGTCCATGGGGAACAGCATTGCGGCCGCAGTGCCGATGACGGTCACTGCGATGGCCGTTTTTCTGCCGTCCAGCTTTTCGGAGAGGGATTCTGCGGAAATACCGGCAGACCATGCGTCCAGAAAGGTGGTGGTGACGGTGGAGAACACCAGAATCACCAGCGCGGCAATGCCCAGCCCCGCCTTCACCATGATCACGGCGATATCATACTCCCCGGTGAAGATGGCAGCGCCCATGCCGATGACGTACATCCAGCAGGACACCAGCCCATACACGATCACGCTGACCCAGGTGGCCTGCACCGGCTTTTCCGCATCCCGCGTGTAGTCGCTGATGAGGGGCAGCCAGCTCAGGGGCATGGCCACCGCCAGCTCCACCGCCGCGCCGAAGGACATGGCCTCGCCGGAGGCGCTCATGGCGCTGCCGGAGAAGAAGACCACCTTGCACAGCATCAGCGTCAGGAGGAAGAGGGCCGCCATGGTAAGCTTGTTGATCCAGCCCAGATCCGTGATGCCCACAACGATCCACACAATGATGAGAACGCCGATAACAAGACACCAGATCCAGTGTCCCACGGAGAAAATGCCGCCGATGGCCAGCGCGCCGTCGTAGATCATGATGGCCGTCCAGCCCACCAGCTGGAGAACGTTCAGGAAGGCGAACAGCAGCCCGCCCTTCTGGCCAAAGCTCATTTTCACGGTTTCCATGGCGCTGCGGCCGGTGTGGCCGCCGATCAGCCCCGCAAGGAGCATCATGGCGCAGCCAATGATGTGGCCGATGAGAATAGCCGCCAGACCTTTGGCCATGCCCAGCGAGGCAAAGGAGGTGCCGGTGAGGATCTCTGCCAGAGAGACGCCGGCACCGAACCAGATCAGGCCGTTCTGAAAGATGGATGTCTTTTTCATGCCTGCACACCGCCCTTCAGATCTGTCCGGGGCCGGGCCGCCATTTCCCAGAAATGATGCTCATGCTCTGAGCAGGTACGGAAAATTTCCAGACAGTGGGCCTCCCGCTCCGGAGAAACCCCGGCGCAGACCTTTTCCGTGAAAGCCTCCCATGCCTTGCAGATGCTCTCATAGCGCTCCCCGGCGTAGTCGTTGACGAACCGGGCGTAGGGGGTGTTCTGCACGGCGGGAACATTTTTCAGCATCTCGCCGAAGATCCAGCCGTAGCTGAGCATACAGGGCAGGCAGGCCATCATGCAGTCCACCGCGTCGTCGGCGTTCTTTGCCGCATTCAGCATATAGTCCACATAGGCCCGGTTCTCCGGCCGCAGGGGCAGGGGCTGGATCTCCTCGTCCAGCAGGCCGTAGCGCTTGAGATAATACCGCCGGGTGGAGTCCTCCGCCTCGTTGACAAAGGCCAGCAGCGAGTAATAGTTCCGAATTTCCTCCATGTCGTTGGAGTGGATCATGCCCCACGCGAACACCTTGGAATACTCCCGGAGATACAGGCTGTCGTCCACAATATAACCCTTGAAGCACTCTTCGTCCAGCGTGCCGTCGGCCATCCGGCGGAGGAACGGTGTTTCCAGACAGCTGCGCCAGATGGGCAGGCTGTCCTGAATACAGGTATCCAGAAAGCTCATGTCCGTGCCGCCCCCTTTGCCGCTTTTTTCAGGGCACTCAAAGGCAGTACCATCAGGATCGCCAGAGAAAGCACGCCCTCCGGGATCTTGCTGGAGAGATGATAGGTCAGACTGTAGCCCCAGGCCCCCCAGCCGTCCCACGCGTTCTGGGAGAAAAAGATCACGCCGCTGAACACGTGCGCCCAGAACTTGATAAAAATCGCCAGAACACCGCCGCAGAGGATCTTCCAGCGCTTGTCCGTACCGAACGCGCCGGTATAGCCCAGACAGGAAAAGCAGATCAGATGCTCCACAAAGATCTGCGCCCAGTGAACCGGCTGCCACGCCGGGATCAGCACCATAGCCAGAATACCGCACACCCAGCCGGAGACAAAGGCCAGCCGCTTGTCGCACACCACTGCCAGCAGCATCAGGGGGATCCATGAGCCGCAGGTGATGGATGCGCCGGTGGGCAGGGGGATCATGATGGAGCCGAGGATCAGCGTCAGAGCGCAGGCCAGACCGCCCATGGCCAGATTCCGGGCGTTGAGCTTCAGCCCACGGCACAGCCAGACCGTTACGGCCAGATACACAATGGTAAACACAGCCACAAGGATCGGTGAGGTCATTCCGTGAACTCTCCTTTCAGCGCGAACATATGGTTCATGGGGCCGGAGCCGTGTCCCAGATCCAGCATAGCCGCCAGTGCGCCGGAGATGTAGGCCTTGGCCCGCTCCACAGAGGCGTCCAGATCATAGCCCTTGGCCAGATTGGAGGCGATGGCGCTGGAGAGGGTGCAGCCGGTGCCGTGGGTATTGGGATTGTCGATGCGCTTGCCGTGGAACCACTTGCCCGCGCCCTCCCGCCAGAGGAGATCGTCGGCGTCGTTGACCTTGTGGCCGCCCTTGCACAGCACGGCGCAACCGTACTTCTCACTGATGAGTCTGGCGGCGGCCTCCATGCCGGCGGCATCGGTGATAGCCATGCCGGAGAGGATCTCCGCTTCGGGAATGTTGGGGGTCAGCACCGCTGCCAGCGGCAGCAGTTCCCGGCACAGAGCCTCCACTGCGTCAGAGCGCAGGAGCTTGGCCCCGGAGGTGGCCACCATCACGGGGTCTACCACGATGTTTTCCGCCTTATACTCCTTGAGCTTTGCCGCGATCACGGCGATCAGCTCCGCAGAGGAAACCATGCCGATCTTCACCGCATCGGGAAAGATGTCGGTGAAAATAGCGTCCAGCTGCTCGCTCAGGAAGCGCGGGGTGGACTCTAAAATGTCAGTGACGCCGGTGGTGTTCTGGGCAGTCAGAGCCGTGATGGCGCTCATGGCGTATACGCCATTGGCTGTCATGGTTTTCAGATCTGCCTGAATGCCGGCGCCTCCGCTGGAATCGCTTCCAGCAATGGTCAATGCTGTTTTCATGTGAATACTTCCTTTCTTTTTCTACAGCACAGTTTTATAAGGCGATACAAGGTGGTGCCCCCAATGTGCCGCCTGAACACAGGCCAAAGCCTGTCGGTTCCTTTATTTGTTCAGAAGATCCCAGCAGCCGGGAAAGGCCGTCAGATCCATGAGATAAGCGTCCGCCGCCGCGCTCAGCCCGGCCTGATCGGCCTCCCCGCTGGCGTCGAACACGCCCACGGTGCGGTAGCCTGCCGCCGCGGCGGTTTTCAGGGCGTAGAGGGAATCCTCAAAGACCAGCGTTTCCGCCGGTCGGGTGCCAAGCTGTTCTGCCGCCAGATGGTAGATGTCCGGCTGATGCTTGCTGACACCCACCTCGCCGGTAGTAAAAATCTCCTTCAGATAAGGCAGCAGCCCCAACCGGCGCAGTGCCTGCGTCACGTGGGTTCGGGGGCTGGAGGTAGCCGCCGCCATGGGGATGTTCCGCTCCGCCAGAAACGCAAGCAGCGCAACTGCCCCCGGCTTGGCCGGCACTTCGTAAAAATAGTAGTCCGCCAGCATCCGGGCGATGCCGTCCCCGATCTCCGCCTCGCTTTGCGGCAGGGGATAGTGGGCTTTCAGATACGCCGCCCCCTGCTCCATGCTCATGGCGAACAGGATGGCGTTCAGCCCCGGTTCCGGCGTGATCCCCTGCCCCCGGAGATACCGGGCGCCCAGATCGTTCCAGATGCCCATGGAGTCCAGCAAAACCCCGTCCAGATCAAAAATCGCGCCCCGGATCATCCCTTCAGCATCTCCGATGTGGCACTTTTCAGGTCGGCGGCGGCCGCCTGAATATTTTTAGCGGCGTAAATGGCACTGATGACCGCTACGCCGCAGATACCGCTGCCTGCCAGCTTGGCGACATTCTCCTGCGAAATGCCGCCGATGGCCACTACCGGGATGGAAACCGCCTCGCAGATGGCCTTCAGCGTCTCATAGGGCAGTACGTCCACATCGTCCTTGGAGCTGGTGGGGAACACCGCGCCCACGCCCAGATAGTCCGCCCCGTGCTTCTCTGCCAGCAGGGCTTCCTCCACCGTATGGGCGGAAACGCCGATGATCTTGTCCGGCCCCAGCTTGGCCCGGACGTCCAGCGCTTCCATATCGTCCTGTCCCACATGAACGCCGTCGGCGTCCATGGCCTTGGCGATATCCACATTGTCATTGACAATGAAGGGAACGTGCCGCTCCCGGCACAGTGCCTGAAGCTCTCTGGCTTCTTCCAGAAATTTTTCCTCCGCCAGCGCTTTTTCCCGCAGCTGGAGCATGGTCACGCCGCCGTCCAGGCTTTCCCGCACCACGTCGATGAGCTTGCGGCCGTCCAGCCAGTGACGGTCGGTGACGGCGTACAGCAGCAGATCCTTTTTATCGCACTTCATACTTGGCTCCTCCATTCAGCATTTCGCCATCCATATTGTAAATGGCGTCGATGATCCGATTGCGGTAGGTGGAATTCCCGTCCCCCGCCGCCATGCGGCTCCAGCCGATCTCCCCGGCCAGCCCCATGGCGCACACGGCGGCTGCTGCGGCTTCCAGCCGGTTTTCCGGGTTTGCCGTCACGAAAGCGGTCATCATGCCGGAAAGCTGGCAGCCGGTGCCGGTGACCTTTCCCATTTCCGGGCGGCCGTTGCGGATGATATAGCACTGCCTGCCGTCGCTGACCAGATCGATCGCGCCGGTGATTGCCGCAATGGCACGACTTTTTGCCGCAAAGTCCTTCACAAAAGCAACAGCTGCGTCCAGATTGGCTTCTGTCACGGCGTCGGCTACGTCGGCATCCACGCCCTTTGTCGTACCGCTGCCCAGCGCCAGCGTTTTGATCTCTGAGATGTTGCCCCGGATAACGGTGAAGGGGATCTCATGCATCAGCTCCACGGCGGTGCGGGTACGCAGAGCGGAAGCGCCGGCGCCTACAGGATCCAGCAGGATCGTGTGTCCCAGTTCTGCGGCCTTCCTGCCGGCCCGGTGCATTCCCTCAATGCTCCGTTGATTCAGAGTGCCGATGTTGATGTTCAGGCCGCCGCAAATGGAAGTGATGTCCTCCACATCCTCCGGCTCATCGGACATGATCGGGCTTCCGCCGCAGGCCAGCAGGATGTTGGCCACGTCGTTCACCGTTACATAATTGGTGATGTTGTGGACCAGCGGCGCGGACTTCCGCACCTGATCAAGACAGTTTCCCAGCATAAAATCACTCCTCCAAAAGAAAAATGCGGATATGCCTGCAAAGACATATCCGCATTACGATCTCAACGAGCGTGTCAGCGACGGTATCTCCCTACGTTGGCATTATCCAAATCAGGTTCCGGGTCTGGGCGATGCAGCCCACTCTCAGCCTGCTTGCAGCAAGCTCCCCCTGTTGACGTAGGTCATCATACCACGCGCTTTTGGGAATTGCAAGGAATTTTTCCCTGCCGCCCCGGTTTTCGGGGCAGAAAATGCAGGGGGTTACCGATGGGGGACGTGCCAGATGTTGTCGGCATACTCCGCCACGGCCCGGTCGGCGGCGAAGATGCCGCTGCGGGCGATATTGCGGAGGCTCATGCGGTTCCAGCCCTCCCGGTTCTCATAGGCTTCCGCCATGCGGCGCTCCGCGTCGCAGTAGGCCCGGTAATCCGCCAGCAGGAGGTACTCGTCCTGACTGACGAGCCGCTGGTAGAGATCCTCATAGCTGACGCCGTCCCGGAAGCCCTTCCGCAGCGCGTCCAGACACCGCTCCAGCTGGGGGTCGTGGCTGACGTACCGCTGGGGGACATAGCCCTCCTGCCGCAGCTTGGCGGCCTGATCAGCATGGAGGCCAAAGAGGAACATATTTTCATCCCCCAGCACATCGTGCATCTCCACATTGGCGCCGTCCAGCGTGCCGACCGTCAGAGCGCCGTTCATCATGAACTTCATGTTGCCTGTGCCGCTGGCCTCCTTACCGGCGGTGGAGATCTGCTGGGAAACCTCGCTGGCAGGCATCAGATGCTCGGCAAGAGACACCCGGTAATTTTCCAGAAACACCACCTGCAATTTGCCCCGGCAGCGGGGATCGTGGGAGATGTCGTCCGCCAGAGAGTTGATGAGATGGATGATCCGCTTGGCCACCGCGTATCCCGGCGCGGCCTTGGCGCCGAAAAGGAAGGTGTGGGGCCGGGTGACGGCGTTGGGGTCATCCTGTAGCTGCTGATAGAGGGTGATAATGTGCAGCACGTTCAGCAGCTGCCGCTTGTATTCGTGAAGCCGCTTCACCTGCACATCGAAAATGGCGTTGGGATCCAGCGTGACCCCCTGCGCTTTCCGGGCATAGGCTGCAAAGTCAACCTTATTCTGCCACTTGATCTCGTCCAGACGCTTGAGGACGGACGCATCCTCCCCGTAGGCGTCCAGCTTTTTCAGGGCCTGCGGATGGAGCAGATAGTCGTCTCCGCCGGTGAGATCCCGCACCAGTGCGTCCAGACCGGGATTGATCTCGCTGAGCCAGCGGCGGTGGTCGATGCCGTTGGTGACGTTGGTGAATTTCCACGGCTCCATGGCGCAGGCGTCTTTGAACACATCTTTTTTCAGAATTTCGGAATGCAGGCCGGACACGCCGTTGACGGACAGGCAGCCTGCGATGCAGAGGTTGGCCATCCGCACCTCGCCGCCCCAGAGAATGGCCATTTTTTCCGTTTTGGCCGGGTCGTGGTAGAAATTTTCCACCTTGGCCTGCCAACGGTGGGCAATCTCCTGCACGATCTGCCATACGCGGGGCAGCAGGGATTCCACCAGCTGCTGGGGCCAGCGCTCCAGCGCTTCCGCCAGGACGGTGTGGTTGGTGTAGGCTACGGAGTGGGAGGCGATGTTCCACGCCTCGTCCCAGTTCATCCCCGCCTCATCCATGAAGATCCGCATCAGCTCCGGGATCACCAGCGCTGGATGGGTGTCGTTGATCTGGATCACGTTCTTTTCGTGGAAATTTTTCAGGGTGCCGTAGGTTTCCAGATGCTTTGTGATGATGGACTGCACCGTGGCGGAGACAAAGAAGTACTGCTGCTTCAATCGCAGGGATTTGCCCTCATAGTGATTATCCTCAGGGTAGAGCACCTTGGCGATGGTCTCCGCCATGGCCTCGTCCTCGGAGGCCTTCAGGTATTCGCCGCGGGAGAACAGAGCCATATCCACCGGGCGGGTGGAGCGGGCGTCCCACAGCCGCAGGGTGTTGACATGGCCGGTTCCATAGCCCGCCACCACCATATCGCAGGGAACGGCCAGCACTGTGGTGGCGTTTTCGTTGACAACGTGCAGGTGTCCGTCATGCCAGAACTGCCGGATGGTGCCGCCGAAATGGACGGTCTGGGCCTCGTCGGGCTTGGGCAGCAGCCACGCGGAGCCGACGCCCTTCCAGTCGTCAGGCAGCTCCACCTGCTGACCCTCCACGATCTTCTGCTTGAAAATTCCCAGCTCGTAACAGATGGAATAGCCGGTGGCGGGAATATCCAGCGTGGTCATGGAATCCAGATAGCAGGCGGCCAGACGGCCCAGACCGCCGTTGCCAAGGCCTGCGTCCGGCTCCAATTCAAACAGGTCGCCCGCCCGGAAGCCCAGATTGCCCAGCGCCTCCTTCAGCTGGGGAAGGATTCCCAGATTGTAGGCGTTTTTCATGAGGCTGCGGCCCATGAGAAACTCCAGAGACAGGTAGTGTACCTGCTTTTTCTTCTCGATTTTCGTCTCCTTGGCGGTCTGGACACCCCGGAGGGCCATCACATCCCGCAGCACCAGAGCGCAGGCTTTCAGCATCTCCTGATCGCTGGCCTCCCCCGGCTCCGTGCCGAAGTTCAGAGCCAGCTTGGCGGTCAGCGCGTCTTGCAGCGATTGCGTGGTAAATGGTACAGTCATGGGAATTTACTTTGCCGCCTTTCCGGCGGTTCCTTTCTTCTTGGGTTTGGCAGGCGCGGTCTTTCCGGCGGATTTTTGCCCGGAAACAGGTTTTTTCGCGCCTTTTCCGGCGGACTTTCCGGCTGCCGCTTTTTTCACCGGCAGCACCGGCTTTTCGTCCGCTTCCGAAGCGGACGCAGACCCGGAGGCCGTGGGAGCATCCGTCGTATCGGCAGCCGCAGGCTGTGATTTCTTTTCAAGGGAAAGACCAGTGACGGCGGCATAGATCTTCAGATATTCCCCCGCGCTGCGGTCCCAGCTGAAATCCTGCTCCATGGCCCGCAGCCGCAGGCGGGCAAAGGCGGCGGGATCGTCCCGATAGAGAGAGACCGCCTCCCGGATCACATGGAGCATATCGGCGCTGGAGTAATTGGCAAAGGTGAAGCCTGTGCCTGTGTCCCGCCACGCCTCATAGGGATGGACGCTGTCCTTCAGACCGCCGGTTTCCCGGACAATGGGAACCGTGCCGTAGCGCATGGCGATCATCTGGCTCAGGCCGCAGGGCTCGCTGCGGGAGGGCATCAGGAAAAGGTCCGCACCGGCATAGATTGCCATGGACAGCGTCTCGTCATACCCGATCCGCACCGCCATGCGGCCGGGATACTGCCCCGCCGACCAGCGGAAGAAGTCCTCATACCCGGCGTCGCCGCTGCCCAGCACCACAAACTGCACCGGCAGCTCCATGATGCTGCCCATGACCTCCCGGAGAAGATCCAGCCCCTTGTGGGAAACCAGACGGCTCACCATGGCGATCACAGGCGTGTCCGGCTCCGGGGTCAGTCCCAGCGTCTTTTGCAGCGCCGCCTTGCAGGCGGCCTTGCCGGCAAGGTCGTTTGCGGAATACCGGGCGGAAATGCGGGGGTCTGCCGCCGGGTCGTACAGCTTCATGTCAATGCCGTTGAGCACGCCGGTGAGCTTGCCGCCGCACCGGGTCAGGATGCTCTCCATCCGATGGGCAAAATAGGGATCTTTCAGCTCCTGCGCGTAGGTGGGGGACACGGCGTTCACCGCGTCGGCGCACAGAATCGCGCCTTTGAGAAGATTCACATCCCCGTCCATCATCAGCGTGCCGTCATCTGCCCAGCCCTGATCCAGACCGAACAGATCCCCCAGACACTCCGCGCCGTAGCGCCCCTGATACTCGATGTTATGGATGGTCAGCACCGTCCGAATGGAGCGGCAGCGCGCCTCCCGCACGCCGTCATCCTTCAGGTAAATGGGGATCAGGGCGGTCTGCCAGTCGTTGCAGTGGATCACGTCCGGCCAGAAGTCCAGATGCTCCAGCATCCGCACCACGGCGCGGGAGAAAAAGCCGAAGCGCTCCCCGTCGTCCATATAGCCGTACAGATCAGGGCGGCGGAAGTATTGCTCGTTATCCAGAAAATACCACGTCACGCCGTCCTTTTCCATGGAAAACAGGCCGCAGTATGCGTGCCGCCACGCAAGATCCACATAGTCGAAGCAGCGGAAAGTCAGCTGCCCGCCAAAGGCCTCTTTGACCCGCTGATACAGAGGCAGGATCACCGCCGTGCGTACCCCCTGCTCCGCCAGAGCGGGGGGGAGAGAGCCTGCTACATCGGCAAGCCCCCCGGTTTTGCAGAAGGGAACGGCCTCGCTGGCCGCGTATAAAACATTCATGGGTTTGCTCCTTTCGTGGCCGGAACATCCGGAAAGAACGCTCCCGCATCTCAACGGGATGCGGCGCTTCTCAGATCACACTGCCCTTTGCGATGACAATGGGGTAGCTGGCGTGGCCCATCATGGTGCGGCCCGGCAGCAGCTCCACATTCTTATCCGTGATGATATGGGACGCGTGGGCGCCCCGCCGGATAGCAGTGCCCTTGAAAAGAATGCAACCCTGCACCTCCGCCCCCTTTTCCACGGTGACGCCGGGGAAGAGGATGGAGTTGACCACCGTGCCCTCAATGCGGCAGCCCTCGGCCACCAGAGAGTTCAGGCAGGCCCCGTCCGGCCCGATGTAGGTGGAGGCCTTATCCGCCCCCTTGGCGCGAACCGGCCGCTCCGGGATGAAGAGATCTGCCCGGATGTCCCTGTCCAGCAGCTGCATGGAGCGGTCGTAGTACTCCTGCACGGAGCGGATCTGGGCGGCAAAGCCGCTGAAGGTGTAGCTCTGGAGGTTCAGCAGGTTCTGCTTGGCCTGCAATACGTCCCGCCGGAAGCTGTACTGATCTCTGGCCTGACATTCGTCCACCAGCGAGCGCAGCAGCTCCGTAGACATGATAAAGACGTCCAGACTCCGATAGCCGCGGGGACGGTGCATATTGATAAGCACCTCCCGGATGCGGCCATCCGGCTCTTTTTCAAAGTAGGTTCCGTTTTCCGTGGCGAAGCTGTCATCCCCGCAGACGGCGGTGATGTCCGCGTGGGTGCGGAGATGATGCTCAAAAATATCCGTCAGGGGAAGGTTGGCCACCAGATCCCCCTCCATCAGCACCACATAGTCCTGCCGGATCTCGTCCAGATAGTCCCGGACGCCGGCCAGCGCTTCCATCTTGCCCCGGAAGGGGGTCACGCCCCAGTCGTGGAGGTAGTTGAAGGGAGGCAGGAGATGCAGGCCGCCCCGCTTCCGGGACATATCCCACACCTTGCCGCTGCCCACATGATCCAGCATACTCTGATACCGGCCGTGAAGCACCAGCCCCACATCCGTGACACCGGCGTTCAGCAGGTTGGAAAGGGCAAAATCCACCGCCCGGTAGCGGCCGCCGAAGGGCATGGACGCCCCGGTACGGCGCTCTGTCAGCTCCCGCAGCTCCGTGCGTTGATCGTAAGCAAAAATGATTCCGTGAAGCCGGTTCATTTCAGCACCTCCTTACCGTGGTGATCCAGCATAACGCCGGGGGCGACCTCCCTGCCGTCCTCCAGACGGCAGTCCGGCGCCAGCACTGCCAGATCCCATTTCCCGTCCGCTGCGGAATTTGGCGTGCCGCCGATGCGGCAGTCCTTTCCCACATGGCAGCCTTCGCCGATGATGGCGTATTCGATCACAGCGCCGGATTCCACCGTGACGCCGGGGAGGATCACGGAGTAGCTGACCCGCGCCCCCTTTTCAATGGTCACGCGGGGGGAGAGTACGGAGTTTTCCACCGTCCCCTCAATGACGCTGCCCCGGTTGATGGCGCTGTGACTCACATGGCTGTTACCGCCCATGTAGGTCGGCGGCGCGTCCACGCTGCGGGCGTAGATGGGCCAGCTTTCGTCCGTCAGGTCCAGCCCGGAGGCGGGGGAGAGCATATCCATGTTGGCGTCCCACAGCGAGGTGAGGGTCCCCACGTCCTTCCAGTAGCCCTGAAAACGGAACGCCGCCATCCGCTGGCCGTCTGCGAGCATCCTGGGGATGATGTTCTTGCCGAAGTCGTTTTCGGAGGCAGGATTGGCCTCGTCCTCCGTTAAGTACCACCGCAGCGCCTGCCACGAAAAGACGTAGATGCCCATAGAGGCCAAATTGCTCTTGGGCTGATGGGGCTTTTCCGTGAACTCGGTGATCATGTCGTTTTCATCCACCGCCATGATGCCAAAGCGGCTGGCCTCCTCCCATGGCACCTCCATAACGGAGATGGTGCAGGCGGCCTGCGCCTCCTTGTGGCGGCGGATCATGTCCGAGTAGTCCATTTTGTAGATATGGTCGCCGGAGAGGATTACCACATACTCCGGCTGGTACTGGTCGATGAAGCCGATATTCTGGTAGATGGCGTTGGCAGTCCCCTTATACCATGTGCCGCCCTTGCTGCCCATATAGGGCGGCAGAATGTGGACGCCGCCGTTGCTGCTGTCCAGATCCCACGGCTGGCCGGAGCCGATGTAGCTGTTCAGCTCCATGGGGCGGTACTGGGTCAGCACGCCCACAGTATCAATGCCGGAATTGGTGCAGTTGGACAGGGGAAAATCAATGATACGGAACTTGCCGCCGAAAGGAACGGCGGGTTTTGCCATGGCTCCGGTGAGGACATACAGGCGGCTGCCCTGTCCGCCTGCCAGCAGCATGGCGATGCACTCTTTTTTCATGAGGTACCAGCTCCTTTTCCTGTTTTCAGCGTGTTGAAAGGCTCTTTACCGCAGCGGATCGTCTGCCGGTCTGTCCGCCTTCCGCTTTTTCTGCTTCTGTGGGGGAAAACTGCCCTCGCCCCGGAGAAAGACCGCCCCGAAGGCGGGGATCCGGAGGGCGACGGACTGTTCATTTCCGTGGGAGGGAACCGCTTCCACCGTGACCGGCGCGGTATCGGCAAAGCCGCTGCCGCCGAATTCCGGCGCATCGGTGGTAAAGACCGGGACATACCGCCGCCGGGGCGGCACCCCCACCCGGTAGCCGGCGTAATCATTGGGGGAGAAGTTCACCGCGCACAGCAACTCGCTGCCCGCCCGGTCCCGGCGGAGGAACACGATGACGTTGTTGTGATTGTCGTCCGGCACCAGCCACGCAAAGCCCTGCCAGTCAAAATCCACGTCCCACAGGGCCGGCTCCGTTCGGTAGAAGGCGTTGGCGGCTTTGAAGAAGGCGTGGAGCCGCCGGTTTTCCGGGCGCTCCAGCAGATACCAGTCCAGCTGGCCGCTGGAATTCCACTCATGCCACTGGCCGATCTCCGGCCCCATAAACAGCAGCTTCTTGCCTGGGTGGGAGAGCAGGTAGGCGTAAAAGCCGCGGGTACAGCGGAGCTGATTTTCGTAATCGCCGGGCATTTTCCCCACTACGCTGCCCTTCATATGCACCACCTCGTCGTGGGAGATGGGCAGGACGTAATTTTCCGAAAAGGCATACATCATGGAGAAGGTCAGATCCCGGTGATGATCCTGCCGGAACCACGGATCCAGCTTCAGATAGTGGCAGATATCATTCATCCAGCCCATGTTCCACTTCAGGTTGAAGCCCAGTCCCCCCATGTCGGCGGGTCTGGTCACAAGCGGCCACGCCGTGGATTCCTCCGCGATCATCAGCACGTTGGGGTCTGCGGAAAAGGCCGCAGCATTCAGCTTCCGGAGAAAGTCAACTGCCTCCAGATTTTCCCGGCCGCCGTGGATATTGGGCGTCCATTGTCCGGGTTCCCGGCCATAATCCAGATACAGCATGGAAGCCACGGCGTCCACCCGCAGTCCGTCGATGTGATACATCTCCAGCCAGAACCGGGCGGAGGAGAGGAGGAAGCTCACCACCTCCGGCTTTCCGTAATCAAAAACGCGGGTTCCCCAGCCGGCGTGTTCCCGCTTCCGGGGATCGGTATATTCATAGCAGCAGGTGCCGTCGAATTCATACAGGCCCTGCTCGTCCTTGCAGAAGTGGGCGGGAACCCAGTCCAGAATCACCGGGATGCCGTTTTCGTGCATATGGTTCACGAACCACATGAAGTCCTCCGGCGTGCCGAACCGAGAGGTGGGGGCAAAGTAGCCGGTACATTGGTAGCCCCACGAATCGTCCAGCGGATGCTCCGTCACCGGCAGCAGCTCCACGGCGGTGTAGCCCATATCCTTCACATAGGCCGCCAGCTGCTCCGCCAGATCCCGGTAGTTCAGGAAGTCGCCGTTTTCGTGCTTTTTCCAGGAGCCGAGATGCACCTCGTAGATGTTCAGCGGCCGGTGGTATACCGGCTGCTTCCCCTTTCGGAAGGCTCCGTCCGTCCATGGAAAATGCTCAATGTCATAGAGCTTGCTGGCCGTGCCGGGGCGGGTCTCCGTGTGGAACCCGTAGGGGTCCGCCTTGTAGCGCACCCTGCCGTCCTGCCCGGTAACGGCGTATTTGTAGCTGGTATAGGCCGGCAGATCCGGCAGGAAGCCCTGCCAGAACTCCCCCTTGGGCGCAAGGGGCGCGGCGGAGGGATCCCAGCCGTTGAAATCCCCTACCACGGAGACCGCCGCGGCATGGGGTGCCCAGACGCTGAACCACCAGCCGTGGACGCCGTTCTCCGTGGCGGGATGGGCGCCGAAAAGCCGCCAGCCGTCCGTCAGACAGCCGCTGTGATACAGTTGTGTCCGGTCTGCCATAGGCCCTCCTGTCCGCTGCCGTTTCCGATAAACAGTTCCCGGTTTCCTGATGTTGAGCGTATCATTCTGAATCGTTTACGTCAAGGCAGCCGCTGCACATTTTACTTATATTTGATATTATACCGCCAGGGCAGGGGAGCGTCAAGGCGGAAGCCTGTCGAAAACCGGGAGGGGGATTTGTGTGAATTCTCTTGAATTCCCACAGGAAGGTGCAGTTTCTTGTGCTGTTTGCCGATGCACATCCTGCTCAGCGTCTGTTAAGATAAGAACATCTTGTGGATTGAGGCCGAATCCCCGCCGGGGACAGATGACCGTGGAGGGCAGAAACGTGTTTTCATTTTTGACGGAGATCACCGTGGACGGTGTGGCGCTGTGGATCGTACTGCTGATCTGCGCCGGTGTGTTCCTTGGCTCCTTTATGGACGCCATTGCAGGCGGCGGCGGAATCATCACGGTGCCGACCTACCTCATGGGCCTGAGCAAGCTCCCTATTTACAACGCGCTGGGTACCAATAAACTCTCTGCCGGTATCGGCACGGTGTTTTCCACCGCCCGCTTCATCCGGCAGGGCTATGTGGACTGGGCGCTGTTCGCCCCCTCCGTCGTGCTGGCGCTGGTCGGCTCCATGTGCGGCACCTGGCTTCAGCACCATACTCCGGCCGTGGTTCTGAAGTACCTGCTGCTGGTAGTGCTGCCGGTGGTGGCGTTCATCACCCTGCGGACGCACAAGTGGCCCGACGAGCCGGAGCCGCTGGATTCGAAGCTGCGGAAGCTCATCGTCTGGGCGGCGGCCTTCATCATCGGCGGATACGACGGATATTACGGCCCCGGCACCGGAACGTTCCTGATGATTATTTTCGTCCGCTTTGCCAAGCTGGACACCCGCCATGCCGCCGGCGGCGTGAAGGTCATCAATCTGGCCTCCAACTTCGGCAGCCTGTTTACGGCGCTGCAGGCCAGATATGTACTGGTGGGCGTCGGACTGATCTCCGCCGTCGCATCGATTTTGGGGCACTATCTGGGGGCGGGGCTGGCCATCAAAAACGGCAGCAAGATCGTAAAGCCCACCGTCATTCTGGTGCTGCTTCTGCTGATGGTGAAAGTGGGCAGCGAGCTTCTGTTCCCGGAATTCTGGAATTGAAAGAGGTAACTATCTTATGAGCACACAGGAGAAAAAGACCATCGGTATTTTAGGCGGCATGGGGCCTCTGGCCACCGCCGACCTGTTTCAGAAGATCGTTCTGCTGACGAAGGCGGACACTGACCGGGAGCATATCCGGGTCTATATCGACAGCAATGCCAACATCCCCGACCGCACCGCCGCCATTCTCTCCGGCGGAGAGGCCCCGGTGCCGGAGATGGCCAGCGCCCTGCGGCATCTGGAAGCCTGCGGCGCGGACTGCATCATCATGCCCTGCAACACTGCTCACTACTTCCTGCCTCGGCTTCAGGCCATGACGGAGATCCCGTTCCTCAGCATCCTCACTGCGGCAGCCGAAGCCTGCAAGGCGCAGTTCCCCGGAAAAACCGTGGGAATTCTGGCTACCCGCGGCACGCTGGCGGCCAATCTCTATCAGGAGGCGCTGGCGCAGGCCGGTGTGCCGTATCTGGTTCCCGATGCGCCGGCGCAGGATGCCCTGATGCGGGTGATCTACGACGGCGTGAAGGCTGGAAAAGGCCCCGACAGCTACCGGGCTGACTTCCTGACGGTTCTGGAGCAAATGTCTGCCGGCGGGGCGGAGGTATTCCTCCTCGGCTGCACGGAGCTGCCGCTGGCGGCGGAAGCCCTGAACATCGCCCTGCCCACGGTGGATCCCACGGCGGAGCTGGCCAAGGCGTCCATCCGATTCTGCGGGTACGGCGTCCGGGGCGAATGAAGCTGTCCGACTTCTTTAATTCGTTAAATTGACGAAGAATTAACGGGTTTTGATTTTGTTTTACTGCATCTATCCAATCTTGCCGAGGTTTATCTTTACAAATTTGAGCCGGTTCGGTATAATAATTTCAATTATTGCGCTGAGTTGCGTATATTTGTGTGCAGAAAGAGGAACTGTTTATGGAAAAAAAGAAAAAGCTGTCATTGCCGGCTCAGATCTTTATTGCTCTGGTGCTGGGCATCGTTGTGGGCCTGATTTTCTATTTTGCTGGTGCCGCTGACTTCACCACCAATTATGTCAAGCCCTTCGGCGATATCTTCGTGAACCTGCTGAAATTCATCGTGGTTCCCGTGGTGCTGCTGTCCATGATCGACGGCATCATCTCCATGGGCAACATGAAGAAGGTCGGCTCCGTGGGCTGGAAAACTGTTGTTTACTTCATGATCACCACCGCCATCGCCTGCGTCATCGGTCTGGTGCTGGCCAGCATCTTCAACGGCGCGGGCCTGTTCCCCAACCTGTCTGAAGCCGCCCAGTCCGCCGAGTATGAGGCCAAGGAGTACGCCGGCTTCATGGCAACGCTGGTGGCTATCTTCCCCACCAATATGTGGAAAGCCTTTACCGATGCCAATATGCTTCAGGTCATCGTCATCGCCCTGCTGTTCGGCGGCTCCATTCTGGTAGCTGGCGAAAAGGCCAAGCTGGTGCGGGATGTGGTTGACTCCGCCTATGCCGTGATCGACCGGCTGATGAGCTTCATCATTTCCCTGAGCCCCATCGGCGTGTTCACCTACATGACCTGGGTGGTGGCCACGCAGGGCGCTGAGATCCTCGGCTCTCTGGCTCTGGTTATCCTCTGCGCCTACATCAGCTACATCATCCATGCCGTGGTGGTCTACTCCCTGTCTGCCAAGGCGTTTGCCGGTATCAGCCCCGTTGCTTTCTTCAAGGGCGCTTCTGCCGCCATGATCTTCGCCTTCACCTCCACCTCCTCCGCCGCGACTCTGCCGGTTTCCAAGGAGTGCGCTGATTCCATGGGCGCAGAGGATGATATTTCCTCCTTCGTCCTGCCTTTGGGCGCTACTATCAACATGGACGGCACCGCTATTTACCAGTGCGTGGCCACCGTGTTCCTGGCCACCTGTGCCGGTATGCAGCTGACTCTGGGCCAGATGGTTCTGGTGGTTGTGACTGCAACGCTGGCCTCCATCGGCACTGCCGGTACTCCCGGTGCCGGTATGATCATGCTGGCCATGGTGCTGGAAGCCATCGGCATCCCCGTGGCTTACATCGGCCTGATCGTGGCTGTGGACCGTCTGTTCGACATGGGCCGTACCTGCCTGAACGTCACCGGCGATATTGCCTGCTCCCTGTGCGTGACCAAGTGGGAGAGCAAGAAGGCCGGAAAGTAAATCAAAGCACATAATACGCAGAAGAAAAGACCGCCAACCGGCGGCCTTTTCTTTCTGCTTTTCCTTATTCCGTTCTCTGTCCCCGGCGGCCCAGCCGGACAGCTTCCCGTGTATAGCTTACGATCAGCACGCCCCAGACCACCAGTACCGCAGCGCCGGGCAGAAAGCCATAGTCAAAGATCATGTTTCCCAGAAACAGCGCACCCCAGAAATAGGCGCAGAACTTGCTGGCGGTGCTGTAAGCCTTATAGCTGGCCTGCCCGATCTGGCGGCGCTCCGCCTCGTCGCAGCTTTCCCACCAGAGCTTCTGGAATTTTTCATCGTAGATGCTGCCCTTTTTCTCAGGATTCATTTCCTTGACAAGATCTACCGTTTTCTGCTGAAGCAGGACAGCCAGCGCCAGCACTGCGATAAACAGCACAAGCAGCGGCACCAGACGCCGCAGCTGGCCGTCCGCGATTCCGGCCGTCCCAACAGAGAAGCAGAAAAAGCTGACAATCATCGTCAGATTCTCCAGCATCATCGCCCAGCTCAGCTGTTCGTCCGCCTGCTCCATGACCGTCTCATCCTCGCCGTCCCAGCTGCGGAAGGCGTTCCGGGCGGAACGGTAAAGACGGAGGCCGATCCCCAGAAGCACGGCGGAGCAGAAAAACATTCCCCACAGGGAGCCTGCGTTCAGCATCCGGGCAAAGGCTGCGCCCAGATCATGCTCCTGCCAGAAATATCCGGCTACGCTGGACAGGCTGCCCAGCACGCCGCCGATCAGTCCGGCGACTGCCAGAATCTTAAAAAATTTGGGAAGCGCCTTCTGATTCTCACTCTTCTGTTTCATTGTTTTCATCCTCTTCATAGCTGAATATGTCCTCCACAGATACCTGACAAAGCTTTGCCAGCTTCAGTGCCAGCGTCACGGAAGGCGAGTAGTCTCCCCGCTCGATCTGGCTGATGGTCTGCCGGGATACTCCGGCCAAACGGCCCATTTCCTGCTGGTTGACGCCCTGTCTGGCCCGGTATTCCTTCAGACGATTGTACAGCGGCATAGCATACGCTCCTTTCTGTCAAGATTACTTGTCAATTTGACAACTTTACTTGTCAATCATAGGATAGCACTGACAAGGAAACTTGTCAATGCGTTTTCACAAAAAATATTCGCAGCCACTTCTTTTTGCTTTTTTGAATTTTTTCCTTGACACCGCGTGCGGGATGTGGTATTCTAATCAATGCCAAAGAGCTGCCGGTGTGGTGGAATGGTAGACACAGGAGACTTAAAATCTCCCGGTAGCGATACTGTACCGGTTCGAGTCCGGTCACCGGCACCAAATAAATATCGCGGAGTAGAGCAGTTGGTAGCTCGTCGGGCTCATAACCCGGAGGTCGCAGGTTCGAGTCCTGTCTCCGCAACCAGAAAGTCCTGATTTCTTGCGAAATCAGGACTTTTTCCGCATTTTTGCGTCCAATATCTTACTTGCCATTTTTTCTGACCCAAACGCTGACCCCAACGGGAGCGGATAGCGGAAAGCACTATACCGCACCAGAGAGGATGTTACCCATTGTTTTTGCCGCTTCACGCTTGGCGGAGGTCGTTACATGAGCGTAGGTGTCCAACGTAAACCCTGCCGAAAAATGCCCCAGCATACCAGACACGGTCTTGACGTCCACACCGTTTTGCAGTGCCAGCGTTGCGAAGGTGTGGCGCAGGTCATGGAACCGCACCTTCGGCAACCCTGCCCGCTTCAGGACGCGGTGCAGCATGTGCAGCACGCTGTCCGGGGACATGGGGCCTCCGGTGGGCGATGGGAATACCCATTCGCTGTTGCCCGTTTTTCTTCTTTGTTGCATCAGAACGCTTATCGCGTCTGCCGACAGGGGCAGGGTGCGGTAGGCGTTTTTCGTTTTCAACGGCATCTCAATGATTTTGCCGTCGATGCGCCCGATCTGCCGTTGAACCCGAAGGTCTCCTTTTTCCAAATCAATGTCCGACCATTTTAATCCGAGCAACTCGCCCCGCCGCAGGCCGGTGGTCAGGTCGATGTAGTACAGGGCGAACACGCCGCTGTCTTTTGCCTCGCGGAGGAAGGACGTCAGCTGCTCAACGGGAAGCGTCTGCATTTCCTTGCGCTCCGCCTTCGGCAGTGCACAGCCGTCTGCCGGATTGCGGGCGATCAGCCGCTGCTCGACTGCCAGCTTCAGGGCAGAGGAATAGGTGGATGGGCGCATTTTGATTTTGGCATAGTTCTCATACCACACTTCTAACCAGTTACCCACGGTGTAGGTCTTGGCCCGTCCGTAGTCGATGCCCACATTTTCCTCGATGGCTTTCTTCAGCTTTTCCTTGACTTCCGCTTGCGTCTTTCCAAGGACGTTTTTAATGATGGCCTTTCCTGTTTCTGGATCGTGACCGACTGTGTACCGACCCTCCCAGCGTCCGTCCTTTCGTTTGCGGATATTTCCCTCCCCGTTTGCTCGTCGCTTTGGCATATGTTAAGCAACCAGAGATTACAAGCGGGAATCCTGTCCACAAAAGAGCCAGATCTGGAATATATGTTCCATCGCCATCCACAAAGCAACAAGAGCGGTATATGAGATACAACCTTATCATACCACACTGTCCGCGTCGCTGTTCAGTGCTTGGACAATGCTTGTGCACTCAGATACAAAGCGGTTCACCTGCCGGCGGAAGGCTGTCCGCCAATACAAAAATTCCTGAGGTGGCAGGTCGTTGCGGTGCTTGCCCCTGACCAGCTGCAGACCGGGCAGCAGGCCCACTGCAAATGTGTTGTCAAAGTGATATTCATCACAGGCACTGCACAGCAGTCTCGTCAGCCGGCCTCCTGCCTCCTTCGCCTGTCTGTCACTGGAAAAGCAGATACGCCCGGCACAGGCCTTGTCCAGCTCCTCCAGTGCCCGTTCTACAGGAGCGAAATCAAAGTCATCGCCGCAATGGGTCCGGATGTCTACCACAGTATCTCTCATTTGCGCCAGACACCCTGCCGCGTCAAAGGGAAGATGCGCTTCATCGGCAAACTCTTTTACCAGCTCCACCAGCACCCGTGTATCCCTCATCAGAAGCTGGGGGTCCACCTTATCCATGGTATCCTCCACGGAATGCCACCACCAGCCTCCGCCGCTGCCTGCACAGTGCCAGCGGCCACGGTTGGGCGGCGCCTGATAAAAGTCAAAGGACACCTGGATGGGAATGCGCGGCCCGAAAAATGACAGGTCTGATCCCCGCCCCAGCGGGCGGATCACCACCTCAGCCTGCCCGGTGCACCGACGCAGGATATCCCCAAGGGTATCCCCTGCCACACCGGACGTGGAAAACCCGATCTCCTGCGCTCCCATACAGCCGGGAGAGTCCATGTTGACCAGCGCCACACAACGGGCATCCAGGTCCTCAAACTGCTCATCGCAGTACCAAGTGCTCCCGGCATACCGTCCGTTGGAGTGGGCCGGCCACCACGCGATTTTGACACCCCGCCGCAGCTGCTTCTGGGACAGTACCCGTGCCAGTTCCAACACAGCGGCATTCCCGGTGGCATTATCCGTCACACCATAATCCCAGGAGTCATAGTGGCTGCCCACCAGCACATACTCCGGCGTTTCACCGGCCAGCTCGGCTACAGGGATCTGAAGACGCACACATCCACACTGCAGTACGCTGCGCACCGTCGCGGTACGGCTGCAGGCTCCAGGCGTCAGCAAGGGCAGTATGGATTCTCTGTCACAGCTTCTCAGGCCCACCACCGGAAAATCAGGATAGGTTTTTCCGTTTTCAGGCTCCGCGGTGCCCCACACAGGGCTGACCGTCTCGTAGTGAAGCACAGGCTCCTCGCTGGTCCACAGATGGATCAGGCCCTTTACACCGTATCCCCGCAGCTTTTGAACATAGTCCTCATAAAAATTGTCCCCAATCACGATGCAGCCCCGCGCCCCCGCGTACCAATCCTGCTCCTGTCTGGGCTTCAGCTGGTCGTGGGCATGGACATCATAAAACAAGGGGGCGGTCACTCCGTCCGGACAATGGGCGGAGAAGGAACGGGGAAGGGCTTCAAAGGTCTGATCCATCCCCTCTACAGTAACTGACGCTTCTATAGGAGTGGAGACATATCCGTCACACTCATACACGCGGCATGGAATGCCCCATTCCTGCAGCTTCTTGATCAGATAGCCGCAGGCACGGTGCTCATCTTCCGAACCGCCGATGCGCTTCAGCCCGGAAAACACATCCAGTGTCTCCATCAGGCATTCCCGTGAGAGTTCTTCCATTCCTCAATTCTCCTTTTGGTGCGCAAGGAAACACTGGTACACATCCTGCCAGGCAGCCTCATCCGTCACAAGGCGGAAGGCAGCCAGTGCACAGCACACAGCACCGTCATAGATGCCCTGATGAGCCCGCGCCTCTTTCCCGGTCTTTACCCATGCGTCCGTGTGAGGAGGATCATCTGTCTCGATGGTCTTTACCCGCAGGCAGCAGCTGGGCAGCCGGTGGGTCACCGCGCCGAAATCGGTAGAACCGCAGTCCTTCCGGGGCGGAGCAATTCCGTCACACGCAAATTTTTCTGCACACTCCATCAGCAGCGCACCCATGGCATCATTGATGGTGGTGTTGTAAATATGCGCCACAGGGGTAATTTGTACCTGTGTCTGGGTAGCCATGGCAGCAGCCTGGGCAATCTCCCGGGTCCACTGCTCCACGCTCTCCAGATACGCCATGGAGGAGTGGCGGATCTCTACCTTAACCTTGGCAAAATCGGGCACGGAGTTGACTGCCGTCCCCCCAGCCAGCACAATATTGCTCACCCGGCTGGAATCCTTGAGGTGATTGCGCATGAGCCCAAGCCCTGTCTGCAGCATGGTCACCGCATCCACTGCGCTGCGCCCAGCATAAGGCGCAATACCCGCGTGGGCGGTTTTGCCGTGAAATTCCACATCCATCTCGATCAGAGCCAGAGAGGGCGTCTCCAGCTGGGTCAATGTGCTGCCGTGCACCATGAAGGCCACATCAATATGGTCAAACCCGCCGTGGGCGGCCATCTCGTTTTTGCCTCCGTCCAGCGACTCCTCGCTGGGCGTCCCGATCACATGGATCTCAAAGGGCTGGTCCGAAGACTCCAGCACTCCCCGCAGGGCCATTGCCGCGCCGATCATGGCAGGGGTCTGCATATGGTGGGCGCAGCCATGTCCCTGGCCCCGCAGCGCATCATATTCCCCTAAAAATCCTACTGCGCGCCCTCCGGCAGCCCGCCCTCCCTTGTGGCGGTACACGGCACAAAAAGCCGTATCCAGCCCGGCGTAGGGAATGGTTACTTCAAAATCGTGGGCTCGCAGCCACTTTGTCAGCGCAGCTGAGGAGCGGTACTCCTCATAGCCCGGCTCGGCGTAATCAAAAATTTCGTCGCTCAGCGCGCACAGCTGCGGCATCAGCTCTGAAACGATATTCGCAATTTGCTTCTGAATTTCTTCCATGGCATGTCCCATCCCATATCTTTGAAATCTATAATATCCTGCCGTCGCGCCATGCAGTTGCGGCGGCCAGCTCTAAACGGATCAGTAACCGATCACCACAGCCAAAGCCAGGAAGGCCATAGAAACCAGGCTGAGCAAAATCACCAGCTTAATGACGTACTTCAGCCACACGGAATAGGGAATCTTGGACGCAGCCAAAAATCCCAGCATGGTGGACGAAGTGGGGTAGATGGCATTGGTCAGGCCGTCACCCAGCTGGAAGGCCAGCACAGTGCTCTGGCGGGTCAGGCCCACCAGATCGCCCACAGGCGCCATGATCGGCATGGTGGCTGCCGCCTGGCCCGTACCAGAGTTGATGGGCAGGTTGATGATGGTCTGCACCAGGAACATACCGATGATCTTTACCGAGCTGGGCAGTGCCACAATCGCATTGGCCAAGGCATTGATAATGGTATCAATGATCATGCCGTCCACCATAACGGTATTGATCGTACCGGCCACTCCCACAATCATCGCACCGAAGGTGATATTGGCCATGCCCTGCACATACAGATCGCAGATCTTGTTGCCGCTGAACCCGGCCAGAATACCGCATACCACACCCAGCACCAAAAACAAAGTAGCCATTTCGGTGATAAACCATCCCAAGTAGGCCACGCCGTAAATCAAAACGGCAAACGCGATGACAACGGCCAGAAGGATCAGCTTGTGCCGTCCGGTCACTTCAATCGCAGATACATCCACATCCTCCAGGTTGGAATCCTCGTTCCCCATCAGGTTCTTGGAGGGATTCTTCTTTACCTTCTCCGCGTAATGAATAATATACAGGCTGGTCACAACAATAAACGCCACCAGGATAATCCAGCGATACCAGGCTCCGGAGAACATGGGAGTCACACCCGCGATGGACTGAGCCACACCCACATTAAAGGGATTATAGATGCCCGCCGTAAAGCCCACGATGGAGCCCATGGCGATCATGGCTGTACCTGTGATGGTATCATAGCCCACTGCCTTGGCCACTGCAATCCCAATAGGCACAAACACCAGAACCTCCACAGACATTCCCATGGTGAAGCCGCCTACGGCAAAGACCGTAATGAAGATGGGGATGAGCAGCTTTTCTTTTCCCGCAAACATCTTGCCCAGCTTGGCACAAAAGGCGGTGATCATCCCTGTCTGCATAATCAGCTCAAAGGCGCCGCCGATGATGAAAATAAAGAAGATGATCTCGTTTACGCTGGAGCTGCCCAGAGTTCTCACAAAAGCCATGGGGATTTCCAGCGGTGAAACCGGTGACGATTCCACCTGAGTGTATGTACCCGGTACAATCAGCATACGGCCGCGGGCATCCTCCTGGCGCTCAAACTGGCCGGCAGGAATCACGTAGGTCAGCAGGCAGACAACCAACACGATCAGAAACAGAATAATGTACGTGTGGGGCATCTGGATGCCTTTTTTCTTTTTCGACGTTTCAATGGACATTCTTCTCTGCACTCCTCACAATCAAGTGTCTAATAATCATACATTTATTTTTTTCTTTATGCAAGGGCAAATCGAGATTTATCGAGGAATCTGAATTTATCGTAAAAAACTCCCTTGAGCCGCCAGCGGCTCAAGGGAGTCTATGGATGTTTTGACCACTGTATCCACAAAAACTGATTAAAGTTCCAGCCCATTCCACGCTTCTGTCAGCCGACACAGCCGTTACAGAAGCGTGTGTGCTGCTGAAGTTTCCACTGGGCAGGCTGACACGGGCATAGCGGCCATCCCAAATTCAGTGTAAACTCCTCAGCTTGGAAGCGCGCAAAGTTTATCTGCAGCCACAGCAGATTCATCCCGCTGCCGCCTTCTCCTATACGATGTTCCCCCTCACAGACTGAGGGTACAGATGTAACGGATGGGTCGAATATGTCCTGCAACCGTGCGGTCTATGCGCCGATAATTCATAGTTCGTATGGGCACCATCTTCTTAATAGTGAGCATAACCTCCTGCATTTTTCGCTCCCGATCCAGTTCTGCTTGCTCTTGTTTTCGACGAGCCTCAACGGCAGCATAATCGGTGAACAGATCCATCTGCTCAAATTCGCCCTCTCTGGTCATCGCCTCACTCTCTGAAATCACCCGACCCGCAACGATGTTAAGTCGCCGCACCATGAGGTCGGTATTCACAATACGATCAAAGAGCGCTGTAGCTGCCCCCATGATTTTCTTTGTAGAGGAGGTATAATCGTTCAGGCGCTCGGTTCCATGGGCGTGCTTTGGAACCTCGCGGCCATAGTGATCCTTGACTATTGGGCCATGATAACGATTTCGCCGTGCCGGATCAGTTAGGTTCTCAATGTCATAGCCGACCGTCAGAACAATCTGGTCGGTCATCAGCTTCTTACTCACCAAATCCAGTGCCAGTTGCTCTGCCATTTCTCTCAGCACCAACCGAGCCCTTTCTGCGGAATACGGGCAATGCAGAACCTGACCGGAACCAAGGCTGTTTTCACTGGGATGATATGCCTTAACCGCTTGGATGGTACAGGGTTCCCAGCCCCACGAATGGTCAATCAACAACTCAGCGTTTTTCCCAAAGAGCTGGTAAAGAAGATCCTCATTGCATACCGACATTCGCGCAACATCGCCCATGGTAAACATTCCGTGTGCCTCTAACTTCTTGGCGTATCCACGTCCAACCCGCCAGAAATCGGTGAGTGGCTGGTGCGACCACATGGTTTGACGGTAGGTCATCTCATCCAGCTCTGCGATGCGCACGCCGTTCTCATCCGCAGGGATATGTTTTGCCAAGATATCCATTGCGACTTTACATAAATAAAGATTCGTACCAATACCTGCGGTGGCTGTAATTCCGGTATTCTCGATCACATCCAGGATAATTTTCATTGCAAGTTCTCTGGGGGTAAGTTTGTAGGTGGATATATCAAATGCCCGTACTGCCAGCATAACTCAATCGTCGTATATGAGGACACAAGAGGTCATGTCGAAACAAAGTGCAAAAAGTGCGGAAAAGTCACCGTCTTTGATGTTTTGAGCATGAGAAAAATCGTGTTTCGCCTTCGCCCGAAGGAGGACTAAATAAAAACTGAATCACATAGCTGAGCTGTGGAGCCGCCTGATAGGTGTAGTCATCCTGATGCCGCATGGATAGAGTCGAAAGACTCTGTTTATCGGCACGGACAGAATGACCACCGTCATGCGGCTCTTTTGTTGTCTTGCCTTTCCGCGGCTTCGTGCCAGCGGAAAGGACAAGACAATGAGTATCCCGAAGACCCCAGTTGAATTCGATTACGACCTGTGGACCACAGAGGAAGGAAAATGCATGGTTCGGATCAAAGCTACCGGCGAAATAACGGAGGTGGAACGCTCTGTCATGCAGGTTCTGCGCTCAGAGGAGAAGCGTCTCCGGCGCACCATATCTCCGGAGCAGGGTCCATCCAGAGAAGGGAAAACCGCTCCAACGGTTCTCTCTCTGGATATGCTTCCCGAAGATGTGGCAGACTCCAGCTGGTTAGCCGACACCTACGACTATACGGAAGAGATTTCCACGAAGCTGCTGGAGAGGAGCTTGCGAGAAAGCTTGACTCCTACCCAATATGGCATATATCAAGCCTGCATTTTGAATGGGATCAGCTACAAGGCATATGCAGACCGGATGGATGTTAGCTATCAGAGCGTCCAGAATGCGATCCGCCTCATTCAGAAAAAAGCAAAAAATATTTTTGGCTGATGGTTGTGGTTTGCTGCAAATATGTCCGTTGTAAAGTGAAGGGGCCTTAAGACGCCTTCATTGAACCTTTTCAACTGAATATCCGGCAGCTAAATAACATCAGCGATGAGCGAGCGATGTGGACGGTGCGCGATGACCACCTGTAGAAGACAAAAAGGAAATGCTTTTCTTTTTCTCCTATCAATGACGGCCAATAAGGTGCCCAGCGGGTCCTCCGATCCAAAAGCAGGCATGGCAGCCTGTTTCGCCAAGACCTCATCTGCCTATAATGGTACCCCTGTCCAGCCACAGTCTCAAGCAATGGGGACAGCTCGGAGAGATCCTCGGAGGGGTTAGATTCCCGGAGTGCGGCGCCCGCCGCAGTTTAGCTGTCCGCCCAAGCCTGGGGAAGTAGTGTCGAATACAGGCAACAAAAAGACATTTAATAGTCTTGATATCAGAAGCAATGGGGGTCGCCCATCATGTAGTAGGAAAGCCGAGGCTTCCACAACCAAAGCGGGTGACCCCTATTTTTGTGGTATCAATTCATATTCATCATTGGGAGGGATCGCACCATGATCACTATGTCGCAGACCAAGAGTGCCAATTATCTGTTTATCGTAGCCGTGCTGAAGTCGATGCGAGAAGGTGGCGTGATTACTCTGGCCGAGTACGAGCGAGCAAAGCGCTACTACCAGAAACTCACCGGCTCCGATCTCGTCATCGCAGATTAAGAGGTTAGAGTCAAACCGCCCAAAATGATGCAAACAAGGCATCGTGTCATGTTGACTATGTAGATTTTGACATTCCAACGGTTCTTTCAATAGACTTTGTCTTGTCGTTGAATATAATGTTGCTTGAGCCGGAAAAGTGGATTGTACCAAAATGTAGTACAATCCAAAATTCAGCCAGAAAGGGGATTCTGCTGATGCCGCAGGTCAAACTCATCTCGCCCATCACCAGGCAGGAAATCCGCAAAGTTCGAGTCGCCGCCTATTGCCGGGTATCTTCCAATTCGGCTGATCAGCAGAACTCCTACACCAACCAGATTCGGGTCTATACCAGCCTCATTCAGAGAAAAAAGAGTGGGAGCTGGTGGAGATATTCGCTGACGAAGGGCTGTCTGGCATGAACGCACAGAACCGCACCGAATTCCAGCGAATGATCAAGATGTGCGAACAGCACCAAATCGACCTGATCGTCACCAAATCCGTCTCCCGCTTCGCCCGAAACGCCAAGGAGTCTCTGGAATATGTCCGGAAGCTGAAATTGCTCGGCGTGGGGGTGCAGTTTGAGAAAGAGGGAATCTACACTCTGGCCCTCGGAGATGAGATGCAGCGTCGTCAGATCATTCAACGGGATGCTGCCGAGCTGCGGCTTGATGTGGTTTTCGATGTAGCCATGATAGGTCAGGTAGGTGGATGGGCGCATCTTGATTTTGGCATAGTTCTCGTACCACACTTCTAACCAGTTACCCACGGTGTAGTTCTTGGCCCGCCCGTAGTCGATGCCCACGTTTTCCTCGATGGCCTTTTTCAGTTTTTCCTTGACTTCCGCCTGCGTTTTTCCGAGGACATTTTTGATGATGGCTTTGCCGGTTTCTGGATCGTGACCGACCGTGTACCGGCCCTCCCATCGACCGTCCTTTCGTTTGCGGATGTTTCCTTCCCCGTTTGCTCGTCTTTTCGGCATAGAATCAGCCTCCTTTGCCAACGAACAATACCGTAGCCAAGAGGGAAAAGCTACCAGAAAACGGAACAGTTATCAGAAAGTTATCATTTGCGCTTAGACCACGCTGCCCTATCTTTGTCTATGGCGGCGCAATTTCTGCGCTGCCGGGGGCGTTCTCTTTAGTTACAGCGGTGCGATTTTTGAACGGTCAAGAAGTCCTTTTCATTGGCTACAGTGGCGCAAAATATGCTCGCCTTGCACTGCCGGTCTTGAGAGACGTGATTACCTCAGTTTTCTCTAAAAACAGCCATAAGGCGCCACCAAAATCCTTGGAACATCTGCGTTTGCGGGAACTAAGACGCCAGCCGCTCTGAAATTCCCTTCAAAAGACGCCACAACCGACTGCGTTGAAACCCCCGTCAACTGCCCGCACTGCGGGCAGAAGTGACCGGGTGAAGCGTCGGTTCCGACGCCAACCCTTTATCCTGCTTTCTTTTTCGTCCTCGGAAAAGCTGCGAAAAGCGCAGGAAACGCAGTCATACCAACGTTTCCAGCACATTGTCCACACGGTCTTCAACACCTCCGGCACAAACGGCCTACGTTCGCTTTCACGAGTGAAAGCGGGTACACACTCGCCTTTGCCAACAGGATCGCACACAAGGGCTCACACGGCGAAACAGGGGGCGTTTCGGATGGGGGTGGTATCACTACTCTCGGAGCGTTCCGCACGTTCACCAACATCCCCGGGCCGGGTATCAGAACGGCAAACTTTGCCGCTTTTGGGTCTTGGCCGGGAGGTGCTCTCGAAGAACGCAGAAAGCCTTCGGGACAGCGATGCGCTTATGCGCGTCGCTGTCCCGCAGGCGTCGCGGCCCCGCTGGGCTGCGTGATCTTTTTTCGTTTCTGTCGAAATTACGGCTTGTACGCCCTGCGCTCAGGGCCTTTCCGTGTGTGCGAGGCGAGGGGTGGTATCACTACCCTCGGAGCGTTCCACACGTTTCGGAAATCCTGCGTGGCCAGGGGGTAGAACGGCAAACTTTGCCGTTTTCTGAGGCTGCTGTGCATCATTCCCTGCGCGGTCCCCTTTTCTGCTAATATACAGATATCCCTGTCGGCAATTTCAGCTGCAAGCGCTTTTGCGTTACGGTACGATAAAATTCACAATTGCGCATTATGCGGCGGGCATCTCTGCACTGGTCTCCGCAGAGGCTGTTTCAGCGGATGCATCTGCCGCCGTCCCAAGGGGGTTACCGGAGGCATCGACATAAATCCAATCGATTTTATATTCTTTCCCCACGGCTTCTCCGATGTTGTTGATGTACTCTTTCAGCAGGCTTTTGGCTCTCTGCTGGGCATTGGCAAGCAGTGTCTTGTCCTTGGCCGCTGTTTCCTCCAGCTGGCGCTGTGCTTCAGCAAAATTCAAAACCTCATCCGCCGCCTTAACCTTCGCCGAGTCCGTGTCCACAATATAGGAATCCTGAGAAAGGGAGTCGGAGTCCACCGTGCATTTCAGCACCTTTGCTTCTGGAATTGTAATGGTGACCAGCGTATCCTCCACCTTAATGTTTACCAGAGACGCATCAATGCCCATCCGGACAACGCCGCTGTACTCTACCCAGAAATGCTTATCCTTTTTTCCAATGCCCCAAAAGCCCTTTTGCGCGTCCTTTTCAAAATATTTCGCCACATTATGGTAGTAGCAGTCCATAGTGGACAGCTCGCAGATGGCCCGCATTTCCGTCACATCGGGTTCCACCGTGGGAGCTTCCTCCTTCTGGCCGCAGGCGGTGCAGCTAAGAATCGCGGCAAGCGCCAGAAACAGCGCTATCATTTTCTTCATACGGCACCTCCTCATTCGATCACTAACTGGTAATCCGCACCCAACTGATTCACAATAGGCTGGGCCAGAGCTTTCAGCACATTTTTGGCATTTTGTTTGGCCAGTTCGCAAATAGCGGTCTGCTGTTCGCTTTCCCGCCGGACATCCTCCTCGCAGGCCTTGTAGGCAGCCTCCGTCACCCCGGATTTGTCCGCCTTTTTATTCAGGAAGATAAAATCCAAGGAGGACATATCCACAGCCAGATTGGTAATGTGCGCTTCTGGCACCTTTAAGGTGATGATCTTCTGCTCTTCATCCATGGAAACACCAACCGTTTGAAAGTCGATCCCCGCATTCACCGTTGCCTCATAGGAAACATAGTAGTCGATCTGATCCGGCTTTTTCTCGTTTGCCACCTCGGCGATCCCATTGTATACCGCCGTAAATGTGGACAATTCACTGACATTGATGATCTTTTCCAGCGTGGAGGTGTTAAGCACCTGCGGCTGCGGCTTCTCCCTGCCAGTGGTCCGCAGCACTACAGCCACCGCAATGACAGCAAGGATCACCACGGCGGCCACCAAAACTTGCGGTTTGACCGGCAGCCTTTTCAGGGGGTGCCGCTTTGCCCCAACTTCGTTCCTTTGGATCTGTTGACTCTGAGGCGCTGCGGTCTGCGCCTGCTCCTGCTTTTCTATATCCATGTTCTGTCTCTCCTTTGGATCTGTATTCTCCTTGTCGTAATTCCTTTGAATTCAGTATATCATATTTAAGGCAATGTGCAAGCCACCAGGACTGGCAGGTTGTCTTTTTTATCCATTGTGAGCAGTTGCATGAATCCCGGCTGCTCAAACGTCCCCTTTCAGCAGCGCCAGAATCAGCAGTAGCAGACCGGAGGGCACCAGCAGCATCATACCTCCGGCGCAGAGCAATCCGGCAGCCAGTATGGGCAGGGCGGCGGCCAGCAGAAGAATCGCAACAACCTTGACCACTTCCCATGCAAGCCTGAACAGCAATCCGGATACCTTTCCCATCAGCCACAGGAATAGAAGAACACCTATCACTTCCAGCATTTTCCATCACGCCCCAGTCCAAATTGTTCAAGCAGGGCGGTGCAAACTGCGCCGCCCTGCCGTTTTAACCTCTTTACCATGCCTGTGCCGAGAATTCGACTGCGTCATGCTCCGGCCACGCAGAATAGCGGTCAAACTGGAACGCTATCGGACTTCCTGGCCGAAGGTCATCCAAAAACTTGTTCTCCATAAAAACTATTTTGCCTTCCTTACGCATGACCATGGCAAGGCTTACAGAATCAACAGTATTTTCTGTTAAATTTCGAATTACTCCAGTAATAAAATTGTGGCTCCCCGGCTGCTCCGCAACATGGCTGATTTCAAAGTCTGTTGTCCGCGGCATTTGTTTCAGGTTTGCGGATGTAAAGCCATCCCAGTCCGCCTGTATGTAAAACATAGTCTCTTCCGTGAGCAGGCCAGTCGGAACACTCATCATGCTTACCAGTGTAACTGTGTCTCCCGGCATAACGCCAGAGCCTGTCTGACTGTCCGTTGCGATAATCGTGCCATCCGGATTGGTGATCGTAATTATTATTTTGGGATAGGATGCCGCAAGCGTTTCATTTGGGTTATGAACCATCCCGCAATAATTTACTCGGATCGTGTCAGCACCTGATTGGTGCGGTGCAACATAGTAACCAGCCTCCGCTATCTCCAGCGGCTGCGGGGCTTCGGTTTCGTCAGCGTTATCAGAATCTTCCACATCTGCGGCATAGATGGTGTTTTCATCCGCTGCGGCATCTACCTTTTCATATCCAATAAACCAAGAACCGATAACGCTCTCCACCGCAGTCACTTTCACCGTAACAGTCTGACCGACCTCAATATCCGGATTTTTACTGGATATAAAATTCAGATGTTCCCCGGCCCAAATGTCATATCCGTACAGTGACTGCGGATGCAGCTCCGCTGCTACAAAGGATACGGTCTTTCCAACAAGGTTTTTCCCTGCGTTCAGGTCCGCTTCAAACGCCGTTTCGTCCCCATAGTCCAGTGGGATCTGCGACTGCCCGCAAGCGGACAGAGTACAAATCAGCAGAACCGCAAGCAGCGCAGTGATCCGCCTGTTCCAACAACTCATTTTCTGCATCTCCTCTCATAATTAACCGGCTACGGCAAGCACCATCTGCTGAATACGGCTCATGACGCCAATGTAGTAGGAAAGCTCTGAGGCCGTCAGCTCAGACTCATCTATGTTTTCCAGTGCCTCCATGGTCTCTGTGTATTGGCTCATGTAGTCGGCATACTTTGCCATCAAGGTCAGATTGCTGGGATCATCAGAAAGTAACTGCATAAACTCCACAAATTCACCGAAGAATGCTTCGTAGCTGTCCATCGCTTTCTTGAACTCGGGGCGGATCGCCGCATCATCCGCCGCAGGTGTTTCCTGTACATCCGGCTCTTTTGCCGGGTCTGCCGCCTGCACCGTATTGCTCTGACTATCCTCCTGCGCTTTTTCCGTTGTCTCCGCGTCATACCGTTTCAAAACTGCGGCAAAATCATAGTCATCTTTATAAATAGCCGTACCGATGGCCGAGCACATTCCATAGATCCTGCTGCCATGTTCCGACAGCAAACGGTAAATTTCGGAGTGAGCGCCGGACCATGCCTGATAGAAGTAAGATCTCTGTTCACTGTACTCTTTGTACGGAACAAGGTCATAAGCATCCTCCAAAACGCCGTCATAATATTCGTCATACAGATCATCCATCAGATCGTCATAAACGTCATCATAGAAATCGTCTCGCACATCATCGTATACGGAATCGTAGACCTTATCTGCCGCTCTGTTCATGGCCTTGTATGTATGCTCTGTCTGTGTGGACATCAGGATGAAATACTGTTTGCAATTTTCCTCCGTCCTCTGGAAAAGCTGTGCGGTCTCCGTTTCAACCTGCGTATACCAGTCATCGATCATCTGCCGGTTTTTTACGTAGTTCTTATAGTCTCCGCCAATTACGGCGTTAATTGTGTCCAGGCTGTCTCGGAAGGCTTGTACGGTTGTTTTGTAGTCATCTTCAATTGCCTCAAGGATACCGTCCAGCGTGTCCGCAACCGGTTTTTCAATCTTTTTGGGCTTGTTCCCTGCCGATGCCGCTCCGGTATTTCCAGTCGCACCGCAAGCGCATAATGTCAAGGTTATCACAAGGGCAAGAATTGCTGCAGTCAATCTTTTCATGGTGTAATCCTCCTGTAAATTGGTCATTTCGATCAGGGTGATAGAGGCCGCGGCTGCCAATCCCTGATTTGTAACTACCCTAATTGCTCGATCATTTCAGTAAGCAGGGCAAGCTGCTCATCCAACTCCACGCCTCTCTGCTCCAGTATGATCCGCTGTGCCGCAAGCCGTTCCCGCAGCTCCGGCTTTGATAACATCATCAGCGTTCCGATTTCTTTCACCTGAAATCCAAATTTCTGAAACTGATGAACCTTCTGGATCTCAGTCTGCATTTGCAGATCATACAACAGATATCCGCGTGGGTTTCGTCCTGTGGCTCTCACAAGACCATGCTTCTCATACCCCTGAACTGTCCGCCGCGAAATTCCAAACGCATCGCACAGTTCATGGAGTGTCATGACTTCATCCGTCACACCGACATATCTCCGCTCTTTTTATAATGGTACTCTCCTTTCATCCTGAAACTGCACGCTGCGTGCAGTCAACCGCTTTTTCCAATCAGTGCATGGAAACTGCGGCCTCTATCGTAAGAGAGGATGAAAATTTCGCGAATACCGCAGCAGAGGCTTTGCGGTTTGGACATAACGCGCACATTCAAGATTTCCTTGGATGTGCGCGGCTTCTTTTGCGCTACACAGGCCATCCGTGCCGCGCAGTTCATATTGAAAGCCCGCCTTAAAATAGGTTGATTTTTACCTATAATTCGCATATAATAGGTGCGAGGAGGTGTTCCCATGACCATTGATACGAACACGATCGTTTCCGTGACAGAAGCGAATCAGAATTTTTCCCGCGTGACGCGCATCGCCGAAACGAATGGACAGGCCGTGATTTTCAAAAATAACCGTCCCAAATATATGTTGGTCGATTTGGACAATTCGCCCTTGATTGACATGACAGATGATGAGAAAGTCAACTTTGTGGCGGCAAGAATTTTGAAGAAATACAAGCCCGCGTTCATGGAGTTGGCAAAATGATCAAATTCTCAAAAGAGAAGGTCTTGCTGCTTCACAAGCTCATCGCGGAGGAAACTGGCGGAAGCATTGGCGTTAGGGATGAGGCTCTGCTGGAATCTGCGCTGGAGAATGTCTTTTCCGGTTTTGGCGGGCAGGAATTCTACCCTACCAAGGAGGAAAAGGGCGCTCGACTGGGCTATGCACTCATCTCCAACCATGCCTTCGTGGATGGCAATAAGCGCATCGGTATGTATGTGATGCTGACCTTTCTGGAGGTCAACGGTATTCGGTTGGACTGCACGAATGATGAAGTTGTCGAAGTCGGTCTTGCTGTCGCCTCCGGCGCGATGGACTACGAGGCGCTGTTGGCGTGGGTGCGGGCACACCGTGTCTGACCCAGTTTTGACCCAGAACACGAAAAAAGCAGGCAGGGCTGGACGGAAACAACGGAAAATTCGCTGAGCGAATGGCGGCAAAAAGCACAAATCGGAGCCGAAATGACTCCGATTTGTGCTTGAGACTGCCTCATAACCCGGAGGTCGCAGGTTCGAGTCCTGTCTCCGCAACCAGAAAAACGCCTGATTTCTTAGGAAATCGGGTGTTTTTATAACTTTTTAGGCCTATTAACAATTTATTCAATTTACTCTTCCTGTAATCAAATCGTTATACGCTTCTTCCATTACGGGATACATAGTTTATTGCACCTTCCTCCTCTGCATTCGTTTGTAATCTCATTTTATAGAACGGATGTACGATTTGTCAATGTCGCATTTCTAACTCTTGATTCTGCCACGCTTTTACATACATACATTTTTTGCGTTGCCAGAAAGTCTTTTCATTGACTTGTAGTGCCCAGAGGCTTCAGAATTGAGGAAATAGTACTCTTTTGGGCAGGTCCAACAGATTTGCAATCTCCGACAGGCTCAGACCGCCGGAACGGGTGTCAATCAACTCCAGAATTTTTGTATATACTTGTAAACTTGGAAGAGATTTCATATAATATTATTTATTCTTTACGATTGAATATAACGGTTATAAAACCGTGAGTTGGATTGACTTAGAATAATACGTTTTTAAGTATTGTGTTTCTGCATCCGACTTGCCTCTAATTGCGGTGAAGGCTTCTTGCCCGCAATGATCTGAAACGGTGATACCGGGATATGCGATAGAAGCATGGTAGGAAAGGAGACAGGCTATGGGTCTGCTGTGCATGGATGAATATCTGGATGAGAGGATCAGCCCTGTGAAGCTGATCTACTGGCCTGACGAGGCCACCCAGATCCCGGCTCACTGGCACACCAATATGGAGCTGAATTTCATTGCCTCCGGTGCCATGTCGCTGCTGGAAAACGGACGGGAGCTGCGAATGGAAGCCGGTGCCGTCCACTTTATGAACAGCGGTGTAGTCCACCGGATGGAGGTCGGGGATTCCCTGGGCCTGACGCTTGTCTTTTCCAACAAGTTTATTCGGGAACTGTGTCCCGGCACCACAGCCCCCCACTTCGACTGGAACGCCTGTCCCCAGCAGCAGGAAGCTCTGCGGGAAGCCGTTCTGCCTATGTACCATCTGAGCCAGGAGCTGTATCTCAACGGCCAAAAGATCGAGGATGACCCATATACCTATTTGTTGGTAAACAGCTACCTCTACCGGATCGCTTACCTGATGGTCCGCTACTTCCGCGCCGACACGCCGGAGGAAAGCAGCCAAGTTTCCGGCACCAATTACCATATCCAACAGGCTGTGGACTACATCGAAAAGCACTTCAAGGAAGACCTTTCCGCCGCCGATGTTGCCGCCAAAGCGGGCCTTTCCCGGGAGCATTTCTCCCGCATCTTCCGGGAGTATACTGGCGTCACCTTCAAGCGGTTCCTCACAAGCCTGCGCCTGGCGGTTGCCTACCGGCTGCTGGTGGGCACGGAGCTGTCCACCATGGACATCGCCCTCAGCGCCGGATTTCCGGACTCTCAGAATTTCTCCCGCCACTTCAAGCAGCATTACGGCTGTCCGCCGGCGGAGTACCGCAGGACCTGTGCCCAGCCCTCCGCCCGCAAATAAACATTTTGCCTATCCTTGCCGCACCCTCTCCTTTAGGAGAGGGCGTTTTTTGTGTTTTTCAATTATTACTGCTTCTATGGGGTATCAGCCACAGAAAAACCGGCAAAAAATATCACAAAATGCCTGTAAACGCCGCAAATTTTCCATCGTGTCCCGGTGGGGCCATCAGGTATAATGCAAAGCAGTTGGTAAAGTCCAACCGCAATGGCGCGGCATGATTGATTTATGCTGCGTTGTTTCTTTTTTTAGGAGGATAGAAAACATGAAACTGCACAGAGTCAAAACCCCTACCCTCAAGCCCGCCTATATCGCGGCGCTGCTGCCCACCGGTGTGGCTATCAACTATGCCGGTTCCCTGCTCCGAAACATGCTGGGTGTGCCCCTGTTCCTGGACTCCGGCGGAACCTTGCTGGTGACTTTCATCGCCGGTCCGTGGATGGGCGTTGTCTGCTCCATCCTGCAGGCCTGCATGTTGGCTCTGACCCTTGGCCCCATTCATATCGTTGAGTTCCTGCCCCCCTCCATCATCGCCATCATCGTGGGTTACGCCGCCCGCTACGGCATCACCCAGACCTGGCCCGGCCTCATTGGCACCATGATCGTCATTCAGCCCCCCGCCTGTCTGGCCAGCGCCTTTATCTATACTTATACCTATGGCGGCTTTGCCGGCAGCGGTCTGGACATCATGCACGCCGTGTTCATGCAGGCATCCCAGAGCATCTTTGCCGCCTCCTTTATCAGCGAACTGGTCACCGGCTTCCTGGACAAGACGGTTCTCGTCATCGTACTGATGCTGGTGTTCCGGGCCCTGCCGGAAAAGTTCCGCGTCTGTACCCCTTTCAAGGGCAAGAAAGATGACAATGCCGATGACGAATAACGCGGCACTGGACGGCGGCCGGGAGACCGTCGTCCAGTTTGACCACCTCCAGCATGTCTACCCCGGCGGCGTGGAGGCCCTCAAGGACATCAACCTTTCCTTCCGCAAGGGGGAGATCGTGGCCATCATCGGCCAGAACGGCAGCGGCAAGACGACACTCTCCAAGCATTTCAACGGCCTGCTGCGCCCCACCTCCGGCACGGTGAAGGTCTGCGGACGGGATATTGGCAAGGTCCGCACCAGTGACCTTGCCAAAACCGTGGGCTATGTATTCCAGAACCCCAACTATCAGATCTTCTGCGCCTCCGTGCGGGATGAGATCAAGTACGGTCTCAAGAACCTGAAACTGCCGGAGAATGAGATCAAGACCCGGACCAAGGAGATCCTGGCCCAATTCGGCCTGACCTCCGTTGCCAAGACGCAGCCGGTGAGTCTCAGCGGCGGCACAAAAAAGGTGGTGGCACTGGCCAGCGTCTGTGCTATGGACCCCTCTATTTTGCTGCTGGACGAGCCAACCACCGGTCAGGATCAGCCGGGCAAGCAGCGCCTGGGCCAGTTGATGCTCTCCCTGTCCGCTTCCGGCAAGACCATCATCGTCATCTCCCACGATATGAACTTCGTCGCCCGCTACGCCCAGCGGGTCATCGTCATGGCGGAGGGCCGCGTCATCGGCGACGATACCCCCGCCCGGATCTTTTCCAACGAATCCGTTATGAAACAGGCCCATGTGCAGCCGCCTCAGGTCTACGCGGTGGTCAACGAGCTGCGCCGGGAGGGACAGTCCATCCCGGAGGAAGCCTATACCTGTTCCCAGGCTGCCGGGCTGGTCGCCGCGATGAAAGGAGCCGTGCCATGCAGAGTGTAACGCTTTACTACCCCGGAACCTCCTTTTTTCATCTGTGCGACTGCCGGGTGAAGCTGCTGCTGATGCTGATCTTCACGGTGATTGCCTTCCTGTTCTACAATCCCATCGTACCGGCGGCGTTGTTCATTGCCGCGCTGCTGATGAATCTCAGCGCTATTGGCACCCGCACATTCAAGAATTTTCTTTTCAAGATGATCCTGGTGATGATGGCCTTTCTGCTGGTCCTTCACGGCTTCGCCAACCCCAACGGCTCTGTCCCCGCCCAGTTCTGGGGACACCAGCTGCGTATCCCCTTCTTTGGCTGCTACACCGTAGACGGGTTTTACCTGGGACTGGTGTTCTGGCTGCGTCTCTCATCCATCGTGCTCATCGCCATGCTGTTTGTGACCACCACCTCCTCCGCAGAGATCATGCGGGGACTTCAGAAGCTGGGGGTGCCTTTCCGGTTCTGCTTCATGCTCACTATGTCCTTGCAGCTGATCCCCATCACCGCCCGGGAGGCCGGTATCATCGGCTCCGCCCAGCGGGCCAGAGGCCTGCCGGAGAAGAACTTCATCGACAAGCTCAAGGGTCTGGTGCCTATGTTCGTGCCCATGGTGGTCAGCTCCCTGTCCCGCATGGAGACCATGTCCATGGCGCTGGAGAGCCGGGCTTTCGGCAACACCAAGCATCCCACCGAGATGACGGAGATCCGCGTCCGCCCCGGCGATCTGGCGCTGCTGGCGGCAGGCATCATCCTGATGATCGTTGCTATTGTAATCCGGGTCCGCTTCGGGAGCCTGAACTGGGCATCCCAGGTGGACTGTTGGAGCCGCGTGTTGCTGCCGCAGCTGTGAGGAGGCCCTATGAATCAGCCTGTATTGGAATTTAAAAACGTCACCTGGACCTACGAGGACATGGACCATCCCGCCCTGCGGGATGTCAGCTTCACCGTTGACCGGGGAGAACTGGTGGGTATTATCGGTGTCAATGACGCCGGTAAGAGCACCCTCTGCCGCCTGTGCAACGGTCTGATCCCCCACTCCTTCATCGGCCAGCTTACCGGCGATGTGCTGGTGAACGGCCAGAGCATCCGTGATATGGAGACTGCTGCCCTGGCCCGGTCCGTCGGCTCCGTCTTTTCTGACCCTGAGGCTCAGATGAGCCAGGTAACGGTATTGGACGAGCTGTACTTTGGCCCTGCCAACCTCAACCGGCCCAAGGAGGAAATTCTGGCGGCGGCCCAGTCCGTCATGGAGCTTCTGGACCTCGCCAAATTCCGGGACCGCTCCCCCTTTCAGCTCTCCGGCGGCGAACAGCAGCGGGTGGCCATCGCCTCCGTGCTGACCATGCAGCCGGAGATCCTGGCTCTGGACGAGCCCACGTCCAACCTAGACCCCATCAGCACCGAGCGTATTTTTCAGGTCATCGCCCAGCTGAACCGGGAAATGGGCACCACTGTGCTGCTGGTGGAGCATGAGATCGAGCTGCTGGCCCAGTACGCCACCCGGATTCTGGTGGTGCATGACGGCGCCATTCTCCTGGACGGAACACCCCAGGAGGTCTTCTCCCGCAGAGATATTTTTGACGGCATCGGCCTGGAGGTCCCCCAGGTCACACAGATCGCCGCCTGCGCCGGTGAGGAATACGGCCTTTGGACCGGCGAACCCCTCCCTATCACAATGGAACAGCTCTGCCGCCGCATCCGCGGAGACGAGAGCGGAAATGAGGATTGAATATGGAACACTCTGTCTTTGCACTGAAGGGCATTCTGGTACACACCCCCGCTTTTGACAGCATCGAGTATCACGAAAACAAGTATGTCGTCTGCAAGGACGGCCACTGCGTGGGCATCTTCGACACCCTGCCGGAGGAATACAGCAACATCCGCGTCTATGACTACACGGACAAGTTCATCGTTCCCGGCATGGCGGATATGCACGTTCACGCCTCCCAGTACGGCTTCCGGGGCATTGGTATGCTGCTGGACTGCAATTCCGAGTGGGAAACCTGGTTCGACCGCTACTCTTTCCCTGAGGAAAGCCGCTTTGCCGATTTGGACTACGCCGACAAGGCTTATACCCGCTTTGTGGACGATTTGCTGAAAACAACCACCACGACCCGCGCCTCTATTTTCGCCACCATTCACCGTCCTGCCACCGAGCTGCTGATGCGCAAGCTGGCGGACGCCGGTTTCAGCGCCTACGTCGGCAAGCTGAATATGGACCGCAACTCCCGCTTCGGCCTCCAGGAGACCACCGAGGAGTCCCTGGCGGAGACGGAGCGCTGGATTCAGGAGACCCAGACGGGTTACGGCGCGGTGAAGCCCATGATCACTCCCCGCTACACCCCCACCTGCACCGACAAGTGCATGGAGGGCCTGGGCGCCCTGTCCGAAAAATACCAGGTGCCTGTCCAGTCCCACCTTTCCGAGGGTCTGGACGAGATCGAATGGGTCAAGAAGCTGAAGCCCGGCCTGTCCTGCTACGGCGAGGCCTATGATATGTACGGTATGCTGGGCAGCAAGCAGCCCGCCGTCATGGCCCATGTGGTTCACCCCAACGCCGCCGAATATGAGCTGCTGAAGCACCGCAACGTGCTGGTGGCCCACTGCCCCCAGTCCAATACCAACGCCGCGGGCGGCGTGGCCCCCATTCTGGACATGGTGCGGGATGGCATCCAGGTGGGTCTCGGTACTGATATGGCCGGCGGCTACACCCTGAGCCTGCTGCGCACCATCACCGATGCCATTCAGGCCAGCAAGCTCCGCTGGGTCTACACCGAGCGCAACGGCGAGCCCTTTGCCAAGAAGCGCTTCATGACCATCGCAAACGCCTTCTATCTGGCCACCAAGGGCGGCGGCGCTTTCTTCGGCAAGGTGGGCAGCTTTGAGCCGGGCTACGAATTTGACGCCGTGGTGCTGGACGACGCCCCCCTGGCCGATTTTGTGGAGCGTCCTCTGCCGGACCGCCTCCAGCGTATTCTCTGGTGCCACACGCCGGAGACTGTGACCGCCAAATTCATTCAGGGCAAGCAGGTCTACCAGGCTTGACGTCATAGGTGCAAAAGTATGTCTTTTGTATGTACACAAATGGCATACAGGACGCTGCCGCAGAATAGATTTTCCTGAATTATATCTTTATACTTTAATGGGAGGAACCTCAGATCTATGGGTTCCTCCCAATTTTCCGCGTTCCTGGCAGAAGCGTATTAACGTTTCTCAAAGCGCTGCACTGTAAACAGGCAGACTACCTGCTTTGTCAAGAAAATAGTTTGAGGGTGGAGTGTTTGGGCAACGGCTCGGTTTTGACCCACGTTCTGACCCGCGGGCGGAAAATCCGGGGCGGAGATAACGGAGCCGATGATGATTCCGGATTCCTGGTAAAAGGCGTAAATGGGTTCTAAATGCCGCAAAGATCATGACCATTGGATCTTCACACGCATGAGGCCACTGGTTCGAGTCCAGTAGTCTCCGCCAAAAGCCACCGGAATCAAGCGGTTCATGTTCATAGGTACGCAATGTGACCTATGGGGCAAACCGGACGGTACAGGGCAACAAAGAAGCAAGGTAAGAACTTATAGCTTTTAATCCTTCACAAACTGCGGCGCGTCTTCCGGAAGCGGATCGACCACGCCGCCGGCAAGCGCGTAATTTCCGCTTTTATAATTCTCAGTACGCTGTTTATTTATGGCCGCCTTTTTTTCATAACGGGCATCTGCGGTATCCTCACTGTCAAAGTAGCCGTTGGCGTTGACACGGGTCATATCGTACATGGTCATGGCTGCGGTGGCCTTGATGCGGGTGTCCTGTGCGGCTGATCGCCATACCGCCCCAACCGCAGATGCCGATGATCCCGATGCGTGCCGGGTCTGCATTGTCCTGTACGGACAGAAAATCCACCGCAGCGCAGAAATCTTCGATGTTGATGTCCGGGGAAGCACCATACTGGGACTGTCCGCCGTTCTCGCCGGTAAAAGACGGGTCAAAGGCAAGTGTCAGAAAGCCGTACTCCGCCATTCTCTGTGCATACAAGCCGGAGGACCGTTCCTTTACTGCGCCGAGCGGGCCGCTGACCGCAATGGCCGGCAGCTTTCCCGCCGCATCTTTCGGCGCATACAAATCTGCCGCCAGCGTAATGCCGTAGCGATTGTGGAAAGTCACCTTTCTGTATCTGTCTTTCCGCTCTGGGGGAACACTTTGTCCCATTCCTGCGTCATATTCAGTTTTTCGTCAATCATGTTCATAAGTTTCCTTTCCAATGTTTCCTGCTGTGCTGTGAATCGGCTTCCAACCACCCGTCGGGACGGTTCTATGATCCTGTATGCGCAAGACAGCCGTTGCAGTATAAATACCGCAACGGCTGTTTTATGTCGTGCAAAATCCGTGTTTATGTGGCAGGAAGCAAACGGTCGGCGGTTATCCTGTGCAAACCAACAGTAGAGACACCCACTTCTCATAACAGCCAAGCTGTGTCTTTTATCAAAGCAGATGTCAGGAGAAAGAGGCCGCCATCTTCACTTTGACAGCACAAAAGCCAGCTCCGCAGCAGCGCCCAAAGCGAAAACCGCTTCGTCTACATCAAACGCAGCGTTATGATGCGGTGCGCCGCTGCCCAGCGATTCATTCCGAATTCCCAGCAGGCCCAACGCTCCCGGCCAGCGCTCCAGATACCGGCTGAAGGTTTCCGAGGCATACCATGGGGCACAATCCTTCAGAGCCGCCTGCCCGCAGGCAGCGGAAACAGCAGCCCGCACACGGGCTGATACAGCCGCGTCATTGATGACCGGCCCCAGAATGATGCCTGTTGTCGGCTCATATTCCACCGTGCAGCCATGGAGTACAGCTATGCCGTCTGCGGCACTGTGAATCAGGTTCAACACCTGTTCCCCGTCCTGACGCCGAAAATACCGGGCGCTGCCGGACAGCGCCGCTGTTTCCGGGATGACATTCCAGGTATCGCCTGCCCGGAATTGGCACAACCCCAGCGTTACCGCCGCATCCGCTGCCAGCCGGTTTCGCAGCAGGGAATCCAGTTCCCCCACCATGTGCGCTGCCGGAATGATGGGGTTTACCGCCAGATCCGGCCGGGAGCCATGCCCGGCACGTCCCTTGAAAGTCAGGTCAAACCGCACCGCTCCCGCCATTCTTGGTCCCGATGTCAAACAGATTTTTCCCGCTTCCAGACCGCTGTAAACATGAAGGGCAAAGCACTCGTCGATTTTCATGCCGTCCAGCGCAGTCATCATGGCAGGCAGCCCGCAGTTGGTCTCTTCCCCCTCCTCAAAGCAGGCGAACACTGTGCCGCACAGCTCCTCCCGCATGGCTGAGAGAACCCGCAGCGTTCCCAGCAGCATTGCCATATGGGCGTCATGACCACAGGCGTGACAGACCCCCCTGTTTCTGGACACGCATACTTTCGCCTGCACCGGGTTGTCCGGCAGCTCCTCCAGCGGCAGGGCATCCATATCGCTCCGCAGCAGACGGGATGGGCCGGGCAGCCTCCCCTTCACCTGTGCAATCAGCCCTGTACCCGGCAGAAGCGTATAAGGGATGCCCATATCCGTCAGTTCTTTACAGAGCGTTTCCCTTGTTTTGAATTCCCGGCCGGATAATTCCGGTTCCGTATGAAAAAGGCGGCGCATAGCCGTCATATAAGGCTGCTGTTCTTCCGCCAGCTGCCAAAGTCCAACTGTTTCCATGGTGCGCGCTCCTCTCTGCCCGTAAGCACCCCAAAACCCCGGCAGGATTCTGCCTGCCGGGGCTTCTGATTTAGATTTCCAGATTCTTCTGAGTCTCCCGGTCAAAGAGATGCGCCGTGGAGCCGCTGAAGG
>UQVS01000020.1 GCA_900544615.1 uncultured Oscillibacter sp. | reverse complement strand
CCCGGATGACCATGGTCATCCGGGGCGCGGCTTTATTCTGCTTCACGGCCCATCACACACTGCCGTAAGGCCAGCCAACCATGCTGCCGATGTCGTATACCCGCCGGTAGCCCAGCGCCCGCAGGCGCTGCGCCGCCTCATAACTGCGGGCACCGCTGCGGCAGTACACCAGCACCGGCGTATCCTTGGAGGGAATCCGCAGCTCCGCCGTCTGCGCGTCGATGGTGTCCAGCGTGAACAGCTCCGCCTCTACCGGGTGGCCGGTGATGAATTCCTCTTCCTCCCGCACATCAAACAGCAGGCAGTCCGGCTCGGTGTCCAGCAGGTGCTTGGCCTGTGCAAAGGAAATGGTATCGGAATGGGTCAGGGAATCCTGAATCATGGCTTGCTCCTTTGTCCTTTCTCATCTGCGGTGTAAATCTTTTTTCCGGCGCTCCAGACGGCCCGGACAGCCCCCTCCTGCCTGCGGTATACCGCCCGCTCCAGCCGCTCCGCCGGGGTCAGGGGTCTGGCGGCAGGCAGGGTGTCATCTGCCAGAACCATGGCGTGAAGGGGATTCCCGGCGGCAAAGCCGGGCTTCTCTCCAAAATAGGCCGCGCCGGCGGAGGTGGCCAGATACCAGCTCTCCGCCACGGTGAGAAACGGCGTTTCCCAGCCGTCCATCATCCGCCGGGCCTTGGAGGCCCGGATGGCGGAAGCCGTCACATCGAAGAAATCCAGGTGGTCGCCCCCGGCGATGTCGCTGCCCAGCGCCACCTTCAGCCCCTCGTCCAGCATCACCCGCACCGGGGCGACCCCAGAGCAGATGTTCTGGTTGGAATCGGCACAGTGGACGACGGTCACACCGGCGTCCTTCATGGCCTGCCGTTCCCGCGAGTCCGACCAGACGCAGTGGGCCATGACGGTGCGCTCATTCCAGAGACCGTACTTGGCGTAGGTTTCCCAGTACTGGCGGCAGTCCGGGTGCAGCTGCCGCACCCACTTCATCTCCGCGCCGTTTTCCGACAGATGGGACTGCACCGGCAGCTGCCGTTCCGCCGCCAGCCTGCCTAAAAAGGCCATCAGCTCATCGGTGCAGGAGGGGGTGAACCGGGGCGTCAGCATGGGGCGGATATTTTTGAAATCCCCGCAGGCGTCCAGCCACCGCAGAGTCTCCCGCATGGATTCCTCCGTGGTTTCCTCCAGCACGCCGGGGGCGGCGTTGCGGTCCATGTTCACCTTGCCTACATAGCCGGTGATCCCCGCCCGCTCCAGCTCCGCCATCAGGATCAGCGTGGCGTCGGTATGGAGGGAGGAGAACATACACACCCGCGTGGTGCCGTGGGCAGCCAGCTCCTGCGCCAGCTGGCGGTATACCGTCCGGGCGTAGTCCGGGTCGGCAAAGCGGGCCTCCGTGGGAAAGGCGTAGGCGTTGAGCCAGTCCAGCAGGGGCAGATCCATGCCCATGCCCAGCATGGGGTACTGGGGGGCGTGGAGGTGCAGATCCGCAAAGGACTGGACGATCAGCGCGTCCCCGCAGTCCTCCACGGCGGCCCCGGCATACTGCTCCGGCAGCACGGGATACACGCCGGTGATGACGCCGTTTTCCGCAATGAGGTATCCGTTTTCCGTTACGTCCAGCCTGCCCGGAGACGGCGCGGAGATGATATTGCCTTTCAGAATAGTGGTCATAGGCACTCCTTTCCAAATAAAAGAGCGCCCGCACAGCGGGCGCTCATAGCAAGACCTTGGGCGATCTTATAGAAACTTCCGCGCCTGCGGGCAATGCCCCATCAGCGGAATTATATGAGCAGTTTTCTCTTTTCGGGTTTATTTTAGCATAATTCCCGGCGGAATGCAAGAGCGGCGGTGCTTTGCTCCGGCGTTCCGGCCTGCACATCTTCCGTCGCCGTGCCTATACTGGCATACAGGCAGAATTCCGCCTGAATTGAGGAAAAGGCGTTGATATGTATGGTGCAGGCATTGAGCTGGGCCGCGCTGGGTACCGGCTTTACCTTTCTGATGACGACCCTTGGGGCTGCGGTGGTATTTTTCTTTGCGGAAGAACCGCGGCCCCAGTTCCAGCGGGCCATGCTGGGCTTTGCCGCCGGGGTCATGACGGCGGCCAGCGTGTGGAGTTTGCTGCTGCCCGCCATTGAGCAGGCGGCGGATTTCGGCGTTCCCGGCTGGCTGCCTGCCGCCGCAGGACTGCTGCTGGGGGTCTGCTTCCTCTCCGCGTTGGACGCCGCCCTGCCCCATCTGCGGCGGCAGCGGGACGCGGATCTCACCCGCCGCCAGAGTACGCTGCTCATGGCGGCCATCACCCTCCACAATGTGCCGGAGGGCATGGCGGTGGGGTTGGCCTTTGCGCTGGCGGCCGAGGGGGAAGGCACGGCCGGTGCGGCGGCGCTGGCGCTGGGCATCGGCATCCAGAACTTCCCGGAGGGCGCCGCCATCTCCCTGCCTCTGCGGCAGGAGGGTTGCTCCCGCAGCCGCGCGTTCCTGCTGGGGACCCTCTCCGGCAGCGTGGAACCGCTGTTCGGGATGCTGGTGGTGCTGGCGGCCTCCGGCGTCCGTCCCCTGATGCCGTGGCTCCTGAGCTTTGCCGCTGGGGCCATGCTGTATGTGGTGGTGGAGGAGCTGGTGCCTCAGGCCCATTCCAAAGCCGGGACCTGCGGCTTTGTAAGCGGGTTTCTCATCATGATGATTTTAGACGTGGCACTGGGATAGAATGTCAAAACGTAAACTTACATTGTCTCCGGGAAAAAAGTCTGATATAATCGGCCCAGCGAAAAAATACGCAAAGGAGAGCGCTTATGGATACCAAATTCAGCGGCAGCGCGCATTATGTGGCCTCTCAGGATCTGATGGAGACCGTCAACATCGCCGTGGCCTTGCAGAAGCCCCTGCTCATCAAGGGCGAGCCGGGTACCGGCAAGACCATGCTGGCACAGGCCGTGGCGGAGGCGCTGGGCAAAAAGCTCATCATCTGGAACGTGAAGTCCACCACCAAGGCTCAGGACGGCCTGTATGTCTACGACGTGGTGCAGCGGCTCTACGACAGCCAGTTCGGCGGTCAGGGCGTGGACGACATCAAAAAATACATCAAGCTGGGCAAGCTGGGCGAGGCTTTTTCTGCCGAGGAGCAGGTGGTGCTGCTGATCGACGAGATCGACAAGGCGGATCTGGAATTCCCCAACGACCTGCTGTGGGAGCTGGATCGAATGGAGTTCTACATCCCGGAGACGAAAGAAACCGTCAAGGCAAAGCAGCGGCCCATCGTCATCATCACCTCCAACGCGGAAAAGGAACTGCCGGACGCCTTCCTGCGCCGGTGCGTGTTCCACTACATCGAGTTCCCCGATCAGGCGCAGATGGAGGCGATCCTCCGGGTGCATTTCGAAGATCTGGACGAACAGCTGCTCCGGCAGGCGCTGGCGGCTTTCTACTGGCTGCGGGAGCTGCGGGGAATTGAGAAGAAGCCCTCCACCTCCGAACTGGTGGACTGGATCCGGGCGCTGGCAGCCGGCGGCGTAGACCCCAGCCGCATTGAGGATACCATTCCCTATGCAGGCGTGCTGCTGAAGAAAGACAAGGACCTGCACACCCTGCGGAAGGTGAAGTAAGCCATATTTGCCGCGTTTTTTTACCTGCTGCGTCAGCGGGGACTGGACGTCTCCCTGAACGAGTGGATGACGCTGCTGGAGGGCATGGAAAAGGGCCTGCACCACTCCACCCTGACGGGATTTTACCACCTGTGCCGGGCCGTTGTGGTGAAAAGCGAAACGGAATTTGACCGCTTCGATCAGGTGTTTCTGGAATTTTTCAAGGATGTGCCCTATACCGGCGAGCTGCCGGAGGAGCTGATGAACTGGCTGAACCATCCCAGCGATGATCTCCGCCGCACGGTGGAGGAGCTGCGGGGAGCGGGCTTCCCGGAGGAGGATCTGGAAACGCTGCTGCGGCGGCTGGAACAGAAGCTGAAGGAGCAGACGGAGGAGCACAACGGCGGCCGGTACTGGGTGGGAACGCAGGGCTTTACCCCGTGGGGCAACAGCGGCTGGCACCCCAACGGTCTGCGGATCGGCGGCGAGTCCATGCACCGCACCGCCATGGCGGTGGCGGGAGAGCGGAAATTCCGGGATTTCCGCAAGGACAACACGCTGGATACCCGCCAGTTCCAGATGGCTTTCCGCACCCTGCGGCAGCTGTCCGCACAGGAGCAGAGCGCCGAAAAGGAACTGGATGTGGACGCCACCATCCACGATACCTGCGAAAACGCAGGGCGGCTGGAAATCCGTTATAAAAATCCCCGAAAAAACACCGTCAAGGTTTTGATGCTGATGGATTCCGGCGGCTCCATGGATTACTATTCCGGCCTGTGCAGCCAGCTGTTTCAGGCGGCCACCAGATCCAACCACTTCAAGGAACTGCACACCTACTATTTCCACAACTGCATCTACGGCGACCTCTACAACGGCCCCCGGCTGTGGCAGGACGGCAAGACCGCCACGGAGTGGCTTTTGCAGAATTTTGACGCCAGCTACAAGGTTATCATCGTGGGAGACGCCGCCATGAACCCCTATGAACTGCGGGAGAAGCAGTTTGACTGGCGGACCCAGCGTTACGGGGCTTCGGGCCTTGAGTGGCTGGAGCTGCTGAAAAAGCACTTCCCGTACCTGATCTGGATGAACCCGGAGCCGACGCCAACACAGCCCGGCTTCTGGGGGCAAACCCACTATCAGCTTTCGCAGATGTTTCCCATGTTCCAGCTCACCGCCGAGGGACTGGAAACCGGCATGAAGCGCCTGATGGCCAGACGCTGACATAGCAGTCATTCAAGACGGATACACCTCATTTCCATTGTGGAGCGCCTCGCATGGTCGAACGATCAGAAAAGTACCCCCTGATTGCAAGAAATATTCCTGCAATCAGGGGGTACTTGGTATGGTAAGAATAGCTCTGTATACAGTACAGATTGTGCAAATCTGAACGAAAAATATCAGAATCGGACGAGCAGGTCAGAAGAGATCCAGCGTATTGCTCAGATAGACCTCCTCTCTGACCGGGAGATGATATTCCGGCCTGGTCATATAGTAGAGGAGAAATTCCAGAAGCAGGGCACTGCCCAGTCCCCGCCCCTCAATTTTGAAGTTGGAAAATCCCATAGGCAGGTATCGGCTCCGAATGTCATCAACGCTGATAAACGCCGGATTCTTCATAGCCTTGGAAAACCGATAGCCGCCTTGGGCGTCCGGGGCGGTGCAGCGGTGTTCCGGGCCGGCTTCTCCCAGATTTTTCCGACTGACCGCCTCATAGCAGGCTTTTCGCTCCCGGCAGCCCACCCAGCAGCACTCGTTGCAGAGAAATTCCAGCTTTTCCCTCAGCGGTTCCGGCAACGTCTGTAACTGTTCAAAGGCTTTGTTCAGGCGGAAGTCCGGCACCACATATCGAAACTCCCCCCGCTCCGCTTCGTGCCTGCACTGGTCAAACTCCGTCAGCACCTTGGTGGTGGAGGAGACGAAATAGAGGCCGGGGTACCGCTGCCGCAGCGCCTTCAGCAGCAGATCCGAGTGGACGATCACGCCGTTTTCCCCTGACCGTTCAAACAGGCGGCAAAGGGCATTGCATTTTGCGTCTGAGAGATGTTCCGCTTTCAGCAGGGAATTGCTGAAGGTCAGGCGGGCGGAGATGCCGTATTCCCCCAGCAGCGCCAGAACCTCATGGGGATCGTGCTCCCCGCCGCCGACCCGTCCGCCGCCCCAGATGCAGTCCGCCGGAGCGCCGTAGATGGAGCCAATGTCGCACCAATCGAAAAAATATTCCCTGTGAGCATAAAACAGCGGCAGAAATACCTGATAGAACTCAAAAAATTCAAACAGGCCGGGGAGATGGTAATGGGCAATGCGTCTGCTGTCCATGGGCGTTACCTGGCCTGCTTCATGCTGAGGCTGATGCGTTTTTTCTTCTCATCGACCTCCAGCACAGCCACTTTCACAACATCTCCCACGGACACCACCTCCGAGGGATGCCGGATGAACTTGTCGGACACCTGCGAGATGTGAACCAGCCCGTCCTGATGGACGCCGATATCCACAAACACACCGAAGTCGATGACATTCCGCACCGTGCCGGTCAGCACCATGCCGGGCTTGAGATCCTTCATTTCCAGTACGTCCGTCCGCAGGATGGGCTTGGGCAGCTCGTCCCGGACGTCCCGCCCCGGCTTCAGCAGCTCGGACACAATGTCCCGCAGGGTGGGAACGCCCACACCGATGGCTTCCGCCGCCTGTTCCTCGCCATAGGCCTTTACCCGCCCCGGCAGGTCGGAAAGCGTCCCGGCCTTCACATCTGCCAGCGTGTGGCCGGTCAGCTCCAGCAGGGCCTTGGCGGCGTCATAGCTCTCCGGGTGGACAGCGGTGTTGTCCAGTACGCTTTTGCTCTCCGGCACCCGCAAAAAGCCCGCACACTGCTGGAAGGCCTTCGGCCCCAGCTTCGGCACCTTTTTGATCTGGGCGCGGGAGGTGAACGCGCCGTTTTCCTCCCGGTAAGCCACCACGTTTTTCGCAGTGGTACCGTTCAGTCCTGCCACTCTTTGCAGCAGGGACGGCGAAGCCGTGTTGACGTCCACGCCCACGGCGTTGACGCAGTCCTCCACCACGCCGTTGAGAGCCTCGTCCAGCTGCTTCTGGGGACAATCGTGCTGATACTGCCCCACGCCGATGGCCTTGGGGTCGATTTTCACCAGCTCTGCCAGCGGGTCCTGCAAGCGCCGGGCGATGGACACGGCAGAGCGGAGGTTCACATCGTACTGGGGAAATTCCTCGGCAGCCAGCTTGCTGGCGGAGTACACGGAGGCGCCGGCTTCGGAGACGATCATATAGCTGACGCGGGTGCCGGCCTCGTTCACCTGCCGGATCAGCTCCACCGCCATCTGCTCCGTTTCCCGGCTGGCGGTGCCGTTGCCGATGGCGATGTTCTCCACGCCGTGCTTCTTGACCAGCTTTGCCAGCGCGGCAATGGCTTCTTTCTTCTGGCGCTCGCCGTAGGTGGGATATACCACGGCGGTATCCAGCACCTTGCCGGTGCCGTCCACCACCGCCACCTTGCAGCCCATGCGGTAGCCGGGATCCAGCCCCATGGTAACCTTGCCCTTCACCGGCGGCTGCATCAGCAGGGGCTTCAGGTTCAGGGCAAACTGGCCGATGGCGCCCTCGCTGGCCTTTTCCGTCAGTGCCGTCCGCATTTCCCGTTCCAGAGAGGGGTAAATGAGGCGGTCATAGGCGTCCTCTGCGGCGTCTTTCACAAATTCCATGGCCGCGGAGCCGGGCTTCACTACGGCCCGCCGCAGCAGCGGCAGCGCCAGCTCCCGATCCAGCAGGACGGTGGCGCTGAGTTTTTTCTCCTTCTCCCCCCGGTTGATGGCAAGGATCTGATGGCCCTGCAATCTGCTGAGGGACTGCTCAAACTCGTAGTACAGGCGGTAAACGCTGTCCTCCTCCGTGGCGGCGAGGGAACGCAGAGTACCCCGCCGCTCCAGCAGCTCCCGCAGGCTCTTGCGGACGGCCGCATCGTCGCTGATCCACTCGGCGATGATGTCGTTGGCTCCCTGCAGGGCATCGGCAATGGTCTCCACGCCCTTTTCCGGGTCGATGAAGCCCTGGGCGGCGTCCTCCGGCCGGGGGCAGTCCCGCTCCTGTGCGAACAGCAGGGCTGCCAGAGGTTCCAGCCCCTTCTCCTTTGCTGCGGTGGCGCGGGTGCGGCGTTTCTGCTTATAGGGGCGGTAAAGATCCTCCACCTCTGCCAGCGTTTTGGCGCGGTCAATGGCGGCGGTCAGCTCTGCCGTCAGCTTTCCCTGCTCCTCAATGGCGTTTTTTACTGCCTCCCGGCGCTCCTCCAGCCCCCGGAGGTATTGGAGACGCTCTTCCAGCGTGCGGAGAGACGTGTCGTCCATGGCGCCGTGAAGCTCCTTACGGTAACGGGCAATAAAGGGAATGGTATTGCCCTCGTCCAGCAGGCGAACCACGTTTTCCACATACTGCGGTTTTTTGTCAAGCTCATCGGCAAGCGTCTGAATGATATCCATAGTCTTTCCTTTCGTTCCGGCAATCTGAAATAACCCTGTTATTTTATCACAGCGGCGGAAGAAATACCAGCCAAACAGATACGCAGTCTCCCGGTTGCGGTTTTCCGAACAGTCTGGTATACTTGATTTATCATTCGATCATTTTACTGCGTGAAAGGAGGCACGGACCATGACGCTGACGGTTCCCTGCCTGTTTGGATTGGAAAGTCTGGTGGCGGACGAAATGCGCCGCCTGAATCTGAAGGACGTCCGGGTGGAAAACGGCCGGGTACACTGCGACGGCACGCTGGCGGATATCGCCCGGCTGAATATCAGCCTCCGCTGCGGCGCACGGGTGCTGATGGAGCTTGGCTCCTTCCCTGCCCGTGATTTTGAGGCGCTCTTTCAGGGGGTGTACGCCCTGCCGTGGGAAGATTTCATCCCCCGCGACGGCGAGTTTCCCGTGAAAGGCTATTCTCTCAATTCCCAGCTCCATTCCGTTCCCGCCTGTCAGGCCATTGTGAAAAAGGCATCTGCCAGGCGGCTGGGAGAAAAATACGGCCTGGAGACGCTGCCGGAATCCGGCAGCCGGTATCAGATCCAGTTTTCCATCATCAAGGATGTGGCCACGCTGTATCTGGACACCTCCGGCGAGGGACTGTACAAGCGGGGCTACCGCGCCCGGAACATGGGCGCACCCCTGCGGGAGACCCTGGCGGCGGCGCTGGTCACTCTGTCCCGCTACCGGGGCAAAGACCCCTTCTGCGACCCCTTCTGCGGCAGCGGCACCATTCCCATCGAGGCGGCGCTGATCGCCAAGAACCGTGCGCCGGGGCTGGATCGCAGCTTTGCCGCCCAGAAGTGGAAAAACATGGACTCCAAGCTGTGGCTGGAAGCCGCCGACGAGGCTATGGACAAGGAATTCCACGGGCAGTACGACATCTGGGGCGGCGACATCGACCCGGCCGCCGTGGAGCTGGCAAAGCACAACGCGGCGCTGGCCGGAGTGGACGACTGCATTCGCTTTGAGACGGCAGACGCGGGAAAATTCCGCCGGGACAGCGAATACGGCCAGCTGGTGACCAATCCCCCCTACGGTGAGCGTCTGCTGGAAAAGAAGGAAGCGGAGGAATTGTACCGGGCGTTCGGTGCGGCTCTCAGGGACCTGCCGCCCAAGTGGCGGGGGCTGGGGCTCAGCTCCCACACGGAGTTCGAGCGGTGCTTCGGCCGCAGCGCCGACAAAAAGCGCAAGCTCTACAACGGCATGATCAAATGCGACGTATTCATGTACGGAAAGTAAACTTTACGGCGAAAATTACGATTTGTAATTGAAACCGGCGGTCGTGACCGCAGGAAGGAGCTGCTTTCATGCGGCACATCTTTATCATCAACCCCCACGCGGGGAAAAAAGATCAGACAGGCCGGATCTATGAGATGGCGGACCTCCTGCGGGCGCAGCACGGTCTGGAGTGCCAGTGCCTGCTGACCCAGCGCCCCGGCGGCGCCGAGGAGATGGCCCGGCGGCTGGCGGAGTCCGGCGAAGCGCTCCGGTTCTATGCCTGCGGCGGGGATGGCACTGTCAGCGAGGTGGCCAACGGCATCGCCGGGTTTCCCAACGCCGCCATGACCTGCATCCCCACCGGCACTGGCAACGATTTTCTGAAAAATTTCGGCCCGGACGCCGCCAGATTCGCAGACGTGGAAAACCTGTGGAACGGCGAGGAACGGCAGCTGGATCTCATCGACTGCAACGGCCGCCAGTGTCTTACCATCGCGTGCAGCGGCATTGACGCCCGTGTGGCGGAAAGCGTTCATGAACTGGGGGACTCCCCCCTGCTCAGCGGGCGGGGCAGCTATCTGGCTGCCGTGGCGGTGAATTTCCTGTTCCGTGGTATTGGCCGGCACTGGCGGGTGACGCTGGACGGCGAGGTGATCGAGGACGATTTCGCGCTGGTGTCCATGTGCAACGGACGGTACTACGGCGGCGGCTCCACGCCGGTGCCGGAGGCCCGGATGGATGACGGCATTTTACATACCGTACTGGTCAAAAATATCAGCCGCCTGAAATTTGCCCGGTTATTCGGCCCCTATTCCAACGGCCGCTACCGGGCTCTGCCGCCGGAGCTGATCCGGGTCGTCACTGCCAGAAACGTCCGCATCCAGTCGGAAACCGATATTGTCACCTGTCTGGACGGGGAATCCATTCACAGCCGGGACGTTCATCTGACCCTGTCCGACAGGAAGCTGAACTTCTTCGGCCCGCAGGGCTGCGACCCCAATTACGGCGCAGGCCCCCGGTGAAAATTTCATATCTTATTTACAATTTCCCCCTTTACAAACCGGGGGAAGTGTACTATGATAACAGCGTTAGCACTCGAAAGGATTGAGTGCTAACGCTGAAATTTGCTGATCATTAAAAATATATAAGGAGGAATTCAACATGAAACTCACCCCGTTGTCTGATCGTGTGATTCTGAAGATGGTAGAAACCGAGGAGACCACCAAGGGCGGCATTATCCTCACCGGCTCCGCAAAGGAGAAGCCCTCTGTGGCAGAAGTCATTTCCGTCGGCCCCGGCGGTATGGTGGACGGCAAGGAAGTCACCATGACCGTAAAGCCCGGCGACAAGGTTATCACCAGCCAGTATGCCGGTACTAAGGTGACGCTGGAGGACGTGGAGTATGTGGTCGTCCGTCAGGGCGATATTCTGGCCATCGTCGAATGACCTAAAGAGGGGATTTCATCCCCCCCCTTTAGATTCCCCCCACCAGTTTGAGAACTGGTGAACGCCGCCCCCGGCGGCTGGGTCAATGTATTTTCGCCACGCACATGTCACGGCGAAAATGATTGAAATTTATCTTTGCTTCTAATTTTCTGGGAGGTTATGAATTATGTCTAAGCTCATTATGCGCGGCGATGAAGCCCGCAAGGCTCTGCAGGCCGGCGTCGATCAGCTGGCCGATACCGTTAAGATCACCCTTGGCCCCAAGGGCCGCAACGTGGTTCTGGATAAGAAGTACGGCGCTCCCCTCATCACCAACGACGGCGTCAGCATCGCCAAGGAAATTGAGCTGCCCGATCCCTTTGAGAACATGGGCGCGCAGCTGGTGAAGGAAGTTTCCACCAAGACCAACGATGTCGCTGGCGACGGCACCACCACCGCTACCCTGCTGGCACAGGCCATGATCCATGAGGGTCTGAAGAATCTGGCCGCAGGCGCCAACCCCATCGTGGTAAAGAAAGGTATGTCCAAGGCCGTGGAGGCCGCTGTGGCTGAGGTCAAGAAGCAGGCCAAGAAGGTGGACGGCTCCAACGACATCGCCCGTGTCGGCGCTGTTTCCAGCGGTGACGAGGAGATTGGCAAGCTGATTGCCGACGCCATGGAGAAGGTCTCCGCCGACGGCGTGATCACCATTGAGGAGTCCAAGACCGCCGAGACCTACAGCGAGGTCGTGGAAGGTATGCAGTTCGACCGCGGCTATATCACCCCCTATATGGTCACCGATACCGAGAAGATGGAGGCCGTCATTGACGATGCCTATATCCTCATCACCGACAAGAAGATCTCCGTCATCTCCGACATCCTGCCCATTCTGGAGCAGCTGGTGCAGTCTGGCAAGAAGCTGGTCATCATCGCCGAGGATGTGGAGGGCGAAGCCCTGAACACCCTGATTGTCAACCGCCTGCGCGGCACCCTGAACGTTGTGTGCGTCAAGGCCCCCGGCTTCGGCGACCGCCGCAAGGAGATGCTGCAGGATATTGCCATCCTGACCGGCGGTACCGTCATCAGCGAGGAGGTTGGCCTGGAACTGAAGACCGCCACCATCGATATGCTGGGCCGCGCCCGTCAGGTGAAGGTCACCAAGGAGAACACCACCATTGTGGACGGTGCCGGTGACGCACAGGCCATTAAGGATCGTGTGGGCCAGATCCGCAATCAGATCGCTGTCACCACCAGCGATTATGATAAGGAGAAGCTGCAGGAGCGGCTGGCCAAGCTGGCCGGCGGCGTGGCCGTCATCAAGGTCGGCGCCGCTACCGAGACCGAGATGAAGGAGAAGAAGCTCCGCATTGAGGACGCTCTGAACGCCACCCGCGCTGCCGTTGAGGAAGGCGTGGTCGCCGGCGGCGGCACCATCTTTGTGAACATCATCCCCGCTGTGGAAGCGCTGCTGAACACCGTTGACGGCGACGAAAAGACCGGCGTCCGCATCATCGCCAAAGCTCTGGAAGCGCCCATCCGTCAGATCGCTGCCAACGCCGGTCTGGACGGCTCCGTGATTCTGGAGAAGGTCCGCAACTCCGGCAAGGTCGGCTACGGCTTCGACGCTTACAAGGAGGAGTACTGCGATATGGTCTCCGCCGGTATCATCGACCCCGCCAAGGTGACCCGTTCCGCTCTGGAGAACGCCGCTTCCGTCTCCGCCATGGTTCTGACCACCGAATCTCTGGTGGCCGACAAGCCCGAACCCCCCACGCCCGCAGCTCCCGCCGATCCCGGCATGGGCGGCATGTACTAAGAGACGCCGCAAAGCCTTGAAATTGCTTGATTTTTTGGATGCGCAAAAGCGGATTTACGCCAAACTTACGCCACTTACGCCAAAAATTCAAGCGCATTATAGGGTAACAGAAATCGGCACCTGCCTTAAAAAGCAGGTGCCGATTTTTGTTCATCGAAAAAGTCATCTACGGATGTAGCTTTCTCATATCTGCGGTAAAATAGAGGCGCATGATATAATATCGTGACGAAGTGATTCCAGAAAAAGCAGGAAGTATATTTGTGTTAAGGCTTATGCAAAATTCAAACAAGAAAAGCGATATTTTGATTCATTCAAGAAATCGTTTTGAAAAATCTTGAATTCTTCATATTCGTCGTCTATAATATTTATATTCTCCCCAATAGCAGTAGAGAAGGAGTGATACATATGCCGAGTTGGGGAACAGTTCTAGATAATTTGAAGAACACCCCCAATCCCATGGATGCAATGCGGCGAAAGTATCTTGGTACCATGCACAAGTATACTGGTCGGAATATTATAGCCTATTACTCTGCTTTTGTGCAAAAACCACGGATTGACGGGACAGGAATTGACGATAACGACAAAAACGCATTTATGCAAGCGGTTTGTGGCTTAGACAGAAGTAAAGGGCTGGATCTTATTTTGCACACTCCTGGCGGGCAAATTGCAGCCGCGGAATCTTTAGTTTCTTATCTTAAAGCATTATTTGGAAAAGACATTCGTGTTTTTGTACCTCAGATTGCCATGTCGGCTGGCACGATGATTGCATTGTCTTCTAAAGAGATCATTATGGGCAAGCAATCTAATCTAGGCCCCATTGATCCACAGTTTGGTGGCATGTCTTGTGCGGGCATAATTGAAGAATTTAACGAGGCCTGTAGTGATGTGAAAGCAAATCCAGAAATGGCGCGTGTTTGGGGACCAATTATTTCAAAATATCATCCTACATTCATTGGTGACTGTAAAAAAGCAATGACATGGGCGGATACAATAGTAAATAAATGGCTGACTGAAAACATGTTTAGTGCATATACTGATGCAGAGGCAAGGGCGAGAAAAGTTGTTGATGCTTTGTCTAGTCATAATGCGACTTACTCACATTCGCGGCATATACACATTGATGAGTTAAACAATTTGGGGCTGAAAATTGTTCCTCTAGAGCGACTTGATGATCGTCAGATTGACGATTGTAAAGACTTACAAGATTGCGTTTTAACAATTCACCATTCTTTTATGCAAACGCTATCTAGTACTAATGCACTGAAAATTGTTGAGAATCACGCAGGTCAGGCTATGATAATCAATGCATCTCAACAAGCATGAGGAGGGCTATGCATGGATAACGATTTAATCATTAAAGAATATATTCAAATTACTTGTGGCAATATTCCGAGAGTATACGCTGGTCCCGAAGAGCAGGGCAAGAGTATTGTGAAGTGTTCCATTCTTGAAGATACAAACTTGGAATATAGCAATTCAACTTCAACAAATCAACAGCCTTGGGAGTAATTTTAAGGTGCCACTGTCCTGTTCCAGAGATAGCGGCACCTTTTTTATGATATGAAAACATGTAATAAATAATAGTGCTACACATTTTATTTGTGCTTTCGCTTGCCTTTTCCGTGCTGCAATTGCGGTCTTGCTTTCCCGCGCTGACTCATGGGGCTTTTCATGTGCTTGGATAGTTTAAGTATTTCAATTAGCGTGACAAACTGCTCTTTCGAGAGCTTGTCATAATCAATGCCCAAAGTGACAAGGAACGAACGGGCTTTCTTTTCCTCAGAACTGCCCTCAAAATTCATCGCATCCTGCAACTGACCCTGTACGGTTGCTACGAGGGCGCTTTCATCCGCAGTCATAGTGTCGGGGCGATGCTGCTCTCGAATGTCACGGAGAATGACTTTTAGGTCATCCACAATCAGGCTTCCGAAATATTCATCCTCTCTGATCTGCGCGACTTCCAGCGTCCGCAGGTACAGGTCGTTTGCATCGCCGCCGTTTTTCATCAATGCCATCTGTCGAACCGCTTCCAGTACGGCGTTCATGTCGTTGATCCGCATATCCGCGATCCGGTCAACGTAAATCTCGGCATCCAGCATGAAACGCTGGAAATCCTTGTGGCAGATCAACTCCGACAGCAGCCGGTGGTTGAACTTGCCCGTTCTCAATACTTCGATTGCATCATCACCCAAATGCAGAGCGTCCAGCTCTGTGTTTGGGTGATTTTTTTGTTCTGTCAGCCCCAGCAGGTAATCGGTGGACACGCCGTAGAACTTTGCCAGCGCCACCATGCTGAACGGACTGATGTCTTTGAAATCGTCGGCTTCGTATTTTCCCAGCGCAGATTTTGAGATGCTTGTTTCCGCAGAAAGCTGTTCCAGTGTCAGACCGCGCTCTACGCGCAGGTCTTTGAGCCGTTCCTGAATGGTGAGTTTTGGCTGCATAGCGGTGTCCTCCCTTCAAATTTCTGCCCTTTCCCGGTCTTGTCCATGAGCGTGGAAATCTGCGTTTTTCAGCGCGTTTTCCGACCTCTTGGATATACGGGAGAGGGCTATATTTTTCGCTAAAATGGTCTTGCAATCGCACCTGAACCTTGAAAATTGCATGACCGTCCGAACGGGATATGTCCTCTGGCGAAGTGCCGCATCCAGCGCACCAAGGAGAACGAAACGCCGGGAGCGATCCTCCGGGCAGGAACGACATTCGGAAAGAGCGGCAAAATCGAATGTAAAAATCAAAGCAAGTGAAAACGGCGAAATAGTTTTCTGCTCTGTGCGGTTATCTGCACGGAATAGAGCGCTATTCAGCAGTGAACGACGTTTGTCGTTCAACATGATATTTCTCCGTTTCACGCAAAGACACATCAAACGGCAAAAGCGGAAGGTGCCGCCTGTGACCAACGTATCATTGGCAGTATTTCCAGCCGAAAGCCGTGCATCAAAAACCAGCGCCCTATGGCGAACGGGTGTCACGATTTAACAAACCCATTTTACCATAGGGCGCATCGAAAAAACAGGAGGAAAGTTTGAAAATGAGAAAATCTGAAACCTATCGCAACGAGATCAAGTCCTACATTGTCCGCACCGGCAGAACCATGACCGAGGTAGTGGACTACCTCTCCAATGAATACGGCTGGAGCCGCAGCGTTCCAAATCTCTCTGGCAAGCTCAAGCGCGGTTCGCTCCGCTATGGCGAGGCGGTAGAGTTGGCGGACGCGCTGGGGTATGACATCGTGTGGCAAAAGCGGTAACAACTTCCGAAATGGTAGTTGCTGCTTTTTTTATGCAGGAGGTTTTATGAGAACAGGGCTTACCAAAAAGCAAAAGACAACCGTGATTTATTTTGATGAGCATAGCCGCATCATTGAGGTACAGACCCACAACACCGATCTCAAAAAGCGGCTGACAGCATTTGCGGCAAAGCACCCGCAATGCTGCCGCCAGACCGACGATGATGAGCAAGGAGGGCTGACCTTTGAGATCGAGAAAGGGCAGTTAAGTTTTCGGCTGACTGCGCCGTATAGCGAGGAACGGCGGCAGTTTGCAAAAGAACGAGCAAACAATCAGTTTTTAAATGGGTTAAATTGGTCCCATAAAAGTTATTGAAATATCTGTGGGTTTTCTTGTCAACTCGTGTATAATTAAATAGAAAACAAATCCGAGAGGAGGCGATGCTGTGCAAGAACAGGATATTATCGAATTGCTGCTTCAAAGAAATGAAAAAGGCATGGACGCCTTATTGTTGCACTATGGGCCACTGATGAGATACATTATTGCGCCTATTTTGCAAAATTCACAGGATCAAGAGGACTGCCTTTCAGAAGTAGCAATGCGTGTCTGGAAAAAAATAGAACAGTTCAACCAAGAACGAGGAAGTTGGAAGACGTGGTTGACGGCGATTACCAGAAATGCTGCGCTGAACTATACGAGGGATACTCACCGTCATAATAGCGTTGAAGAAATTCCAGACGATACACCATCACCGGAGCCAAGTCCTGAAGAAATGATTATACAAAAAGAACGGCAATCTGCGGTTAATTACGCTTTGCGCCAGTTATCGCCCAAGGACAGGATGCTGTTTTATAGAAAATATTATTACTTACAATCAACAGCCCAAATTGCTTCCGAGCTGGGGATGACTGAAAGAGCGGTCGAGGGAAAACTGTATCGCTTGAAAAAGCAGCTTCGCAAGATGTTAGGAGGTGAAGTGCATGAGTAATCATGAATGGGAATCCATGAACGAAAGAGATTTTGAGACAATGCTTGAAAAAAGCGTTTTAGATTTTCCCCCTGATGATGTTGTTGAAGATGTAACACCATGGAGAAAAGCAATGAGCTGTGTACTCATTGGCATGGCACTTTGCGCTATCACGCTGAACTTTTGGTGCCTAAATTATATTCTTCCTGCCGTTGGAATGGTGCTGTCACTAGTAGGGTTTCGTTCTCTATGGCGTGAAAACAAATGGTTTAGAAATTGCTTTATTATAACAGTAATCCGAGCGGCATACTTTTTCCCGATGCTGATTCTAAATACGACCATTATCCAAAGCACAATTTTTACTCCCCAAGTCACATCGGTGCTAACCGTTGCAAACCTTTTGCTTCTGCTCGTCGAGTTCTTTTGTCTCTGGCGTGGACTCAGAGCTGTGCAGAGAAAAGTAAATCTTCCTCCGCGAGCGGGAGGTGCCGTTGCACTGATTATCTGGTATGCACTCATGTGCGTTCTGGCTGTTATTCAGTATAATGGACTGGTAATTGCTGGGGCAATGGTTATTGGATACATCTTCATCATCCGTAATATCTATATGCTCTCAAAAGAACTTGATGAAGCTGGGTATTCAATTCAAACCGTATCTATTAAGGTAACAGACAGATGTATCGTGCTCGTTCTCCTTTCAGTGCTTATCATCGGCTGTGCTTTTGGCTATATTTTCGGTGGCAGTTATCCGATGGCCTGGAGTACAGTGGATTCGTCAGAACATACTGAAGTAGAGGTAATCAAGAGCCATCTCACGGAACTTGGCTTCCCAGAATATGTTTTGAACGATCTCACGCCAGAAGACATTGCAGCTTGTGATGGTGCTTTACAGGTTGTCGTTGACATCACGGACGAACCAGTGAATGACGGCAGAACGGTAACTACAGAGTATAGTAATGGAGAGAAACGCCATATTGAGCAAAAGACTGTCTATGATGTAAAAGAGTTACGCATTACCGGCGTTGGAGTGCAAATACCTGGCGAACGAGAAAGATGGATCATTTTCCATCATTTCCTTTGGACTACCGATCCTGGATTTTACGGCACAGAGTCGATTCAGCTTTGGCCCGTATATCGAGATATTTCAGATGGATGGGCTTCTAACGGTGAAGTAACTGGACGTGTGCTGTATGACAAGGGTGGGGAAACCTTCGCCGCCCCTTATTATTCTCTTGACAATCAAACTTTTACATCCAACAGCATTTTCTGGGGAGAGCAAACAAGTACCGATGTTTTTGCCACTTTTTCTATGCCAAGGCAAGGTGAAAATTATCGTGGCTATGTTGCTTATCCCATTGCGGAGATGCAGGATGGCTATATCATCAGCAGTTGGGTCAATTACACTCATCAACGAAGCTGGCTCCAATATCCTGCAATGACAGCAATGGAAAAACGAATGACAAATAGCTGGAATGATGCCGGAGCGTTTATGACAGTCCAAGATGCGCTTCAATTCTACCCAACAAATGAAGGCGTTGAAATGATTAAGTGAGAACAAATAAACGGAGCGATTGACATAAAATAATCCCTTTGGAACAAAGGGCGCACTTCTATACAGGGCAGCCCCTGTATCGTGCGTCCTGCGGAAACAAACAGCCCGGACATTTGAATGGCCGGGCTGTTTTGCGTCACTTTGTTCCGAACAAGGGGCTGCACCCCTTGCGACGCTTGCGCGTCTATCCCAGCGCACTTTGCTGCGGAAACAGCCTGCTGGCGCAGACCATTCCCACCGCAAAGTCTGAAAATCCCATACCGTAAGTTAGACCGTCTACCGAAAACGTAGGCGGTCTTTTTCTATCCATTTTTATATCAGTCGGGAGGTTGAGATTATGCACGAAAAAGAAATCGAAAAGCTGCAAGCCGAGAAAGAAAAGGTGGAGCGGCAGCTTGCGCAGGAACAGCACAAAATTCAGCGCCTTGAAAACCGAGCCGCCTACTATGAAAAAGGAGAACGGCGCAAGCGGGCGCACCGGCTTATCACCCGTGGTGCTGCCATTGAGAGCGTTGCACCGCGGACAAAGGATTTGAGCGAAACCGAGTTTTACGCTTTTGCAGAACAGGTTTTTGTGTTGCCGGACGTACAAAGACTGCTCACGGAAACTGTCAGCAGCCATGCAGGAGGTAACTGACCATCGCACTGTTTCATTTTCATGTGACGCAGATCAAGCGCAGCGCGGGGCAATCTGCCGTGGCTGCTGCCGCCTACCGTGCCGGGGAAAAGCTGCACAGTGAGTATTACGGCGAGATCAGCGACTATACCCGCAAAGGCGGTGTGGTCTGTTCTGAAATCCTGCTGCCATCTCACGCGCCGCCAGAGTATGCAGACCGTGAAACGCTCTGGAATGCCGTGGAGAAAGCCGAGCGCGGAAAGAAAGCCCAGCTTGCATATAGCTTTGACATTGCCTTGCAGAACGAGTTTTCCATGCAGGAGAACATCGATCTTGCAAGGCAATTCTTATTGGACAATTTCGTGAACCGGGGCATGGTGGCGGACTTCGCCGTGCATCAGCCGGACAAGGAGAACGGTGGCATTTCTAATCCGCATTTTCACGTCATGTGTCCGATTCGCCCCATAGAGCCGGACGGTAGGTGGGGAAACAAACAGCGGCGGGAATATGTGCTGGACGAACACGGCGAGCGTGTTCTGGACGAGGCAGGCAATTATGTGTTCAACGCCGTTCCCACGACAGATTGGGGAAAGCCCGAAACGCTGGAAGCATGGCGGCAGGCATGGGCTGACCTGTGTAACGCCAAGTTTGCCGAAAAAGGCTTAGACTGTCGCATTGACCACCGCAGCTTTGCCCGTCAGGGGGTAGAGCAGATTCCCACCCAGCACGAGGGTCCCACCGTTCGGGCAATGGAGGCAAAGGGCATCCGCACCGACAAGGGCGATCTCAACCGTTTCATTCGGAAAACCAACGCGCTGCTGCGGGCGACGAAAGAAAAAATCGCCGCGCTGATCGGCTGGCTGAAGAACGTAAAAGCCGAGCTTGCCAAGCCCCAGCCGCCCACGCTGAACGACCTGCTGGCGCTGCATTGCGCCAATCGCAACAAGGGTGCGTACAGCAATAAGGCAAAGAACGCAAATTTGCAGCGTTATGCCGAGGCGTTCAGCTTTCTGCAATCTAAAAAACTTTACACCGTGGACGATCTGGAAACTACGCTTCACGCCATGCAGGACAAAATCGACACGTTGAAAAAGTCGGCATCGTCAAAGCAAGCCCGTATCAAAGAAGTGGACGAACTGCTGCGGATGGTGGACTACTACAAGTCCGGCAAGCCCGCTGCGGACAAGCTGAAATCCATCCGATTTGAGAAATCCAGGCAGAAATACGAATCCGAACACGATAACGAGTTGCGGACGTTCTACATGGCAGAGCGCAAGCTGAAACCGTATTTCAAAGATGGCAAGCTGCCCATCACCGCATGGCGCAAAGAACGGGCGCAGTTGGAGCAGGAATACAGGGACATTCAGTCAGAGCTTTCGCCGCTCCATGCCGACGCGAAAAAGCTCTGGGCGATTCACTACAACATCTACGAGGGGCAGCATGAACAGGAACGCCAGAACACCGAGCTGCGGCAGAAAAAGCAGGAAATCGAACACTAAGGAGGGCGTTGCCTATTGAGTATCTTTGAAGCCGTCAAGCAGTCTGTGACCACCCGGCAGGCTGCGGAGCGATACGGCATCCGGGTGGAGCGAAACGGAATGTGCCGCTGCCCGTTCCATGATGACAGTACGCCCAGCATGAAGCTGGATCGCCGGTATTACTGCTTCGGCTGCGGTGTTACCGGGGACGTGATCGACTTCGTTTCCCGGCTTCGCGGGATCGGCAGCAAGGAAGCTGCAATTCTGCTGGCACAGGATTTTGCTATTCCGTATGAGGATGGCACGGGCAAAATGAGCAAGCCGCGACAACAAAATACCGACGAACAGAATTATCCGCACATGGAACGCTACTGCTTCCGTGTGCTGTTGGACTATTACCGGCTGTTATGCCGCTGGAAGGAGGATACCCCGCAAACGCCGGAGGATGGCTTTGATCCGCGCTTTGTGGAAGCGTTACAGAGAATTTCGCTGATTGAATATCTGTTGGATGAGTTGTTGTGCGGGGATATACATGCGCGGGCATCCGTTGTGATCGAATATGGAGAGGAAGTGAGGAAACTTGAGCAGCGAATGGCAGAGCTTGCCGCCGCAGATGAAGCAGCAGCTCAAAATGCAGGCAGGCAGTATGGCACCGCCGATGAGCGTTGAAGAAGTAAAAGCCATGCTGGACACCACGGAAAAAGGTGGTGTCCGCAACAGTATCAAGAACTGCCTGATGGTATTTCAGCATGATCCGCTGCTCTCCGGCGCGATCGCCTACAATCTGCTGACCGACCGCACCGACATTGTGAAGCCCATCGGCTACGACCGAAGCCCCGGCACCTCCATGACCGACACGGATATGAAGTACATCCGGCTGTATCTGGAAGAGAATTACGACCTGACAAGTGAGAAGAAAATCATAGATGCCGCCGATCTCGCTGCCCATCAGAACAGCTATCACCCGGTCCGGGACTATCTGAACAGTCTTGCATGGGACGGAACAGAACGTATCCGCTACTGTCTGCACCACTTTCTCGGCGCGGAAGCAGACGAGTACACCTTTCAGGCGCTGCGGCTGTTCCTGCTGGGTGCGATTCATCGGGCATTTCATCCCGGCTGCAAATTTGAGGTTATGCTCTGTCTGGTGGGCGGTCAGGGCGCAGGAAAGTCCACCTTCTTTCGCCTACTGGCAGGCAAGGATGAGTGGTTTTCCGACGATCTGCGGAAGCTGGACGATGAAAATGTGTACCGCAAGCTGCAAGGGCACTGGATCATCGAGATGTCTGAAATGATCGCCACCGCCAATGCCAAGAGTATTGAGGAAATCAAGTCGTTTCTGAGCCGCCAGAAGGAAGTCTATAAAATTCCGTATGAAACCCACCCGGCAGACCGATTGCGGCAATGCGTGTTCGGCGGTACATCCAACGCAATGGACTTCCTGCCTCTCGACCGTTCCGGCAATCGTCGCTTTTTGCCGGTACAGGTCTGCCCGGAGCAGGCGGAGGTTCATATTTTGGAGGATGAAGCCGCATCCAGAGCCTATTTGCAGCAGGTATGGGCGGAGGCAATGACCATCTATCGGGCAGGCAGCTGGAAGCTGACGTTCAGCCCGGAAATGGTGCGCTATCTCAAAGAACATCAGAAGGACTTCATGCCGGAGGACACCAAGGCAGGCATGATTCAGGCGTTTCTGGACAGCTATGCGGGCGATACTGTCTGTTCCAAGCAGCTTTACAAGGAGGCGCTGAACCACGCCTTTGATGAGCCGAAGCAATGGGAGATCCGGGAGATCAACGAAATTATGAACCAGTGCGTGACCGGCTGGACGTATTTCTCCAATCCCCGCAGCTTTGCCGGATACGGCAGGCAAAAGGGCTGGGAGCGCGAAAGAGCTGCAACCGGCAGCGGCAACTCAGCCGCAAAAATCCCGGACGGCTTTGTAGAGATTACAGAGCAGATCGAGATGCCGTTCTGAAAGGTACGGTTTGTTGCAAAGCCTGCTGCTATCCCGTTGCCGGGCTGGTTGCCGGAGAAATCCTTGTCCTGTCAGGTTTTTCTACCTTTGACAACCAAAGCAACAGAAAAATAGAAGAAAAGGAAAACCGTAAATTAACCGTCAGACCGGGTTTGTTTCGAGGTTTTTGGAAGTCCGTTGCCGGACTGCGTTGCCGCCTCGCCCTGTCTGGCTATTTTATAAGGAGGGTAAACTGCCTATGAAGGAAATCCCGATTTGGGAAAAGAGCAATCTGAGCTTGGAGGAGGCTGCGGCTTACTCTGGCATTGGTATCAACAAACTGCGCGAGATCACCAACGAGGACCGCTGCAAATTCGTCCTCTGGGTGGGCAACAAGCGCCTGATTAAACGCCGCCTGTTCGATCAGTTCATCGAGCAGGCGTATTCTATTTGAAGAAGTGATGTGAAAATCTATGACACAGCGACACTTTGAAAAAGTTGTCTGTTCCTGTTCAATATCAGTGGAAATCGCATATTCGGTATGATATACTTGTATCAATCCCTATAATAGCGCTTTTCACGGAAAGGAGTTTCTGAATTGTCTGAAAAGCGCAAAGATAGCAAAGGTCGTGTTTTGAAGGACGGCGAAAGCCAAAGAGTAAACGGCACTTATGACTATCGTTATACCGATATACACAAGAAACGGCGTTGTATTTACGCCAAATCCCTGACAGAGCTGCGGAAGAAAGAGGACGAGCTGCGGCGCGACATGGCGGACGGCATCGACTATGCTGCGGGAGAAATGACCGTGGCGGAGCTGGTTGATCGCTACATGAATCTAAAACGGGGCTTGAAGCAAAATTCGCTGCGGTCTTATGGCTCTGCGGTCAAACGGATTCACGCCGACCCATTCGGACAGAAGCCGATCAAAACCGTAAAGCTCTCCGACGCAAAGGGCTGGTTCGTGTTTCTGCACGACAGCGGCATCAAGCAAAACACCATCGGTGTGCTGCAAAGCGTTGTCAGACCGGCATTTGAAATGGCGGTGGATGATGACATCATCCGCAAGAACCCGTTCAAGTTCAAGCTGTCTGATGTGGTGCCGAAGGATGCCTATGTACGCGATGCGCTGACCAAGGAGCAGCAGGAGAAGTATCTGCAATTCGTGCAGGACTGCGGCGGGAATTACTATGATGACATTGTGATCCTGCTGGGAACCGGCTTGCGTGTGAGCGAGCTGTACGGTCTGACACGGGCAGATATTGACTTCGACCGACGCTGTATTCACGTTCGGCGGCAGCTATGCCGGACGGCGGAGAAGCCCTATTTCGTCACGCCGCCCAAAACCAAAAGCGGCATCCGAAACGTCCCCATGACGGACGCGGTTTACATGGCGCTGATGCGGGTGGTGAAAGCCAGAACCGCCCCGAAGGTGGAATTGCTGGTGGACGGTCACAGCGGTTTTCTCTTTCTGGACAAGTCCGGGATGCCGAAGGTCGCGATGCACTTGGAGAACTATATGCGGGGTCTGCAAGCGCGATTTGAAAAGGCATACGGCAAGCCTGTCCCTCGGATCACGCCCCATGTGCTGCGGCATACCTTCTGCACCAACGTTCAGCAGGCAGGACTTGATGTGAAAAGCCTGCAATATCTGATGGGACATTCCAACGCCAGCGTGACGCTGGACGTCTACACGCACAGCAGCTTTGATTCCGTCGAGAGAGCCTTTGAACAGATCGCCAGCAGCCTGTAATTTTCATTGTACGAAGTTGGTTGGCTTACGCCACAACTTACGCCAATTCCCTGTCAAGTGGCGTAGATTTGCATAGAAATGTGTGAATTTCATCAAAATCAAGGAAGCGTCAAAAACGGGTTCAAAGCCTTGATAACTCTATGAAAATCTGCATTTTCCGTTATATTCGTTTTGCTTCAAAAAGTTGCGGTTTTGAAGGGCGGCATGTACTAATCGATCGCCGCAAAGCATTGAAAGCAAAGGACTTTTCGCTGGCAAACTGATAAACTTACCACAAATTTACGACAGTTGCCAACGAAAAAGCGCCGAGATATGTATGAAGCTACCGTCTGCATTTTGCAGGCGGTAGCTTTTTTTTGCAAAAAAGAAGCCCATACGGATGGTGGGCGCTGTAGAGGGCATCCACCGCCGCCGCTGCTTCATGCGGATTGTTGCATCTGCCTTTGACGTAGTGCTTCAAGGTCATAGCGGAAGTGGTACGAAGTGATACTTAATTTGACTAATTTGATAGTGACAAGAACTGGTAATGTCAAAGTGTACTATACCTGTTGGCTGTAAACTTCATGGGGTCAAGTATAATATCCACGGTACTTTTATGCGGATTTTTGTATTTTGCTCCCGTTGGGGTAAATTGCAGCATATGCAGGTGGATAGAACTGAATAGCATATAATAGCGGATAGGGGGATGTGGCGGAATAGCGCTTGTTGTTATCTGCCGCTTACGCGTATTTGTTTTTTGCAGTATACCCTGTGAACCTTGCTTTAGCGGGATGTCGGAAATCGACCGCCCGCGGGAATGTTTTTATGGGCCGGTGAACTTGCGCGGCGGCAAAAGATGTGCTATGCTTTGGTTAAAGCAATCTAACTAACGTACCTGCGTTGAAAGGAGTCCCCGCCATGCTGCCCATTGCACCATCCACGGAAACCCGCCCCTGCTTGGAGACGGTTTGCAAAAACGATGCGCCCCGGATGATCCATCTGGACGCCACAGGAGGAGAGGCCGCTGAGATCCTGTATTCGGTGTTTCCGGGAATGGAACTGATTTACCGGGATATTCACGCCCGCTCCTGCCGGGAGGCGCGGGGCGGTTCGGGTGAACGTCTGGAGATCCATCATTGTCTGGAAGGGCGGGTGGAGTACCGGCAGAATGGCCGCTATTTCTATCTGACGCCGGGAGATCTGGTGGTGGCGCGGGCTTCCTCGCTGCCTCAGGGCAGCCGCTTTCCCACCGGGCATTACCATGGGATCGCGGTGGTGATTGATCCGGCGGATGCGCCGGAATGTCTGTCCTGCATCCTCAGCGATGTGGAAGTGCGTCCGGCGGCGCTGATGGAAAAGCTGTGTCCCGGCGGCGCTGTCTTTGCCGCCCGGTCCTCTCGGCGGGTGAAGCACGTCTTTTCGGAGCTTTACGCCGTGCCGGAGGACATCCGCAAGGGATACCTGAAAGTGAAGCTGCTGGAGCTGCTGCTGTTTCTCAGCACGCTGGAGCCAGCCGCGCAGCCGGTTCATGGCTGCACCGCTTCGCAGGTGACACTGGCGGAGCAGGTGCGCGCCTGCCTGCTGGCGGAACCGGATCAGACCGTGACCCTGCGGGAATTGTCCCACCGGTTCGGCGTCTCTGAAGCGCAGGTGAAGGCCAGCTTTGCCGGGGTCTATGGGATGTCCCCGGCGGCTTATGTCCGTTCCCAGCGGATGTGGGGAGCGGCAGAGCTGCTGCGGGATACGGATCGGACAGTGCTGGATATTGCGGGCCAGTTCGGCTATGACAATGCCAGCAAGTTCGCCAAGGCTTTCCGGGATGTGGTGGGCGTTTCTCCCCGGGAATACCGGGCAGGTGAGGCTTACGACAGCTGCGCCCCGCAGGGAGAGCGGGGGACGGCCTGCTGATACCGCCTGACGGCTGCTGCGGTCTGCCGCTTCAGAGGCGGGCTTTTCCGCGCGATCCTGCCGGAAAAAGAAAATTGGGTTTTTTATCGTTTTGGAGCCGGATCCATCGTTTTGGAGCAGATGCGGCAGGAAAATTCTGATAGGATACAGTCAAAGAGGTTAAGCCCCCCTTTCCTCTTCAAAAGTTAAGGCCCTCTAACTTTGGGCGTCCACAGCGCGGGCGGGCGCTTTTCACACCGGCGCCTGCCTGTGCCGCGGAACCTGACCGGGCCGAAAGGAGCGCGCTGTATGTCTGAGGAAAATCTGGTGCGGCAATGTGCGCCGACGCTGGCCGGCATCAAGACCGGCACGATTTTCCCGGTTCCCTTTGACAGCCTGCCCGGCCTGACGGCAGAGATCCGGGATCTGAATCGGATTCTGGTACCCAAGGGGCTGCGGCTGCTGCCGCTGCGCTATCAGGACAGAAAGGCTCTGCTGTACCTCTACCGCCCCTCCGAACTGCGGAAGGATCTGAAGGATCAGCTGGCAGGGACGCTGCTGGCGGAGGCCGGATATCCGAACAAGGGCAGTGAGCAGTGCGTGGCGTATCTGGCGCGGCGCTTTCGCTCCGGGGGCGAATTCCCTCATGAGGTAGGGCTGTTTCTCAGCTATCCGCCTCAGGACGTGCTGGGTTTCATCGAAAACCGGGCCGTCAACTACAAATGCGCGGGACTCTGGAAGGTCTACGGCGACGTGGAGCAGGCACAGCGCCTGTTTGCCAGATACCGCAAATGCACCGATATCTACTGCGAGCTTTGGCGGGCCGGTTCCGGCATCGGACAGCTTGCCGTCGCGGTCTGATATACCAAATGCCGCGGCTTTCAAGCCGCCGGATATCTCTCAAGAAAGGAGAATGTTCAACATGAAAAAGACTGCTGTGATTTATTGGAGCGGCACCGGCAATACCAAGCAGATGGCAGAAGCCGTTCTGGAGGGTATGAAGAATGCGGGTGCGGAGGCTGTGCTTCTGGAGCCTGCTCAAGTGGACGCTTCTACCTTCAGCGGCGTGGACGCGGTGGCCTTCGGCTGCCCGGCCATGGGTTCTGAAGTGCTGGAGGAGATGGAGTTCGAGCCTATGTTCTCCGCCTGCAAGAACAGCCTGGGCGGCAAAAAGGTTGCCCTCTTCGGCTCTTTCGGCTGGGGCGACGGCGAGTGGATGCGGACCTGGGAAAAGGACTGCGACGACGCCGGGATCAACCTCGCTTGCGACAGCATTACCTGTCAGGAAACGCCTGACGACGACACGCTGGAAGCCTGCCGTGCCATGGGCAAGCAGCTGGCGGAATAAGCCACGGGAATACACCTCTATTTTTCTTTCCTTATTTCCTATCTTTCCTAAACCTTATCTTCCTATTTCCTATCTTTCTTTTCTATCTTTCCTTTTTCCCGGAGATCCTGCAAGTCTCCAACCTGTTTTCCGCGCGGATGGGGCCGCATCGGAAAACCGAGAAAAGATGCCACTTTTCTTCACACGACAGCGCCGCCCGAAGCCGGGCGGCGCTGTATGCATTTCGGTTCCGTCACGGCAGCGGACAAGGAACGGGTCAGCGTCTGCTCCATTTCACATAGGCCCACTGCCTTTGGGTGTTGTCCACCTCTGTGTCGCTGATTCTTGTTCCGCATTCCTGATATACATAAAAGTCATCCGGCGTTTCCGATCCCTCAGGAGTATAATACTGACTGCCGTCGATGGCGGCATATTCTTTTTCTTCGTCAGTCAGTTCGCCGGCGTAAAGATACCCCTCCGGCAGTTCATCCAGAATGGTCAAATCCGCTGCAAAATAATCGTGACCGTCTAACACGATTTTGGGCGCTCCGGCATAAGGCGCGGAAGAACCTGTGCCGGCGGGAGCTGCTGCCCCGCAGCCTGCCAATGAGAAAACCAGCGCAAGGCTGAGGAGCGCTGCCGTTAACTTCTTCATGTTCCATGCCTCCTTAAAATCCGACTTGTCTGTATATATGGACGGAACCCGCCGACAGAATGTTCCGGTTTTCCCACATCGTGCAGCAGATTTTTTCGCCGTTTGACGCCCGAACCCGCGCTGCCCGGCAAAATCAGCAGGATTCATTCCGTCAAGTGCAGATAAACGGGCGATTTCCGCGTCCGGCTTGACAGGCAAAGCTGGATATGGTATGTTGCTCTTGTCTCCGGAAAGTATTTCTGCCCGGCGACACCGCCCCGATACCGTTCTGCCGGTGAGGAAGCTCCGAACCGAAAGTTGAGGAAGGACAACTGTGTATATTTGTCATCCCCTCTGCCGAACGGCAGGGGGGATGTATCATTATTCTGGAAGGAGAGACCACTGTGGAAGCTGTGGAAACGCGGGTGGCCGTCATTGCCATCATTGTCCGGGAGGGCGCTTCCGTTACCGTACTCAATGAGCTGCTGCATCAGTACGGGCCGCATATCATCGGACGGATGGGCGTACCCTATCGGGAAAAGGGCGTGAACATCATCAGTGTGGCCATGGACGCCCCCGGCGGCGTCATCTCCGCCCTGTCCGGCAAGCTGGGACGTCTGGAGGGCGTTACCGCCAAGACTGTCTATGCCCCGGCAGGGAGCGTATGAAAGGAAGCGGACTTATGAATTGGAAGAAAAAACTGCTGGCACTGGGCCTGTCTCTGGCTCTCACGCTGTCTCTGGCCGCCTGCGGCCAGAAAGCGGAGAAACCCGCGCAAACGGAGGAACCCGCACAGAGCGAAGAACCTGCGGAAGTCCCTGAGGCCCCGGAATTCACTCCGGCGGAATTCAGAATCGCAGCGCTGAAAGGTCCCACCGCCATGGGACTGGTGGAGCTGATGAGTCTGAGCGACACGGTCAATGAGATGATGGAGGGCAAGGAGAATGTGGTATCTACCAAAAATACCTATGACTTTACCCTGGCCGGTTCTGCCGACGAGGTGACCCCCGCTCTCATCAAGGGGGATCTGGACATGGCCTGCGTACCGGCCAATCTGGCCGCCGTGCTGTACGGCAAGACCGAGGGGGCCGTGGAGGTTCTGGCGGTGAACACCCTTGGTGTGCTGTATATCGTGGAGAACGGCGAAACCGTGCAGTCCATGGCGGATCTGAAGGGCCAGACCATCGTGGCCGCCGGTAAGGGCAGCACCCCGGAATACGCCCTGCGGTATCTGCTCAGTGAGAACGGCATTGACCCGGACAAGGATGTGACCATCGACTGGAAGAGCGAGCATAGCGAATGTGTGGCGGCGCTGGCCAGCGGACAGGCTTCCATTGCCCTGCTGCCCCAGCCCTTTGTCACCGTGGCCCAGACCAAGATTGAGGGACTGCGGATGGCGCTGGATCTGACGGCGGAGTGGGACGCGCTGGATAACGGCTCCGGCCTCATCACCGGCGTCATTGTGGCCCGGCGGGACGTGGTGGAGGCCAATCCCGGCGCGGTAGATGCGTTCCTCGCAGAGTATGAAGCCAGTGTGGAGTGGGTCAACGCCAATAACGCAGACGCCGCCCAGCTGATCTCCGAATACGGCATTGTGGAAGCCGCGCCTGTGGCGGAGAAGGCGCTGCCCTACTGCAACATCGTCTGCATCACCGGCAGCGAGATGAAAGAAAAGCTCTCCGGCTATTTGCAGGTGCTGGCGGACGCGGAGCCTTCCTCCGTGGGCGGCACGCTGCCTGCCGACGATTTCTACTACGGAGCATAAAGATAACCCAACCATTACGGCAGAGCAGCGCTCTGCCGTAATTTGAATCACGGAACGGAAAGGAGCCGCCCATGGGGGAAAAAACCTCAAAAATCCGCCTGTGGGCGGTGATCTTCTGGCTGGCGGTGTGGCAGCTGGCAGCCATGGGGTTAGCCCGCGCCTATCCCCACGGAAGCCTGCTGCTGGCATCCCCTGCCGCCGTCCTGTACCGGCTGGGGCAGCTGGCCGTCACGGCTGCCTTCTGGCAGACGGTGGGCTGGTCTGCTGCCCGGATCTTCGGCGGGTTTCTGCTCTCCACCCTGCTGGCGGTGCTGCTGGCGGCGCTGGCAGCGTGGAAAAACGGCGTGGGGGAGCTGCTGGCGCCGCTGGTGGCGGTTATCAAGGCGGTGCCGGTGGCCTCCTTTATCATTCTGGCGCTGGTATGGCTCAACAGCCGCAGCCTGTCCCTGTTCATTTCGGCGCTGATGGTGTTTCCGCCGGTGTATCTGAACGTGCTGGAGGGCATCCGTCGCACGGATGGGCAGCTGCTGGAGATGGCGCGGGTGTTCCGGGTGCCGTTTTCCCGGCGGCTGCGGTACATCTACCTGCCCCAGATTATGCCCTATTTCCGCACGGCAGTTTCTCTGGGACTGGGGCTTTGCTGGAAAGCCGGGGCGGCGGCGGAGGTCATCGGCCTGCCTGCCGGTTCCGTCGGGGAGCGGCTGTACACTGCCAAGGTGTATTTCCAGACGCCGGATCTGTTTGCGTGGACCGTGACCATTGTGGCGGTGTCTGTGCTGTTTGAGCGGCTGTTCCTGATCCTGACGGACTGGGCGGCGAGAAAGGTGGGCGGCTGATGGAGCTTCGGAATATAAGCAAATCCTATCATGGCCGCCCGGTGCTGCAAAACGTCTCCTTCACCATAGAACCAGGGGTGACGGCCCTGTGGGCGCCCTCCGGGGCAGGCAAGACCACGCTGCTGCGGATCCTGCTGGGACTGGAGCGCCCGGACAGCGGGGAGCTGCTGGGAACCGGCGTCCGCTGGAGCGCCGTTTTTCAGGAGGATCGCCTGCTGGACGGGTTGGACGCCATGGGAAACCTCCGCTTTGCGCTGGGAAGCGGCTGGGACGAGGCGGCCGCCCGGCGGCTGCTGGCGGAATTGGGGCTTTCCGATGCGGAGGACAGGCCGGTGCGGGAATGGTCCGGCGGCATGAAGCGCCGGCTGGCGCTGACCCGCGCACTGCTGGCAGACGCAGAGGCCATCGCGCTGGACGAGCCGTTTGCCGGACTGGATGCGGAGAACCGCCGCCATGGGGCAGAATGCATCGCCCGCAGGGCGGAGACAACGCCGGTGCTGCTGGTGACCCATGACCGGGCAGATCTGGAAGCCCTGAACGCCCGGATCATCGAATTGCGGCAGGGGGAAATCCGGCGCGGCAGCACATCCTGACACATTCATAAAAGCAGCGGTTTCGGCAGAGAAACCGCTGCTTTTTTCGCGGCAAAAACGGGGCCTGCGAGGGAAGCCAATGTAATTATCATAACGTTTGCTTATGGTTTTAAAAACTGCGCCAGATAATAGTTATCACTTCTAAAATGAAAGCACTATCAGAAAAAATGAATGCGTTTGTGGGAAATTGCAAAATATTTTCAAAGATCGACCCTTTAATGGTTCAAAGTGATAAAATGCAAATTCTCTGCTAAATTTTCCTTGAAAAACCTGCCAGAGCGTGCCTAAAATAACTTCAAAACCGCCATTTCCGGCAAGCAAAAGCCTATAGGTGATATCCCCGTTCAGCAGCACGGCGTTTACACCCGGCTCTGCCCCGTAAAGCGGTAAAACTGAAAGAGAAAGAAAGTGGTGTAAGCATGATCAGAAAGAGATTCCTGGCGTTCCTGCTGACGGCGGCGCTGACCCTGTCTGTTGCCGCACCGGCATACGCCATCGGGGAAGCGGACAGCGACGCCCCCGTGACCTATGCGGACCTCGCCGCCTACGGCGTGGAGAACTCCGCAAGCAATGCAGCCGTGAATCTGGGTCAGGCTCTGCGGATGCTGTTCCAGACCGCTGGCATGGATAACAGCCAGCTGGGCAGCGATTCCGACTGTGTGGCTCTGGCCGACAGCCTTGGAATGCTGGACAAGGATAAGCACGATGCAGACGAGGTCTGCACGCAGGAATTCCTGACCGAACTGGTGAACAGCGATGGCTATCAGGCGCTGAAGGGCGCTATGAAGGACGGCAGCGCACATAAGCCTCTGTTTGTCAACGGCATGGCTCAGCCCATCTTCCCCTTTACCACCGGCGCTGTGAAAGAGGGATACAGCAATGAGGACAGCGACATCATCCGTTACTGTGTCTATGTGGAGACCAACTACGACACCGACGGTGACGGCAAGCTGGATCTGGTGAAGGCTCTGGTGCAGGTACCCCGCGCTGCTGCGAAGGGCGACTACAAGGCTGCTACCATCTACGAAGCCCGTCCTTACATCACCGGCTGCACGGAGCTTTACGGCTATGAGGATGACCTGTACAATACCGGCAATTTCGACATTAAGGCCATGTACAATACGCCTGCCGCGCGCAAGCCCGTCGGTTCCGCCACTACGGAAAAGGCCGCTGCTGCCGCAAATTCCGCTGACTGGTATTACTGGAATCCGGAAGAGAAGATGATGGACTACGAGGACCTGGACTGGTATGACTACTATCTGGTTCGCGGCTACGCTGTGGTAGAGTGCGGCGGTCTTGGCACCAAGGGTTCCGAGGGCTTTGAGACCTGCGGTACCGATCTGGAGATCGACGCTTTCAAGTGCGTCATCGAGTGGCTCCACGGCGACCGGGTGGCCTATACCGATAAGACCAGCAACATTTCCATTGCAGCCGACTGGTCCAACAAAAAGGTGGGCATGACCGGCCGTTCCTACGCCGGAACTACCCAGTTCGGTCTGGCAACTACCGGCGTGAAGGGTTTGGAAACCATCGTTCCCGTGGCCGGTATCGCCAGCTGGTATGAGTACACCAACTCTCAGGGTATTTCCACCGACAGCGAGCCTGCTTACTCTGACGCACTGGCCGGTTACTGCGCCGGCAGAAAGCTGGATGCCGATGATTGGAACAAAATCAAAGCGGATTACGGCAACTACCTTCAGACCATTTACGATATTCAGAGAGATCTGAATGGCAACTACGGAGAAACCGGCGGCCACTGGAATATCCGCGACTACACGGTGGATACCACTCAAACCGGCCCCATCGGCACCACCGGCCCTTCTCAGATCAACTGCTCCGCGCTGATCGTTCACGGCCTGAACGACTACAACGTTCGCACCAAGGAGTTCCAGCTGATGTACAACGCTTTCACCAAAGCCGGTGAGAACGTGAAGCTCCTGCTGCATCAGGACGCTCATCTGACTCCTACCTATCCCGCAGGCAATCTGGTGTTTGATATCGGCGATTCCAGCTATGACGAGATCCTGAACCGCTGGTTCAGCCATTATCTGTACGGTCTGGAAAACGGCGCTGAGAATATGGCTGCCGTTACCGCACAGGACAGCCACGACACCGATGTCTGGCACACTTTTGACAGCTGGGACACTGCCAGCAGCATGATTTTCAAGGCCAATGCAGACAGCGAGACCACTACCATCAACAGCAATTACGGTGCCATTGGCGTGACCTCCCAGAACTGGCAGAGCAAGTTCACCTCCGGTTCCACCGGCGGCAGTGTGATGTATGCCCAGACGGTTGAAAAGGACACGACCATCAAGGGCACCGTTGCGGTGAATTTCAGCGCTTTGACTGAAAATACCGATGACAATGGGACACCCATCGAGGATCGTGACGCGCTGATGGTCAGCGCCATGCTGGTGGATATCGCGCCCGAAGGCAAGACCTTCCCCGCTTTCAATACCTCCGGCAGCTATGTTCCCAAGACCACGCTGGCCGAGGGCGGCGCCTGGATGGGCGGCGGTCTTCCCAACTATGACCTCACGAAGCTGAAAGCCAGCGATGTAACCTATAAGATCATTTCCCGCGGCTGGATGGATCTCTGCAACCCCGGCGCCGGCTTTGATTCTCACACCGCTGATACCAGAGTGGCTCTGGACGGCAAGACCTATCACGCTTACACCATCTACCTCCAGTCCACCGTCTATGAGGTGGAGGCAGGCCATACGCTGGCGCTGGTCATCTATGCCTATGAACCCGGCATGGCCAGATATACCCAGAACTATCAGATCACCATTGACAACAGCACGGTTTCTGCGGATATCCCCGTGAATGCGAAGCGCAGCTCCGGCGGTTCTTCCTCCGGCAGTTCTTCCTCCAGAACCTATTCCGTCACCGTTGAGGACAGCCAGAACGGCACCGTCACCGCGTCTCCCAAGCGGGCTGAAAAGGGCGACACCGTTTCCGTCACCGCTTCCGCCAACAGCGGCTATGCAGTGAGCGGCGTTACGGTCAAGACCGCCGGCGGCGACACCGTCAAGGTGACGGACAATGGCAATGGCAAGTACACCTTCACCATGCCTGCCGCCAATGTCACCGTGACCGCAGCCTTCAGCAAGACCCAGACCACCGTCTCCTTTGCGGACGTTTCCTCCGATTCCTACTGCGCGGGCGCTGTGAAGTGGGCTGTGGAGAACGGCGTGACCAACGGCACCACCGCTACCACCTTCAGCCCCAACGCTGCCTGCACCCGCGGCCAGATCGTGACCTTCCTGTGGCGTGCAGCCGGTTCTCCCGCTCCCAAGACGACGGTGAACCCCTTCACGGACGTTGCCGCTGACGCATACTACGCCAAGGCTGTGCTGTGGGCCGTGGAGAACGGCATCACCAACGGCACCACCGCTGCCACCTTCAGCCCCGACGCACCCTGCACCCGCGCACAGGCTGTGACCTTCCTGTTCCGCGGCGCGATTGCCAACGGTCTGGAAGCCGTGACGCTGCAGGAACTGATCTCCGGCTTCAGCGATGCTGCATCCCTGCCCGGCTACGCCGTGTCCGCCATGAACTGGGCGCTGGCCAACGGGATCGTTCAGGGCAACGGCGGAGCGCTGATGCCCAACAACACCTGCACCCGCGGTCAGATCGTGACCTTCCTGTACCGCGCTTCCAAGTAAATCCCGGTCATGAAAAGCAACACCGGCGCTGCCGTTCTCTGCGGCAGCGCCGGTGCTTTTTGCGCGGAAAACAGGCGAAAAAGGCCCCCGCAGTTCAGCCCATAGCTGAACTGCGGGGGCGATGGTTTCGGAACGGCCTGCGGGCGGAATCCCCCGTCAGGGCTGGGCGGGTTCCTCCGGCGCATGGGGCATGGCAATGCTGACGCCGATGCCGTTGACCTCCACGCCGTCGTCAGCGGGGATCAGCAGGTACTTGCGGCCGTCGATGACCCGCGTTTCGATCATGTAGCTGTTCTCCGGGGCGATGGTGATCTTCACCTCCGGGGTGGTGACTTCAAACTTGCGGCTTTCGATGATATTCACCGGGTTCAGTACGGCGTTTTCGCCGTACTGTTTTTCGCAGTTTTCCTTAAACGCCTCCACCTTCCCAGCGTCCACGCCGCTGTTGGCGAGGATTACGCCTACGTCGGAAACGGTCAGCTCCAGCGGCTCCGGGTCGTGGGTCTCCTTGTGATCCTCGATTCTTGCCCGGATCTGCTCATGGACGGATTGCACCACGTCGTAGCTGCAATCCTTGTCCAGCGCTTCCGTCAGCGCCGTGTCGAAGATGTTCTTCTGCTCCGCTGCGGACATGGGCGGCTCCACGCGGAACAGGGCGTCGATGACCTCCTGATGCAGCTCCGCCGGGTTCTTGGCGTAGAACAGCAGGTTATAGATGTTGGCGGCCCGGTTGTCGAAAGCGGGGTACAGGAAGCCCAGCTCCGGCGCCAGGGCAATGTGGCCGGTGGAGCCGGGGTGGAATTCGTTCAGGTCGTGGTCATACCGCAGTTCCAGCGTGGGAGCCTTCACCGGGCAGACGGCGCAGACAAAATAGCGGTAGACCGTGTCCCCAGCGTCCGCCTGAAACTCGTCGTCCTTGCTCTTGTGGGGAACGTCGTAGGTATCGGCGGCCAGCAGGATGAGGTAGTTGGTCTCACCCATGTCCAGCGCGTCGATCAGGCGGCGGCAGAAGGTCTCGCGGGAGCCGGGGTCTTTCAGCTCCGTCTGCCGCATGGTTTGTAAGAGCCGGTGTTCGTCGCTGTCCGCCACCTGCTGGGTGGAGAATACGATGTCCACAAGGTTCTTGCCCAGCGCACCGGAAAGGGCCTTTTTCAAAAGACCCAGATACATCTCCTGTTCCTCCTGCTGCATCAGGCCCATGGAGGCGTCGATCCAGGAGATGATCTCCTTGTTGCTGTTGACATAGCAGCCGAAAATTTTTGAAATACTGTTCCGATCCAGCTTGAAGCGCCGCCGGATCTCGTTGAGTTCTTTCTGGTTCATGACAGGTCCTTTCGTTCCAACGGGTAAATCGTACAGATCAGAATTTTACCACGGAACGGATGCGGCGGCAAGGGAAAATCGTCAGGACGTTTCCGCCAGAAGCCGGGCGCGGCAACGGAAGTAATACCCATATCCCACGGCGTCGGCCAGAAACCAGCCGATGGGAATGGCGGCCCAGATGCCCCGCGGGCCTACCGGCCCTGCCAGCGCATAGGCCAGCGCCACGCGGACCCCCAGAGAAATCACCGTCAGGACGACGCTCATGCCGGGGCACTTGACCGCCCGGTAAAAGCCATAGAGCAGGAACAGGCAGCCGATGCTTGCGTAGAAAGCGCCCTCGATCCGCAGATACTGTACCCCGGCGGCAAGGACTTCCGTCTCCCCTGCCTGCACGAAGATCCGCATCAGCGGCTGGGCCAACAACACCACCAGCACCGAGATCGCGCAGGAAAAGCAGACGCTGACCAGCGTGGCCTGCCGCAGTCCCTGCCGCAGACGCTCCGTCTGTCCGGCACCGTAGTTCTGGGCAACGAAGGTGGAAAAGGCGTTGCCGAAATCCTGCACCGGGAGATAGGCAAAGGCGTCGATCTTCACGGCGGCGGCAGCGCCTGCCACGCCCCAGCCAAACCCCAGTACAAACAGCAGATCCAGCCCGATGTTCAGCAGCGCCGCAGCGCCCAGAAACCAGAGGGGCGCCACGGAGTTTCCCGCCGCCCGCAGCAGGCAAAGAAATTGTAAAGGAACGTGGCGGCCAGCCCTGCAAAGATGATGAGAAGGTACGTCCGCATGGCCGCATACAGCTCCTGCGGGATCTGCAAAAAGCGCAGGACAGGGTCGATGAACAGGTAGACTGTCAGCGTCAGCACCAGCGTTACCAGCAGGATCAGCACGAACGCATGAGCCACCGCCCGGCGGAGGGCGTCCCGGCTGCCGCGGCCCAGATAGATGGAAAACAGCGCCCCGGCTCCCATGGAAAGCCCCAGAAAAACGGAGGGCAGAAAGGTCATCAGGGTAAAGGCGGAGCCGACGGACGCCAGCGCGTTGCGTCCCAGCGCCTGTCCTACGATCAGGGTATCCGCAATGTTGCAGAGCTGCTGGAGCAGATTTCCCGCCACCATGGGGCGGCAAAGAGCAGCAGTCCCTTTGTGATGCTGCCCTGTGTCAGATCCCGATACATACGGTTCTCGCGCCTCGGCGCATTTGGATTCAGCTTACGCATTTCCAATGGAGTGGAGGTCGTAAGGCGTTTCCTGATAGACAAAGTAGTTCAGCCAGTTCTGATACAGCAGATTGGCATGGCTGCGCCAGGTGGCCTGAGGGGGCTGGGTGTCGTCATCGTTGGGAAAATAGTTTTCCGGCACATGGATGGGCAGCCCTGCCGCCTTATCCCGGAGGTACTCTTTTTGCAGGGTGTTGGTGTCGTATTCGGAATGGCCAGTGATGAAGATCTGCCGTCCGCCCTCGGTGGCCATGGCGTAAACCCCAGCCTGAGGGGAGGAGGCCAGCAGCTTCAACTCCTTACAGGCCTCCACTTCCTCCCGCCGGATGGTGGTATGGCGGGAGTGGGGAACCATAAACACGTCGTCAAAGCCACGCATCAGCATGGAGGAGCGTCGCTCCACCACATGGGGAAACACGCCGAAGAGTTTCTCCGGCAGGGCGTACTTTTTGATGCCGTAGTGATAATACAGCCCGGCCTGCGCCCCCCAGCAGATGTGGAAGGTGGAATAGACATGGGTCTTGCTCCACTCCATGATCCGGCAGATCTCCGGCCAGTATTCCACCTCCTCAAAGGGCATGGTCTCCACCGGCGCGCCGGTAATAACCATGCCGTCAAACTTTCGGTCCTTCACCTCATCGAACACCTTATAGAACTGGAAAAGATGCTCACGGGAGATGTTTTTGGACTCGTGGCTGGAGGTGTGGATGAATTCCAGCTCCACCTGCAAGGGCGTATTCCCCAGCAGACGGGATAGCTGGGTCTCCGTTTCAATTTTGGTGGGCATCAGGTTCAGCACCAGAATGTGCAGGGGACGGATATCCTGCGTGACGGCCCGCGTCTCACCCATGACAAAGATGTTTTCGCTGGCCAGCGTTCTGGCAGCGGGCAATCCGTCCGGAATTTTGATCGGCACGAAATAACTTCCTTTCTGCTTGAAGCATTACCCGGCTCAGGCGTCCAAGGCCTGAGCCAGATCCGCGATCAGATCCTCCGCGTCCTCCAGACCACAGGAATAGCGCACCAGATCCTCCGGCACCCCGGCAGCTTTCAGCTCCTCGGCGTTCATCTGCCGGTGGGTGGAGGAGGCGGGGTGCAGGCAGCAGGTGCGGGCGTCGGCCACATGGGTTTCAATGGCAGCAATTTTCAGCCGGCCCATGAAGGCTTCAGCGGCGGCGCGACCGCCCTTTACTCCGAAGGACACCACGCCGCAGGAGCCGTTGGGCAGGTACTTTTTGCCCAGCTCGTAGTACTTGTCCCCCGGCAGGCCGCAGTACTGCACCCAGGCGACCTTTTCATGCTGCTGAAGGAACTCCGCCACCTTCTGGGCGTTTTCACAGTGGCGCTTCATGCGGACGTGGAGACTTTCCAGCCCCAGACTCAGGTAATAGGCGTTCTGGGGAGCCTGAATAGAGCCGAGATCCCGCATCAGCTGGGCGGTGGCCTTGGTGATGTAGGCCCCCTCCAGACCGAAGCGCTCCGCGTAGGTGACGCCGTGGTAGCTCTCATCCGGCGTACACAGGCCAGGGAACTTGTCGGGGTACTTTGTCCAGTCAAACCTGCCGGAATCCACAATGCAGCCGCCGACGGCGCTGGCGTGGCCGTCCATGTACTTGGTGGTGGAGTGGGTCACGATGTCCGCGCCCCACTCAAAGGGGCGGCAGTTGATGGGGGTGGCGAAGGTGTTGTCCAGAATCAGGGGGACGCCGTGGCTGTGGGCGGCTCTGGAAAATTTTTCAATGTCCAGCACCGTCAGCGCCGGATTGGCGATGGTCTCGCCGAAAACGGCCTTCGTATTGGGACGGAAGGCTGCGTCCAGCTCCTCCGGCGTGCAGTCCGGCTCCACAAAGGTGAAGTCCACGCCCATGCGCTTCATGGTCACGGCAAAGAGATTGTAGCTGCCGCCATAAATGCTGGAGGAGGACACCACATGATCCCCGCAGGAGGCGATGTTGAACACGGCATAGAAATTGGCCGCCTGACCGGAGGAGGTGAGCATGGCCGCCGAGCCGCCCTCCAGCGCCGCGATTTTGGCTGCCACCGTGTCGTTGGTGGGATTTTGCAGCCGGGAGTAGAAATAGCCGCTGGCCTCCAGATCGAAGAGCTTCCCCATGTCGCTGCTGGAAGCGTATTTGAAGGTGGTGCTCTGAATGATCGGCACCTGCCGGGGTTCGCCGCTGCCGGGAGTGTAGCCTGCCTGTACGCATTTGGTTCCGATGCCTGACATAATAAAATCCTCCTGTTATCCTGTGGGTAAAATAAATGGGCGGTTATGGGTACGCGCCATAACCGCCTTTGAAATTTGCTGTTTGAGAGATCTCAGAACGCACCAGAGACGGTATTGCACATCAGCATCCCCATGGTATACATCATACTGCGCGGCTGCCTTTCTTCCAAGATAATCAAAATCAGTATAGTGCGGATCCAGCGCTTTGTCAAGGATTCCGGCGCAGCCAGACTGCCGGTTGACCTTCCGATATTTTTCTTCTATACTGGTGGCAAGGAAAGGAGTGTGGTTCCGTGTCCACCCTGCTGTTGAAAAATCTGAATACGCTTATCACCTGTGACGATGCGGATCAAATCTTACACAATGTCGATGTGTACTGTGAGGACGGCTGGATCTGCACCATGGGGGAACATCTTCCCCAGACGGCGGACACTGTGATCGACGGTACCCATTACTGGTGCTATCCCGGTCTGGTGAACACCCATCACCACCTCTATCAGACCTTCTCCCGCAATCTGCCGCAGGTGCAGAATATGGAGCTGTTCGACTGGCTGACGACCCTGTATGAGATCTGGAAGAATCTGGATTCCGAGGTGATCCGCCTGTCCTCCCTCACCGGCATGGGCGAACTGCTCAAGCACGGCTGCACCACCTGCTTTGACCACCACTATGTATTCCCGGCGGGAGCGGGCGACTTGCTGGGAACGCAGTTTGCCGCGGCGGAGGAGCTGGGGATCCGAATGTTTGCCTCCCGCGGCAGCATGGATCTGTCCCGAAAGGACGGCGGCCTGCCGCCGGACAGCGTGGTGCAGACGGTGGATGAGATTATGCGGGATTCTGTGCGGGTCATTGAAGCCTACCACGATTCCCGTCCCGGTTCCATGCGTCAGGTGGCGCTGGCCCCCTGTTCGCCCTTCTCGGTCAGCCCGGAATTGCTGCGTCAGAGCGCGATTCTGGCCCGACAGTATGGGGTGCGGCTTCACACCCACCTGTGTGAAACCAGAGACGAGGAGCGCTATATGCTGACGCATCACGGTGTCCGGCCATTGGAGTTCATGTCCTCCCTCGGATGGACCGGCCCGGACGTCTGGTTTGCCCATGGCATTCACTTCAACGACGAGGAGCTACGGGAGCTGGCCCGCACCGGCACCGGCGTGGCCCACTGCCCCATCAGCAACATGAAGCTGGCCTCCGGCGTGGCGCGGGTGCCGGAAATGCTGGCGCTGGGCGTCCCGGTGGGACTGGCCGTGGACGGTTCCGCCAGCAACGACGGGTCCTCTCTGATGGAGGAACTGCGGGTGGCGTATCTGCTTCACCGCCTGCACGCCAGCAAGGCCGCCCCCTCCGGGTATCAGGTGCTGAAAATGGCCACCCGCGGCAGCGCACGGCTGCTGGGACGGGACGATATCGGCCAGCTGGCAGCAGGAAAATGTGCAGACCTGTTTTTGGTGGACAGCCGCAGGCTGGAGCTGGTAGGCGGGGAGTACAGCCCCGCGGACGTGCTGGCCACCGTGGGGCTGCGGGGGCCGGTGGACTGCACGGTGGTGCAGGGCCGGATCGTGGTCAGGGACGGCCGTCTGGTCACTGTGGATGAGGCGGCCGTGGCGGAGGAAGCCCGCCGCTGCTGCCGGGCGTATTTGGAGAAAATGTGACAGTGGCCCTGTCAGGGAAGCGAAAGCGCCTGTTCCCGTTCTGCTGCCTTTGCAAGAAAGAACGCACCCAATGCCGTGCATTGGGTGCGTTTTTTGCAGATAAAAGCGGGAAAACGGCACGTTATCCCCAGACTTCTTCGGCAATTTCCTTTACCAGAGACAGCTTCGCCCACTGCTGCGCCTCTGTCAGCTTGTTGCCGATCTCACAGCTGGCAAAACCGCACTGGGGGCTGAGACACAGACGGTCCAGGGGAATATATCTGGCGGCTTCGCGGATGCGGGCGATCACTGCGGCCTTGTCCTCCAGCTCCGGGCGCTTGGTGGTCACAAGACCCAGCACGACCTTTTTCTCCCCGCTGACGGCGGCCAGAGGTTCAAAGCCGCCGGAGCGCTCGTCGTCAAATTCCAGATAGTAGGCGTTGACGTTTTCCCGTGCCAGCAGCGTCTTGGCTACGCTGTCATAAGCGCCGGAACTGGCGTAGGTGCTGTGGAAGTTGCCGCGGCAGACATGGGTGTTGATAACCAGATCCGCCGGCTTGCCCTCCATAGCCAGATTGTTGGCGGCGAGCATCTGCTCTTTAATGGCCTCCAGCCCCTTTTCATCCGTGTCGAAAATCAGACAGGCGCGGGGATCCACCAGCATTCCCCAGCTGCAATCGTCAAATTGCAGGTTCCGGCATCCGGCGGCGTATACATCGGCAATGACCTTGCGGTAGCCGATGGCCAGATCCTCTGCCAGCTTTTCGGTGTTGGGATAGTATTTTCTGGTATTTTCCATGGCAAAGGGCATGACCATCTGCTCCAAGAACTGGGCGGGAGCGGGAATGGTCAGCTTGGCAACGGTATTTTCATCCTCCAGCGCCTTGACAAACTTGAAATGCTCCACAAAGGGGTGATTTTCCACGCTTACTTTCCCGGTAAGATAGGTGTCGTCCAGCATGGCGGCTTCCCCGTGGAAGGGCAGACCCTTTTCCGTGCGGCTGTGTCCTACGCCGCAAAAGCCCCACATGAAATCCAGATGCCAGGTGGCCCGGCGGAATTCACCGTCCGTAATGACATGATACCCGGCTGCCTTCTGCTTGGCTACCAGAGCGCAGATCGCGTCGTCCTCTGCGGCCTTCAGCGCGTCAGCGCCGATTTTACCGGCCTGAAAATCCAGACGCGCCTGCTTCAGCTCTGCGGGGCGGAGGAAGCTTCCGACGAAATCATAACGGAAAGGGGTGTTCTGTTTGCTCATACCTTGTACTCCTTTGTGAGAGAATTCGACTTCATTATACGGCGGCGGGCAAGGCAAGTCAAGGATGCGTAAAGTCCGGCAGGGAGAACTGAAAAAAACGGCAGATCATCCCGTAAGGGATGATCTGCCGCAGAAAGTGATACGGGGAAGTGGCGATCAGTCCACCAGACCGGCGGTGATGATGGCCATGGAGTAGACCTCCTGCGCGTTGCAGCCGCGGGACAGGTCGTTGATGGGGGCGTTCAGACCCTGCAGAATGGGGCCGTAGGCGTCGAAGCTGCCCAGACGCTGAGCGATCTTGTAGCCGATGTTGCCGGCGTTGATGTCAGGGAAGATGAAGGTGTTGGCGTGGCCGGCCACCTTGGAGTTGGGGCACTTGGTATGAGCCACGCGGGGAGAAACGGCGGCGTCGAACTGAAGCTCACCTTCGATATCCAGATCGGGAGCGGCAGCCTTGGCCTTCTCGCAGGCGTTACGCATCTTGTCAACATCCTCGCCCTTGCCGGAACCCAGAGTGGAGTAGCTCAGATAAGCCACCTTGGGATCGATACCGAAGACCTTGGCGGTCTTGGCAGTTTCAATGCCGATCTCCACCAGCTCATCCTCGGTGGGCTTGATGTTAATGGCGCAATCGCCCATAGCCAGAACCTCGCGGTCGCCGGTAGCAGAGGGACGGACCAGAATGAAGCAGGAAGAGACGATCTTGCTGCCGGGCTTGGTCTTGATGATCTGCAGAGCGGGACGGACGGTATCGGCGGTGGAGTAGGTAGCGCCGCCCAGCAGAGCGTCGGCATAGCCCATCTTCACCAGCATGGTGCCGAAGTAGTTGGCCTGAGAGAGAGCCTTGCGGCACTGCTCTTCGGTCATCTTGCCCTTCCGCAGTTCCACCATCAGGGCAACCATCTTGTCCATGTCGGGGAAGTTGGCGGGATCCATGATCTCGGCACCGCGGATGTTGAAGCCGGCGTCCTCAGCGGCCTTGGCGATCTCGTCGGGGTTGCCCACCAGAACGGGAGTCAGGAAAGTACCGGACAGCAGACGGGCGGAAGCTTCCAGAATACGGGGATCGGTACCCTCGGTGAAAACGATCTTGCGGGGGTGTGCCTTCAGTTTGCTGATCAGAAACTCAAACATGATCTTAATTCCTCCAGATTTTCAGTACGTTTTGGGAAGGCCGGGCAGAGATCTGCCCCAGCTTTCATGATACCATACCTCATTATACACAATCCGCTTCTCCGGTCAATGAAAAAAATGACAAATTCCGGGGAATTTTTCGCGAATTTTGCGAGTCTGGAGAAAAAAGAAGCGAAAATCCGCTGCTGCGGTGCGTAAATTCCAACGCTGCGTGCCGCTTTTCAGCCGATGCCGCCCATGGCGATGCCCAGAACAAAGCACAGCAGGCAAAGCGGCACGAATACATACCGGCCGAAAGGATAGAACCACTTCATCAGCGGCTTATCATCGCCCAGCTGCGCGGCGGCAAGCGCCGTGTCTTTCTTCATGACCCAGAAGAACATGATGCCTGCGGTGAAAGCGCCCAGAGGACACAGGTAGATGGACACCATATCCATCCACTGGGAGGTCCATGGCTGGATCATCAGCGCCACCAGCACGCCGAGCACATGGATGATCGCCGTGGCGGGAAGCCGCTTGAGGCGCAGTTTTTCCTGAAGGAACGCCACCGGCGTTTCAAACAGGTTGATGATGGAGGACACACCGGCAAAGAGAACGACCAGATAGAAGAAAATGCAGATGACGCGGGAGATCCCGGCCCCCAGCCCGTTAAAGACCGGCAGCAGGTAGATGAACATGAGGCCGGGGCCGCCGTTGCCCAGATCCGCCCCCACGGTTGCCATGGCGGGAATGATGATCAGCATGGCCAGCAGAGCCGCAGAGGTATCGAACACCGCGCAGAGTACGGCGGACTGGCGGATCTTGACATTCTTGCCAAGATAAGCGCCGTAAATCACGGAGCCGGAACCGGCCACGGACAGGGAGAAGAAGCACTGACCGAAGGCATAGACCCAGACTTCGGGATTCAGCAGGCCCTTGGGGTTCAGGGTGAAGATGTAGCGGTAGCCGCTGCCGGTACCGGGGACGAAAACCATAAAGACCGCCAGAAGGATCATCAGGACGTACAGCGCGGGGATCATGATCTTGCAGGCACGCTCAATGCCGCCGGAAATGCCGAAGATCATAATGGCAAAGGAACCCGCCACGGCAATGATGATCCAGAGATTGTTAGCGCCGCCGGTGGCAAAGGTCATTTTGATGGCTTCGCCCAGCGTGGCGGCTTCCGGCGCTACCGCGCCAAAGGTGCCGCCGATGACGTTCATATCCTGTCCCATGGCGACCAGCTCGCCGGTAAGCGCCATTTTGGTGTAATAAAAGACCCAGCCCATAATGACGGAGTAACCAATGCCGAGGCACAGGGACGCAAAGACCGGCACGCTGCCGATCAGCTCGCCGGCCCGTTTGGATTTACCGCCGTCCTCCATGGCCCTGCCGAATGAGCCGACAGGGCCGAAGCCGGCCCAGCGGCCCAGCGAGAACTCCTCCATCATCCCGGATTGACTGATGATGCAGACAAAGATGAAATAGGGGATCAGAAAAGTAAGGCCGCCGTATTTGGATACCAGCATGGGAAAGCGCCAGATGTTGGCCATGCCGACGCAGGAGCCTACAGCGGACATGATAAACCCCCACTGAGACTGAAAGCCGTCCTGTTTTTCCAGTGTAGTTACTTGGTTGTCTGACATGATATTCCCTCCATAAGACACAGATTTGCACACAGTGCATCAAAGGGGACGCGCGGAGATACTGGAAAGCGGAGCGGACTGCACGGTGCGGCAAAGACGTGTTTGCCGCTGCGCTTTACATCCCTCCGGGAAAATGATATAATTTCCGGCGTGTCAAAAGAAAGCGTTTCCTGCCGCCGCAGGTGTCCGGGAAATGGCGGATATACCTTCCGGCAGGGGGCTTTACGGATTGTTTTTTTCACTTTCGCGGGGAAATTGCGGGGAATTTGAACGGCTTTTCGTTTCAGATTCTGCAAATGAGCCTCCGCACGGCACGATGAAAATTTACAGACATTTTACGCTCAGGAGGCACGATATGAAAACTGCGTTGATTACCGGCTCGTCCCGCGGGATCGGGCGGGCCGTAGCCAGAGAACTGGCGCATCAGGGGTGGTCCGTGGGGATCAACTATCTGACCCGCGAGGACAAGGCCAGAGAACTGGTGGAGGAGCTGAGAGCCGACGGCTGTTCGGCCGCCGCCTTTCAGGCGGACGTGGCTGACGGAGCCGCCGTGGCGGAGATGGTGCGAAAGCTGGGGGAGACCTTCAGCCCGGTGGAGCTGGTGGTGAACAACGCCGGCGTGGCGGGGCAGAGTCTGTTTCAGGACATTACCGATGAGATGTGGAACCGCTATCTTGCCGTGAATCTGGGCGGCGCCCGGAATACCATCAAGGCCGTTCTGCCCCATATGATCTCCGAAAAGCGGGGCTGCATCGTCAACATCTCCTCCATCTGGGGACAGCGGGGCGCCAGCTGTGAGGTGGCCTATGCCTGCACCAAGGCGGGCATCATTGCACTGACCCGCTCTCTGGCCATGGAACTGGCGCCTTCCGGCATCCGGGTAAACTGCGTTGCCCCCGGCGTGATTAACACCGACATGGTGCAGGTGCTGGGGCAGGAGACGCTGGACGAGCTGGCGAAGGAAACTCCGCTGGGCCGCCTTGGCACGCCGGAGGACATCGCCTATGCCGTGGCGTTTTTTGCCTCGGAGCGGGCGGGCTTCATCACCGGTCAGGTGCTTACCGCCGACGGCGGCTTCATCGTTTGACAAATACTGAAACAATGAAAAGGGGGACTGCCGCTGAGCGGCAGTCCCTTATGCTGTCAATAGGTTCGGAAATACTGAGCGGCAGGCCCCTCTCTGCGTCCAATGCGTTTCAGCTCCCGCGCCGCCAGCCGCACCTTTATCGCTGACTGACCTCCCAACCATCCTGAAAGATCAGGTCATCAACATCGCCGATAGGCTTTCTGGGTTCCATATGCAGTCCTCCTTTGCAAATATCAACCTGCTCAGTATATGCCGTTCCCGCCGCGAAATTGCACAGAATCGTGCATCGAAAAAAATTTTGCTGGCAGGACGGCGGAACTCGGCGCGGCACATATATAAATATAAATAATCGGCGGCTCTTTTGCATGAGAAACCTTGTTTTCTCCGGCGGTTTCGGGTAAAATTCCGTTAAGAACGCCTGTATACAGGCAGAAAGGTGGCGGACAGATGGCGCGGAGCTTCAAACGGCCGGACGAAGCGGCCATGCAGCGCGTTTTTGCGCGGATTTCCGGCGGCGCGGCGGAGGTCGTCCTCCGTCTGGCGTGGCTTCAGGGGCTGCATCGGGCGGAGATCACCGCCCTGAGATGGGATCAGGTGGACTTTGCAGGCAGGGCGCTGCTGCTGCCGGATCGCACGATCCCTCTGGATCCGTCTGCGGAAGCCTGCCTGCGGGCGTGGTATGTGCGCTGCGCCGGGAATCCGGAGTGTGTGGCGGTGTCAGACCGGGATCAGACGCCCATGCGGCCGGAATCCGTATCCCGTCTGGCGCGTCAGGCGCTGAACAGCGAGGGGCTGGCTCTGAGTCTGCTGGATCTGCGCCGCGACTTTATCCTCCGCCAGATCGAAGCCCATGGCTGGTCATATGCCGCGCAGGTCAGCGGCGTGGCAGCGGCGGCTCTGCGGGAAGAATTCCTGCCCCGGCTCCGGGCCGCCAACACCCTGCCGGAAGCGCCCAAGGTGGGCAGGGACGAGCGGGAATACCTCCTCTGGCGCATCATCCAGCAGGAGGGCAGCTCCCCGGCGGGGCTGGCGCTGTGGATGGGCTGGCAGCTGCGGATGCAGCCCGGCGAGATCGCCGGACTGACTTGGGATCAGGTGGATTTTGCGCGGAACCTTCTGCGTCTGCCGGGGGGGGAGGTGTCCATGGGCAGCCGCCTGCGGCGTATGCTCTCGGAGACGCTTGCCCGGCGGAAAGATCCGGCGGAAGAGCGGGTGTTCACATCTCCTGCCACCGGGCGGCCCATGGAGCGCGCCCAGCTGACCGCCGCAGCCCGGACGGCGCTGCTCCGGGGCGGATTGGAGGGCGTGAGCCTGCGGGATCTCTGCGCGGAGGGCAGGCGGGCGGATCAGTCCCGGATGCTGGCGGAGCAGGCGGCGGCGCAGGGCTGGCTGGAGCGCGGAGATGTCATGCGATTGCTGGGCGTGTCCCGGACGGCGGCGCGGCAGCAGCTCCTGCGGCTGCGGGAAGCGGGGGTACTGGTGCGCGTGGGCGAGCGGTATTACCCTGCGGGCGCGGTGACGCCGCCGGAGGAGCAGCTGGCTGTGATCCAAACGTATCTGCGGGAACACGGCAGCGGCCGCCGTCAGGATTTTCTCAGGCTGCTGAATGTTTCCCCGGCACAGGGGACGCAGATCCTGCGGCGGCTGACGGCGCGGGGGGAGCTGATTCTCACGGGGCGGCGCTACACGCTGCCAAAAGGGAAATAGCAGGTTACGATTGCCGGAATTATTAGCAGCATACTTTCATATAAAAACCTCACTATTTTACGCTTTAGTTACGTTCCGACAGAAAGTATTTACAAAATGGGGGAGTCCTGTTAAAGTAGCCTTGCGAAACAAAGCTGCGGGCAAACTGCCTCCAAGCTCCGTGCTTGGTGTAGGCGTGAAATGTTCCCAACGGGTCGTTTCCTATCTCCGCGCGCAAGCGTGCTTGCGTGCGGAAAAACGCGGAAGCGCCCGTCCGCCAGCTGTCAGATTGTTTGCAATCTGGCAGTGGCTCAGGGCGCATTCCGCGTTCGGCTAGCCCCGACACGAAACCCGGAACCGGGGGCGGGGAACCTCAAGGCGATGTTTCGACATTTATCAAGGAGGAAAAACCCCATGAAGAAGTTCCTTTCTCTGGTTCTGGCTCTGGTAATGACCATGTC
>UQVS01000019.1 GCA_900544615.1 uncultured Oscillibacter sp. | reverse complement strand
TCCTGAATATTGTGATGGATCTTTGGATGGTAGCCGGTCTGGGGCTTGGCGTGTTCGGCGCGGCACTGGCAACCCTGATTGCCCAAGGAATTTCCGCTGTGTTCTCACTATTGATTTTCCTATATCGGATGCGGCGGTATAAGAGCACCTTTGTCTGGTTTGACAGGTGGGAGCTGCGCTCGATGCTTCGAATTGCCGTGCCGTCAGTTCTCCAGCAGTCTACCGTGTCTATCGGTATGATGATCGTACAGGCAGTGGTCAATCCCTTCGGCACACAGGCGCTGGCAGGATATGCGGCAACGATGCGGATAGAGAACGTCTTTTCGCTGATCTTTGTATCCATCGGCAATGCGGTCTCGCCGTTTGTTTCCCAAAACCTTGGCGCAGGCAAACCCCAACGCATCAAAAAAGGCTACCACGCAGCATTGGTGCTGGATGTGTGCTTTGCAGCCATTGCCTTCCTTGTCATTGAAACGCTGCACACGCAGATTTCCTCGCTGTTCCTTGGAAAAGACGGAACAGCTCTGGCTTATCAGGTGTCTGGGGATTATATGAGGTGGATCGGTTACTTCTTTATCTTTATGGGAATTAAAATGGCGACCGATGGAGTTCTTCGCGGACTTGGAATCATGCGCCCATTCCTTATTGCCAACATGGTAAACCTTGCGATCCGCCTGTCCGTGGCTTTGATCTGTGCGCCGCGTTTTGGCATTGACTTTGTTTGGCTTGCTGTGCCTGCAGGCTGGCTTGCCAACTTTTTGGTTTCCTATGCGGCGCTCAGAAAATCCTGGCCAATGGATAAAGCGGCGAGCGCTCTCTAATACCCGGTTTACCAAACCACAATAACCATTTTACGGCGGGCCGAGGCCCGCCGTTTCTTTTTGCTTTATATCAATCGCATTCTCCCGGCTTGGTGCGGATCAGTTTATATTGCTGCTATAGAAATGGAACAAGTGGAGGACGATGCACCGAATCCGGTACATCGCCCTCCGCTTTGCATTGCTCTGAACGATACTTTTTATGTTGTCCTTGTGCGTGGGCGCCATTCAGCTCCCGGTTTTCAATTCTGCAACAGCAGATTGCCTTAGTCGGTGACGTAGGGCAGCAGAGCGATCTGACGAGCGCGCTTGATGGCCTCAGTCAGCTGACGCTGATGCATGGCGCAGGTGCCGGTCGTCCGGCGGGGCAGGATCTTGGAACGCTCAGAAACGAAACGACGCAGCTTGGCGGCGTCCTTATAATCAATGCTCTCGCACTTCTCGGCGCAGAACTGGCAGACCTTACGGCGCTTGTTGCCGCGTGCGGGGCGGGCGGGACGAGCTTCACGATCGAAAGCCATGATTGCTTCCTCCTTATAGTAATATCAAAACGGCAGTTCGCCGTCATCCTCGCCGATCTCGGCGAAGTCAGAGCCGCCTGCGCTGAAGCTGCTGGGGGCGGCGCTGCGGGAAGCGGGGGCGGGAGAATAGCCGGCATTATAACCGGCGCTGTCGCCGCCATCACGCTTGGAATCCCCGAAATACACATTGTCGGCCACGACTTCGGCGCTGCGGCGCTTGCCGCCGTCCCTGTCGGTCCAGTCCCGGATTTGCAGTCGGCCCTCCACCACAGCCATACGGCCCTTGGTGAAATACTTGCTGACAAACTCGGCGGTGGAACGCCAGGCAACAATGTCGATGAAATCCGTCTCCTTCTCGCCGGACTGGGACTTGAAATCCCGGTCAACAGCCAGAGAGAACGATGTCACCGCCGTGCCGCTGCCGGTACGGCGAAGTTCGGGGTCACGGGTCAAACGGCCCATGAGAATAATTCGATTCAGCATATTGCTGGCTCCTTACTCGTCCTTGCAGACAATCAGGGAACGCATAACGCCTTCGGCGATACGCAGCTTACGATCCAACTCGCGGGGGAACTCCGGGCCGCTGACAAACGTCATCAGCACGTAGTAGCCCTCAGTCTTGTAGTTGATGGGGTAGGCCAGCTTGCGGTTGCCCCACTCCTCCACCACGACGTCGGAGCCGTTCTGCTCAGCCAGAGTCTTGAAGTTCGCCACCTGGGCGGCGATTGCCTCCTCACCCTGTGCAGGGTCGAGCACATACACGACCTCGTAATTGGCAGAAATCTTTGCCATATTTGCACCTCCTTCTGGACAAATGGCCCTCATTCACAGATGAGAGCAAGGATTTGCCTGCATACTGCAAGCTTTATTATTATATAAGAAATCCGGCAAATGTCAAGGAAAAATTTCGTTTTTTCTATTTTGCTCCGAAAAAGGCGAACCCGGTATGCCTCCGCTTTACAACCGCGCTGTTTCTGTGATAAAATATGTTATTCAAACACTGTGCTGTGGGGAGGGGATCCGTATGAAAAAGCGCTGGGCCGCCGGAATTTTGTGCATACTGCTGCTCTTTCAGCTCTCATCTCCTGTTCAGGCCGCGGGAAAGGTTTATTTTGTGGCTGCGGAGGAAAGCGTTCTTCCGCTGTCGGACGCTTCCATGCCTTTCTGGCACGGCGGCTATCTCTATGTGGCCGCATCGGTATTTACAAATCTGGGCGCTTCGGTCATCAACAATACTGCCAAGGGGCTGATGGTGCTGGAAAAGGAGCGCCGCGCCCTGATGTTTGATCGGAACAAGGGAACCGTGCAGGACAGCAGCGGCACATCCTACGCGCCGGGAGCGGTGCAATCCGGCGGTACGGTATTCGTGCCGGCGTCCATGGTAGCCGGATTTTTTGGTCTGCAATACTCCGTGACTGACGTGCCGAACGGCACTCTGGTCTGGCTGCGCTCACCGGATTTCGGCATGAGCATCCGCAGCTTCGCCAACGCCGCCACCTATAGTATGGAAGAGCGCTACAGCGCTTATATCAAAGACTCGCAGCCCAGCGGCAGCGACAGCGAGGAGCCTGCTCCCGAAACGCCCGCCGTCTCCACGGCAGGCGCCCGGATTCACCTGTGTCTGGAGGGGGATTCGCGGGCTGGCGGGCTGCTGGACGTTCTGGATCGGGCCGGCAGCTGGGCCACCTTCTACTGCACGCCGGAATTCATGGAGGAGAACGGGGCGCTGCTGCGGCGGATGACCGCCTCCGGCCACACCGTCGGCATCCTGCTGGACGGCGCTGCCGGCAGCCCGGAGGAGCTGTTGAAGCGGGCAGAGGACGCGCTGTACCGGGCCACGCTGGGCAAGACCCGGCTGATCTGTCTCAGGAACGCAGATGAACGCACGGCACAGACTCTGAAGCAGGCCGGATACTGCCCCCTCTCCCCCGATCTGGATCGGAGCAGCTACAAGCTGGAGAGCGCCTCCAACGCCGCTTCCCTTCTGAAGCGGATCACCAACCGGCGGGGAGACGTCTCCGTTTGGCTGGGAGCTACGGCTTCCGCCGCCGGTCTGCGGGAATTCGTTGCCGCAGCCCGGAAGGCCGGACACGACTGCCGTTCCCTGACCGAAACCGGCTGAAAGCCGCTTTTTCCGCCAAGGTTTACAAATCGTTCAACACCCCGCCGTGGTTTGGGGTAAAATAGAAGCCACAGACATAAGCGGGCCGCCCGGCCTGCAAAACGGGAGGAAAACCCTATGGGACGCAACATTCTGGTCGTGGAAGACGACAAAAATATCTCCGACCTCATCCATATGTATCTGGTGAAAGAGGGCTTTGACGTCCGCATCGCCGGAGACGGCGGCAAGGCGCTGGAGGAATTCCAGAAAAAGGAGCCGGATCTGATCCTGCTGGACATCATGCTGCCGGTGATGGACGGCTGGGCCGTCTGCGCCAAGATCCGGGAAACCAGCAAGGTACCCATCATCATGCTGACGGCCAAAAGCGAGGTCTTTGACCGGATTCAGGGTCTGGAGATGGGCGCGGACGATTATATCGTCAAGCCCTTCGAGATGAAGGAGCTGATCGCCCGGATCAACGCCGTCCTGCGGCGGACGGAAATCCCCAACGACACCAGCAAGAAGCTGCATTTCGACAAGCTGACCATCGATCTGGACTCCTATGAACTGATCGTGGACGGCAAAAAGATCGACACGCCTCCCAAGGAGCTGGAGCTGCTGTACCATCTGGCCGCCACCCCCAACCGGGTCTATACCCGGAACCAGCTGCTGGACGAGGTATGGGGCTTCGACTACTTCGGCGACAGCCGCACCGTGGACGTACACATCAAGCGCCTGCGGGAAAAGGTGGAGGGCGTCAGCGACCAGTGGGCGCTGAAAACCGTCTGGGGCGTGGGGTACAAGTTCGAAACCACCACCGGCCAGACAGGGGAAAAGAAGTGACCCATGAAGTGGCTTCATAAACATTTCCGCGGCCTGTACTGGCGGCAGATGGCCGTCACGGTGGGCATGGTGGCGCTGACGCTGGTGCTGCTGGGCGTGTCCTTCTTCTCCCTGAGCTATTCCTATGCCCGCGGGCAGAAAACCGACGAGCTGTTGGTGCGCGCTCAGGCGGTCAGCAAGCTGTCCGTGCGGTATCTGGAAACCGGCCGGTATCTTTCCATGGAGGAGTTACAAAAGGACGAGCAGTTCCGGCAGCTGGCGGCCACCGCCGCCCTGATCTCCGAGATGGATATTCTGGTCTGCGATGACGATGGCCACGTGCTGCTCTCCACGGACGATTCCATGGCAGGGCAATCCGTCACCATCCCACAGCCCGTCATGGAGAAAGTCCTTGACGACGGCACATGGGCCGGCCGCAGCAGGCTGGATCAGATCTACAGGAGCAAGCAGTTCATTGCTGGCGTCCCCGTGGTGAATCCCGCCACGCAGGAAACGCTGGGGGCGGTCTTTACCGTGTCCACCTCCGCGTCTGTTGACAATCTGTGGCGGGCCTTTGCGGGACTGCTGCTGATGACCTCCTGCGTGGTGCTGATGATCTCCTTCATGGCCTCCTCCATCACCACCATGCGGCAGATCAAGCCCATCCGGGAAATGGCCCGCGCCACCCGGCAGTACGCCGAGGGAGACTTTGACATCCGCATGAACGACTACGGCCGGGAGGATGAGATCGGTGAGCTGGCGGCCTCCTTCAACAACATGGCGGAATCCCTCCAGCAGACGGAGCGGCAGCGCCGGGAGTTCATCGCCAACATTTCCCATGAGCTGAAAACCCCCATGACCACCATTGCCGGCTACACGGACGGAATTCTGGACGGCACCATCCCGCCGGAGAATGAAAAGCAGTATTTACAGATCATCGCCAACGAAAGCCGCCGGCTCAGCCGTCTGGTGCGGCGGATGCTGGATGTCAGCCAGCTTCAGGTAATGGATCCCCTCCGGGGCGGAAACCATTTCGACATCTGCGAGGCCATGCGCCGGGTGCTGATCTCCATGGAAAAGAAGATCAACGACCGGCATCTGGACGTGGACGCCGACATCCCCGACGAGCCGATCCTCGTGCTGGGCGACAACGATATGATCACGCAGGTGATCTACAACCTGCTGGAAAACGCCGCCAAGTTTGCGCGGGAGGGGTCTACCCTCTATCTGGGCGTGGCCATGATGGACGGCAAGGCCCGCGTCACCGTGCGGAACGTGGGCGACACCATTCCGGCTGAGGAACTGCCGCTGCTGTTCGAGCGGTTCCACAAGAGCGACAAGTCCCGCAGCGAGGACAAGGACGGCTACGGACTGGGGCTGTACATCGTCAAGACCATTTTGCAGCAGCACAAGGAAGAAATCAACGTAACCAGCGAGGACGGCGTGACTACCTTCACGTTCTCCCTGCGGGTAGAGTGAGGTACTATGAGTGAGCGCAGAACCCTGCGGACGCGGGGCGAGGTGATTGAAGAATACAGCCGGGATTTCCCGGCGGAGATCGTGGAGACCTATTCCCGTCCCCTGCCGGGAGCCATCCCGGAAAAAGCGGCGGCTTCCGCCGCAAAACCCCGAAAAAAGTGCCGGGTGCTGAAAGGGCTGCTGATTCTTCTTGCGATCGCGGCGGCAATCGTTCTGCTCTTCGGCGGCATCCAATGGCTTCTCTGGCAGGCACAGTCGCCTGACGACTGGCAGGAGGAGGATGACTATTATTACTACGACCGGGAGCAGGACGCGGAGGAAGCCCCCATTACCATTCCCACCGCAGAGCCGGACGCATCCGTGCGCCTGACGCTGGAAACGGAACCGGGGTACGTTCTCTCCGCGCCGGAGGTATACCGGAAGGTGCATGACGCCGTGGTGACTGTGGCGGTGGATCTGGGGGATAACCGTATGTCCATCGGCACCGGCGTTCTCTTCCGGGAGGACGGGTATCTCCTCACCAACCACCATGTGGTGGCCGGAGGAACCGCCTGCACGGTGCTGCTGGCCAACGGCCAGCCCTATGAGGCCAAATTCATCGCCAGCGATGCCAATTACGATCTGGCGGTTCTGAAAATTGACGGGGAAAACCTGCCCACGGCGGAATTTCTGGATTCCGATACGCTTCAGGTCGGCAATGCGGTATACGCCATCGGCACGCCGCTGGATCTGGAGATGAGCGGCACCTTTACCAACGGCATCGTGTCCTCCGTAAACCGGGAAATGCAGCTGGACGGCCAGACCTCCATGCCGATGATCCAGACCAACGCCGCCCTGAACAACGGCAACTCCGGCGGCCCGCTCATCAGCGACAGCGGTCAGGTGGTGGGCATCAACTTCATGAAAATGTACGCCCGGTATTCCACCGTGGAGGGGCTGGGCTTCGCCATTCCCTCCGTGCAGGCGGAACGGGTTGTTAACGATCTGCTGGCCTACGGGGCCTTGCAGCCTGAGCCGGTTCTGGGCGTGTCCGTGCGGCAGATCCCCACCCAGCTGACGGACACCCTCTGGGGGCTGGAGGTCTGGGCGGACGCCGGGAATGCAGCCGTCACCCCCGGCGGCGCGGCAGACCGGGCCGGAATTCAGACCGGGGACTACATTCTGGCGGTGGACGGGCAGGAGACCCTCAGCAGCGGCGACGTGCTGAAAGCCCGCTGGAAACACCATGTGGGCGACGAGATAACCCTGACCATCTGGCGGGACGGCCAGATTCTGGATGTAACGCTGGAGCTGACCGACGCTCTGGAGAAGTAAATACGGAAATCCGGCAGCGTCAGCTGCCGGATTCTTTTTTGCGCTTCTGCGGCAGGATCAGGGAGACCCCTGAGAGCAGCAGATACGCTCCAAATGGGCGGCCCAGCAGCTCCACGTCTACTGCCGTGGCGATCCACGCCCCCAGCAGAGCCGCCGGAACCGCCGCCGACACCGCGTTTTTCAGGGTGGGACGATCCAGACAGCCGTTTTTCCAGTGGCAGATCAGCGCCGACAGGGCGGTAGGCAGGAAAAACAGCAGGTTGATACCCTGCGCCGTCCGCTGATCCACCCCCAAAAACAGCGTCATCACCAACAGCAGCAGCGTTCCGCCGCCCACGCCCCACGCGGAGATCACCGCAGCGCCCATGCCGCAGAGAAACGGAATCAGCCAGTCCATCACAGCAGGTACTTCACCCCCGCGTAAAAGAGGAACCCGGCAAACAGCCATTTCAGCACCGCCGTGGGTACCCTGCCGTAGAGTTTTCCGCCCAGCCAGCCGCCTGCAAGCCCCCCTGCCAGATAGGGCAGTGCGTCCAGTATCCGGATCTCCCCCCGCCAGAGATATACTGCGGCGGACACGGCGCACACCGGGAAGATCACGCCCACGCAGGTGGCGTACAGTTTCCGGGCATCCAGCCCGCCCCACCGGGACACGATGGGTAGGAACACCATCCCGCCGCCACCGCCGAACAGGCCGTTGGCCAATCCCGCAGCGCCCCCGGCTATCCGGGCGGGCCATTCTGACGCCATGCAGCCGCCTCCTCTCAAAGAATATGTAGGCGCTGTTTTCCGGCAGGCTCTATGGAAGCCTTTCTCCGCAAAGTTCTCCGGGATTTCCGCCGGTGTACCGGGATTTCCCGGCACACCGGCAGGCGGGGATCAGGCGCGTTTCGCCGCTTACTTCAGCTCAAAGCTCTGGCAGTCGGTACACTTGATCTCGGTGGGGTTGGTCTCATGGGTACCCACCCGGATGGAGCTCAGGCCGCAGTAATTGGAATCCTGGCAGTGGTGTGCGCAGTTGTTGACGGTGCAGTTGATGCTCTGGTTGGGGGTACACTGGCAGCCGTTGTTGGTGCAGTCCTTCATGGTTGGTTCCTCCTGCATGAGAATTTTTTTGGCTTTCGCCGTGAGATAGTGTGTCCCCGGCAGGAAAACCTATTCGGTTTTTCTGCATTTTGATAATTTGCCCAGAAGCCGCCGCCGGAATTCCGGCGCTTTTCATCAGATGGCCGAAATCGTTTTTTGGCGGTTGACAAGTTCGGCAAAGCGTGTATAATACCTCTCATCAAGGCAAGGGCGTCTTAGAGATCATTCTCTAAGACGCTTTCTCTTTTCCTCTGATGTTTTCTGCATAACTGTGCAAGGCAATGGGGTCTTACCGTTTCGGAAAGCCCCATTGTCTTCTTTTTATGCAGGAAATACGCCGGGGAGAAAACACAAACTGGGAGGAATCAACTATGGAATACAGTTCAGTCAACACCATCTGGGTTCTGCTGGGCGCGGCGCTGGTCTTTTTCATGCAGGCAGGCTTCTCCATGTGCGAAGCAGGCTTCACCCGTGCCAAAAACACCGGCAACATCCTGATGAAGAACCTGATGGACTTCTGCATCGGCACCCCCTGCTTCTGGCTGGTGGGCTTCGGCATCATGTTCGGTGCAGGCACCGGCCTGTTCGGCTGGTTTGACCCCATGATTATGAAGGACTACAGCCACGTCCTTCCCGCCGGCGTTCCCCTGTGGGCCTACGCCATTTTCCAGACCGTGTTCTGCGCCACCTCCGCCACCATCGTCTCCGGTGCCATGGCAGAGCGCACCAAGTTCAGCGCATACTGCATCTACTCCGCCGCCATTTCCCTGCTGATCTACCCCATCTCCGGCCACTGGATCTGGGGCGGCGGCTGGCTCAGTGAGCTGGGCTTCCACGATTTTGCCGGTTCCACCTGCGTCCACATGGTGGGCGGCGTATGCGCCCTGATCGGCGCCAAGATGCTTGGCCCCCGGATCGGCAAGTACGGCAGAGACGGAAAGCCCAAGGCGATTCTGGGCCACAACCTGACTTTCGCCGCGCTGGGCGTGTTCATTCTCTGGTTCTGCTGGTTCGGCTTCAACGGCGCTTCCACCGTGGGCATGGACACCGACGATCTGATCGTCAGCGCCGGTCTGGTATTCTTCAACACCAACCTCTGCACCGCCGTTGCCTGCTGCACGACCCTGATCTTCACCTGGCTGCGCTACGGCAAGCCCGATGTTTCCATGACCTACAACGCCGCGCTGGCCGGTCTGGTGGGCATCACCGCCGGGTGCGACGCCGTAGATCCTCTGGGTGCTGCCATCATGGGCATTGTGTTCGGTCTCGTCATCGTGCTGGCTGTGGAATTCTTTGATAAGGTCGCCAAGATCGACGACCCTGTGGGCGCAATTTCCGTTCACGGTGTCTGCGGCTCTCTCGGCACCATTCTCACCGGCCTGTTTGCCACCGGCGTCTCCACGGAAAAAGGCGTGTTCTACGGCGGCGGCTTCCATTTCTTCGGCATCCAGTGTCTGGGCGTGGCGTCCGTTATTCTCTATGTGGCAGTTGTGATCACCATTGTCTTTACCATTCTGAAGCACACCATCGGCCTGCGGGTCTCTCCTGAGGAGGAGATCACCGGTCTGGACGTCTCTGAGCACGGCCTGCTGACCGCCTACGCCGGCTTCGCCATGCTGCCTGACACCACCGCCCTTGAAACGGATACCGTTCCTGTGGCTGTCACCGGCGACGTCCCCGCCGCAGAAGCCATTCCCGTCAAGCGGGTTCCCTCCTTCGACGAGTCTGACGGCACAACCCCCAAGTTCACCAAGGTGGAGATCATCTGTAAGGAATCCAAATTCGAGGCCCTGAAAAAAGCCATGCTGGATCTGGGGATCACCGGCATGACCATGAGCCACGTGCTGGGCTGCGGCATCCAGAAAGGCAAGCCGGAGTATTACCGCGGCGTAGAGGTGGAAGCCACCCTGCTACCCAAGATCCAGCTGGATATCGTGGTCAGCAAGGTCCCGGTCCGCAGCGTCATCGAAACCGCCAAGAAGGTACTCTACACCGGTCATATCGGCGACGGCAAGATCTTTGTCTACGACGTTGAGAACGTGGTCAAGGTCCGCACCGGCGAAGAGGGCTATGACGCCCTTCAGGATGTAGAATAACGGTTGAGCCCGTTTTTCTGTTCACTCTTTGTCAGGCAAGGCCCCGGAAGCAGATGCTTCCGGGGCCTTGCCGAGTTTATTCACCTGGTTTTTTCGCCAGCCACTTCATGGCGCAGGCCGCATACAGCGCCGCGCCTTTTGGCAGAATGTCCTCGTTGAACACCACCTGCGGATTGTGCATGGGCTTTCCGAACCGTGGATCCTCCGCCGCCGTTCCGGCTCCCAGCAGCAGGTAGGCGCTGGGGACTTCATAGGTGTAGGAGGCAAAGTCCTCAGATCCCATGCCGCCCTCATCCAGCCGGCACACGCTCTGTTTGCCCAGCAGCTCCTCTGCCCAGTCCGCCATTCGGTTCACCAGCGCCGGGTCGTTTTTCAGCGGCGGCGCTGAGGCCAGTTCTTCCGTCCGGGCGCTGCCCCGGAAGGCTTTGGCAATGCCCTCCGCCAGCTCTGTGATCCGGGTCATCAGTCTGGCCGTCACCTCCCGGTCAAAGGTGCGGATGGTTCCCTCCATCACGCACGCGCCCGGAATAATATTGGGGCCTTCCCCGCCGCAGAAGCGGCCTATGGTCACAACCGCCGGCGTTTTTGCCGCCAGCTCCCGCGCAATCAGCTCCTGAAGGGACAGATAGACATGGGCGGCGATGTTGATGGGATCCACGCCGGTTTCCGGCATGGCGCCGTGGCATCCGATGCCCTGCACCGTGATGCGGAACAGGGTGCAGCCCGCCATAAAGGTTCCCCGGCCGCACAGCGCCAGTCCCGACGGTGTGCCGGAGTGGACGTGCAGCGCCAACGCCGCCTGCGGCTCCGGCTTCTTTTTCAGGATGCCCGCCGCCAGCATGGCCTTTGCGCCGGTAAATCCCTCCTCATCCGGCTGGAACACCAGACGGACGGTTCCCTGCAATTCCTCCCGGTGCTGCCGCAGCAGCCGGGCCGCCCCCAGCAGCATGGCGGCGTGAAGGTCGTGGCCGCAGGCGTGCATCTTTCCGTTTTCGGATTGGAATTCCAGCCCGGTGTCCTCCCGGATCCGCAGGGCGTCCATGTCCGCCCGCAGCAGGATGCACCGCCCGGTGTCCTCGCCGGTGATGTCCGCCGCAACGCCCCCTGCCAGCTCCTGCGCCGGATAGCCCAGCGCCTCCAGCTGCCGCTTTACATAGCCCGCCGTCTCCGGCAGACGCGGCCCTGCTTCCGGGTTCTGGTGCAGCGTCCGCCGGTCCGTTATGATCTCCGCTTTCAGCTGTTCCGCATCCTGTAAAAGTTCCCTGATCTGCATATGGCTCCTCCTTCATGATCCCATACGGCCAGTTTGGCCTGTCCACGCCTTTTTCAGTCGTGGGAAAGCTCGTAAAGCGCCCGGATCTCCTCCGGCAGTCCCTCCGGAATGGCGGCGGTAAAATCCTCGCTTCCGGTGGCCAGCGCCTGCGTATAATACCAGCATTTGAAGTCAATCATGGCCAGCGTTTTTTTCAGCCGGGCCAGCTCCTGCTCCACCTCGGCCCGCCGCCGCTGAAACAGCTCCAGCCGCTGCTGATAGGTAGAAGCCCCCTCTCCGCACCAGATCATAAACTGCCGGATGTCCTTGATCTCCATGCCGGATTTTTTCAGGCACTCGATGACCCGCAGGGCTTCAACGGCCTGCTCGTCAAAGCGGCGGATGCCCGCGCCCTGCCGCTGGATATGGGGCAGCAGCCCCTCCTTATCATAATACCGCAGGGTGGACTGCGGCAGTCCGAACATCCGGGACACCTCGCCAATGGAATAGTTCATAGAAAATTCATCCTTTCCGGGAAAACCGCTCTTGACTTAAAGCCAGCTTTAAGTATTATAGTATCAATATAGCACGCATCCGTGCAACCTGTCAACCATCAACATACAGGGGGCTTACTCTTATGAAGAATGTACTGGTTATTTCCACCAGTCTGAGAACCAACAGCAATTCCGAAGCGCTGGCGGACGCATATCTCCGGGGCGCGGCGGATGCCGGGCATCATACGGAAAAAGTGACGCTCCGGGGTAAGGAGATCCAGTTCTGCCGGGGGTGTCTGGCCTGCCAGCAGCTGGGACGCTGCGTCATTCAGGACGATGCGGCGGAGATCTCCCGGAAAATGCACGATGCCGACGTCATCGCCTTCGCCACGCCTATTTATTACTACGAGATGAGCGGCCAGATGAAAACCCTGCTGGATCGCGCCAACTGGCTCTATTCCAGCGATTATCGCTTCACCGACATCTATCTCATGACCGCTGCCGCCGAGGACGACGACTTTGTGCCTGACCGGGCAGAAAGCGGCCTTACAGGCTGGATCGACTGCTTTGCCCGCGCCCGTCTGGCAGGCAGCGTATTTGCCGGAGGCGTCAACGGCCCCGGCGAGACAGCCGGTCACAAAGCGCTGGCGCAGGCCTATGAAATGGGCAAAACAGTTTAATATAAAGGATGTAATCTGATATGGCAGTCAAGCAAACCGCAGGGCGGGACGCCCTTGGGGAATTCGCCCCGAAATTCGCAGAATTGAACGACGATGTACTTTTCGGCGAGGTCTGGTCACGGGAGGAGCTGCTCACCCTGAAGACCCGTTCCATCGTCACCATCACCGCCCTCATCAGCAAGGGCATCACAGATTCTTCCCTGAAGTATCACCTCGCCGCCGCCAAGGCCAACGGTGTCACCAAAACTGAGATGGCAGAGATCCTGACCCATCTGGCTTTCTATGCCGGATGGCCCAACGCCTGGGCCGCTTTCCGCATGGCAAAGGAGGTCTATGACGGCAGCGAGCCGGAAAACCACGGCGGCTTCTTCGGTCAGGGCGAACCGAACACCGCTTACGCAAAGTATTTTGTGGGCAACAGCTACCTCAAGCCCCTCACCGATCCCAAGAAGACCGTATTTGTGGCCAACGTCACCTTTGAGCCCGGCTGCCGCAACAACTGGCACATTCATCACGCTGCCAAAGGCGGCGGACAGCTGCTGCTGTGCGTGGACGGCGAGGGCTGGTATCAGGAAGCGGGCAAGCCTGCCCGGAGCCTGAAGCCCGGCGATGTCGTCACCATCCCCGCTGAGGTCAAGCACTGGCACGGTGCCAAGGCCCACAGCTGGTTCAGCCATCTGGCGGTGGAGGTTCCCGGTGAGAACACCTCCAACGAGTGGTGCGAGCCTGTCAGCGACGCGGACTATGCCGCGCTGGAAAACTGAATTCCATCAGGAAAAGGAACAAAACACATGAGCAAGATTTTGGTAGCCTATTTTTCCGCCACCGGCACCACCGCCGATGCCGCCAAGCGTCTGGCAGACGCCGTAAAGGGCGATCTCTTTGAGATCCGGCCCGCCGTCCCCTACACGGCGGCAGATCTGGACTGGACGGACAAGCACAGCCGCAGCACGCTGGAAATGAAGGATCCCGCCTCCCGCCCGGAGGTCAGCAGCCATGTGGACAACATGGATCAGTACGACACGGTGTTCGTGGGCTTCCCCATCTGGTGGTATGTGGCCCCCACCATCATCAATACCTTTCTGGATGAGTATGACTTCTCCGGCAAGACCGTGATCCCCTTTGCAACCTCCGGCGGCAGCGGCATGGGCAAGACGCTGGAGGGATTGAAAAAGAGCTGCAACGGCAATCTGGTTCCCGGCAGTATGTTCAACCGCAGCACATCTCTGGATGAGCTGCGCCGTCTGGCAGGGCTGTAAGCGCCGCCTGCAAGCGGAACATATCCGCTGAAAAGTTTCAAAGACCCGGCAGGGGCTGTGTATCGGATCGGTACGCAGCCCCTGCTTTTGTCGGACGGTTTGGCGGTGTGAACCGTGACCTGTCCGGCCGCCAGTGGCCATATTCTCTATGACGTCCGGCGTTCTTTGTTGGTTTTTTACACATTGTCACCTGCTTTCGCTGCCATTTTTCGTCCTTTTAGCGGTCATTTCGTGCAGAATACACAATTTTTCCCATAATTTTCTTCAGTTTGGGAGAATTTCCGAATTTTCTAATTTCTCTACTTGCAAGCTGCGGAAAGCTATTGTATAATCCAATCGTTAAATGTGCAACTGATATATCAGTTGTCATATAAGTTGCATTTTACTCCCAGTGCGGACTGCTCTCCGCCCGGATCGTTCCATCACGGAAGCCCGGCGCTGCGCACTGCATCCGGCGATGCCGAAAGGGTGTTCCGCGATCCCGTAACAAAAGCCGCGGAATTTTACCAACGGATTTTATAGTGGAGACGAGATCATGATGCCTTGGCCATTGACCTGAACACACAGGCGGTCGGCAGCGCATGGCATCGTCTCAGCTAAAAATCAAATATTACTCCAACAACATTTGAAAGGAGCCTTTCCCCCATGAAAAGAATCATTGCCCTTGCTCTGACCCTGATGATGGTCCTCTCTCTGGCCGCTTGCGGCGGCAAAAGCGACTCTGCCCCTTCTGATTCCGCTTCTTCCGACGCCAGTTCCAGCACTGCGGACGTCAAAGCTGTCAAGCTGAATCTGTCCGTCCCCGATGCCGAGTCCTCCTCCATCGGTGTGGCTGCCGCTGAGTTCGCAAAGGAACTGAACGAGAAGTCCGAAGGCCGTCTGGACGTCAAGGTTTACTACAACGGCGAGCTGTATGGCGGCGACGCTACCGCTGCTGTCACCACCATGCAGGACGGCGGTCTGGATATGCTGTGCCTGGCTACCATGTGGTACGCTTCCTTCGACTCCGCTTTCAACGTGATCAACACCCCCTATCTGTTCAGCTCCATCGACGCTGCCCGCGCTTACCTGAACGATCCTGTTTCCCAGCCCCTGTGGGATGCCGTTGAGGGCATGGGCGTTAAGTTCCTGGCTGCATGGACCCGTTCTTTCCGTATGACTACCAACAACGTCCGTCCCATCACCTGCCCCGATGACTTCAAGGGCATCAAGCTCCGCACCCCCGGCAACCAGATGTATCTGACTTTCTTCAATGCCTGCGGCGCTTCCGCCACTCCCATGAGCTTCTCCGAGGTTTACACCGCTCTGCAGACCAACACCATCGACGGTCAGGAGAACCCCGCTGACGTCCCCTACTCCTCCAGCTTCTATGAGGTTCAGAAGTACATCTCCGCTACCAACCACATTGCTGAGGCCTGGGTTGTCGGCATGAACCCCGATAAGTTCGCTTCTCTGGACGAGGATCTCCAGACCCTGATCGCCGAGACTGCTCAGGAAATGCAGCAGTGGAAGCTGGACTATGACAATGCCACCGATCAGGCTGACATTGACTTCATGGTTGAAAAGGGCATGGAGTACAACGAACTGGACGAGGCCGGCTTCGCTGCCTTCCAGGAGGTTTCCAAGTCCCTGTATCCCGAATTCCAGAAGATCGTTGATAACGACGACCTGTGGAACAGCACCATTGAGTTCGCTGCAAATCACTAATCATCCATTTTTATAACATCCTGAACGAGAGCGGGGCAGCTTCACCGCTGCCCTGCTTCTCCTTAACATTCGTGTAATACATTCGGTGGAGAAGGTAGGTAAATAGCGTGAAAACAGAAAACAGCAATTCCCCGCTTAGGAAGTTCTTCGGCATGGCCGAAAAGATAGAGATGGCGCTTGGCGGTATTTGCCTGGCAGCCTTATTCATCGTTGTCATCATCGGCGTTTTCAGCCGTATTCTGAACATCAACACCGCCTGGTACGAAGAAACCACCCGTGTTTTCTTCCTGTGGATGATGTGGGTTGGTGTCGGCGCCGGCTTCAACCACAGCGAGTCCTCCCGCGTTACCGTGCTGGTCAATCTGCTGCCCGAAATTTTGCAGAAGATCTGCCACGCACTGTACTACATCCTGAATCTGGTTATGTTTGCTGTCCTGATCGGCTTTGGCGTCCGTCTGGCCATTCAGCAGTTCACCATGAATGAAATGGGTTCCGCTCTGCACATCCCCATGTGGATCGTTGGCATTTGCGTCCCCGTCGGTTCCGTCTTTGGCTTCATCGGCGTTCTGAACACCCTGTTCTTTGAAAGCTGGAGACTGAAAACCACCGCTGAGCAGCTGGAAGCTGATGAGCTGGCTGCCAAGACCCGTGCAGAAATTGAACGTGAGAATAAGGAGGGTGAGCAGGCATGAGTCTTTTTATCTTAGGTGTATTCCTTGTTCTGATGTTCCTTGGCATCCCCGTGGCCGTCTCTCTGGGCATGGCCTCTCTGGGCGCCATTTTGATGTATGACACCTCTACGATTGCATCTGCCGTCAAGCTGATGTATTCCTCCATGAACAGCTTCACCATGGTGGCTGTTCCCCTGTTCTTCCTGGCCGGCATCCTGATGGATAAGGGCGGCGTTGCCGAGCAGATTTTCTCTTTCTGTGAAGATGTCGTTGGCTGGATCCATGGCGGTCTTGGCCACGTGAATATTATGACTTCGATTCTCTTCGCCGGCATGAGCGGTTCTTCCGTTGCCGACGTGGCCTCCATCGGCGCTCTGTGCGCCAACGCCATGATCCGTTCCGGCTACCCCAGCCCCTACGCATGGGGTACGACTCTGGCAAGTTCCATGCTGGCCTCTGTGATCCCGCCTTCCATTCTGATGGTCGTTGCCGCTTCCGTTGCTCAGGTCTCCATGGGTCAGGCTCTGTTCGCAGGCATCATCCCCGGCGTATTTCTGGGACTGGTCATGATGGTCTACAACTACTTCTACTGCAAGAAGCACGGAATTGGCCACCGCATCCCCTTCAACGGCGGCAGACTCTGGAAGAGCTTTAAGCGCGCTCTGCCCGCTCTGATGGTTCCCGTGATCCTTCTGGGCGGTATGTATACCGGCTACTTCACCTCTACGGAGGCTGCCGCGATCTGCGTGCTCTACACCCTGATCGTCTCCATGTTCGTCTACAAGAAGCTGACGTTCAAGGATCTGCCCGGTATCTTCATGTCCGTTGCCAAGAGCACCGGCACCGTTCTGTTTGTTGCAATCACTGCCAAGCCCGCCGGTCAGCTCTTCACTCTGGACGGCTTCCCCGCTCTGGTCTCCTCCGCGATCACCGGCCTGACTCAGAATTCCATCGCCGTCATGATCCTGATTTTCCTGCTGCTGTGCGTGATCGGTATGTTCATGGATGCTACCGCAGCAATCTATATCTTCATGCCCATCCTTCTGCCCACGGCTGTGTCTGTTGGGATCAGCCCCCTGTTCTTCGTGGTCTTTATGGTCATCGCTCTGTCCTTCGGCCTGATCACGCCTCCTGTCGGCGTGTGCCTGTACGCTGCCTGCAACGTATCCGGTATGTCGATTGAAAAGATTACAAAGGGACTGGTGCCTTGGCTGATCGTATTGGTGCTCTGCCTGCTCTTTTTCATTCTTTTCCCGAACCTGATCACCTATCCCATCAGCATTCTCTTCCCCGCCTGATTGAAAAGCTCTGTCCGATCCAACATCGCCGGGCAGAGCTTTTTATCTCGTCGTGGCTCTGCAAGCCGCCGGAAATCACGGGGAGTCGTTTTCTCGTAATTTATATGGCATTTTCACAAAAGAAAACCAATTTTAGCAGAAATGAATATTGTACCGGCAGTCATGAGCCGGTATAATACGGTCAAAGCAAACTGATATATCAGTTCAACATCAAATTTACCAAAGGGAGATGAACCAAGTCCGTGCAGATTGCAAAAAGCCAATCCGCGTATGAATACATCAAAGAGATGATCCTTACGGGAGAACTATCGCCGCGGATCGATATTTCAGAAAAGCAGCTGCAGCAGGAGTTGGGAATCAGCCGCACCCCGGTGCATGAGGCGCTCAAACGTCTACAGGATGAAGGGTTTGTTGAGACCTACGCAAGAAAAGGCACTTTTGTCGCAGACGTGACCATAGAGACGGTTCAGGACATCTATGAGACGCGACTTCTGATCGAGCCGTTTATGACGAAAAACGCCGTGGATCTCGTCCCGAAAGACTGGATGGAGGATCTGCGCCGCCGCCTGCTGCATATTGAGTCCCTGCAGAGCCGGACGGATCTCCTTGCGGTCATGAAGATGGACACGGAGCTTCATACAACGATTGCGTCCTACTGTTCCAACCGGTTTCTGCGGGAATCCCTGCATCTGGTCTATGAACATGACCGCCGGGTTCGGCTGAAAACGGAAAAAAACCACAATCAGGTCGGCTTTTCTCAAAAGGAACACATCCTGATTCTGGACGCCATGCTGGCGGGCGACCGCGAAAAGACGGAACAGCTTGCAAGGGAACACGTGATCCATTCCAGAAACCTCACCTACGAAAGCCTTGGCTTTACGCACACTGACGGTCTGTGATCTTCGGCCCCCGGCAGAGGAAAGCCGGACAGGCATCGGATCCTGATTTCTTCGATCCCAACGTTGAATCCCCATACAAAACAAAAACCTCAATATCCCGGCAGTCAGAGATCTCCGGGAACACTCTAATAAACGAGGGAGTAACAGAAATGGCATTTGAAAGTAGTAAAAATAGTGTTGTAGAACAGCTTTGCGGTACTGTGGCGCTGCCGAAAATGGTGCGGGTGCGTCAGGAGTTTGACCACACGCACATGGAGCCTGCCGAGATCCCCAACGCAGTCTGGGCGCAGCTGGAGCGGGACGCCGTGAAGCAGAACATCAAGCCCGGAATGACCATCGCGATCACCTGCGGCAGCCGCGGCATCGCCAATATCGCCATCATCGTCAAAGCAATCGTGGATTATGTGAAGGCACAGGGGGCCAATCCTTTCGTGTTCCCCGCCATGGGCAGCCACGGCGGCGCTACGCCTGAGGGACAGCTGGAAGTGCTGAGAAGCTATCATGTGACTGAGGAGACCATGGGCTGCCCCATCCGGGCCACCATGGAAACCGTTTATCTGGGGGACACCGTTGAGGGAAGCCCCGTCTATCAGGACAAGTACGCCCACGAAGCGGACGGCGTGATCCTCTGCGGCCGGATCAAGGCCCACACCTCTTTCCGCGGCCCCTATGAGAGCGGCCTTCTGAAAATGTCCGTCATCGGTATGGGCAAGCAGCATGGCGCGGAATCCGTCCACGAGTCCGGCTTCCAGAACATGGGCCGCGTCATGCCCCAGTTTGCGCGGGTGGTCTTTGACAACACCAATATCGTCGCCGGTGTGGGCATCATCGAAAACGCCTATGACCAGACCTACAAGATCGCCGCTCTGAACGCAGCGGAAATCTGGGAGCAGGAGCCGGAGCTGCTGAAGGAAGCCAATCGGCTGCTGGGCCGCATCTGGGTGGACAAGACGGATGTTCTGGTCGTGGATAAGCTGGGCAAGAACATCTCCGGCGACGGCATGGATCCCAATGTTTCCGGCACCTTCGGCAGTCCGGGACGGCCCCGGAACGGAGAACCCGGCCCCATTCTGGCACAGCGGACGGTGGTGCTGGATCTGACCGACGAGAGTCACGGCAACTTCAACGGGATCGGCGTGGCGGATGTAACGACCAAGCGTCTGATCGACAAGTCCATCGTGGACGTCACCTATCCCAACGCCCTGACTTCCACGCTGGTCAACATGGTCAAGATGCCGATTTTCGCACACAGCGATGAAAACGCCATCAAGCTGGCTGTCCGGGTGTGCAATATGATCGACAAGCAGCATCCCCGCATCGTGCGGATCGCCAACACCATGGAACTGAGTCACATCTGGGTATCCGAGGCGCTGGTGGAGGAAGTGAAGGCCCATCCCCATATGGAGCTGGACGGCGAGCTTCAGGACTGGGGTTTTGATGAAAACGGCAATTTGTGGTAAAAAGACTGGAGGAAAACATTGTGCGAAACGGATTGATCATTGATGAAAAGGACAATGTGGTTGTCGCTATCGAGCCTGTTTCCAAGGGCGACCGCGTGACCTATCTCCGCAACGGAAAGGATGTTTCCGTTACTGCTCTGGAAGATATCACCATCTACCACAAGCTGGCTGCCCGCGATATCGCCAAGGGTGAGCCTGTTGTGAAGTACGGTGAACATATCGGCATTGCTTCCCGTGATATCAAGGCCGGTGAACACGTCCACGTCCACAACGTGGAAGGACACCGGGAAAATCTGGAGGAGAAAGAGTGAGGAGGAACTGAGCATGACTTTTTACGGTTATAAGCGTCCCGATGGCCGTGTAGGCGTTCGGAACAAGGTATTGATTCTGCCTGCCAGTCTCTGCGCTTCCGATACCGCCCGCATTATTTCGCAGCAGGTTGTAGGGACGGTAACGTTCCATAACCAGCAAGGCTGCGCGCAGGTGGCACCCGATCAGCAGCTGACCATGGACGTAATGGCGGGCTACGCCGCCAACCCCAATATTTACGGCACTGTGGTGGTGTCTCTGGGCTGTGAAAACTGCCAGATGGATCTGGTGGTCAAGGCCATTCAGGAGCGCACCAACAAGCCCATCAAGGAGGTCATCATTCAGGAGGTCGGCGGCACGCTGAAGGCTGTGGATATGGGCGTCCGCTATGCCAAGGAAATGGTGGCGGAAGCCTCCATGCTCCAGAAAGAAGAATTCCCCATTTCCGAGCTGATCATCGGCACGGAGTGCGGCGGCTCCGATCCTACCAGCGGTCTGGCCGCCAACCCCGTCATCGGCGAGATGAGCGACCGCATCGTAGCCGCAGGCGGCACCTCCATTCTCTCTGAGACCACGGAATTTATCGGTGCCGAGCATATTCTGGCCCGCCGCGCCGCCACCCCGGAAGTGCATGACCGCATTTTCGAGATCGTCCATCGCTACGAAGCCGCTCTGCGGCTGGTGGGCGAAGAAGTCCGGGACGGCAACCCCTCTCCGGGCAACAAGGCCGGCGGCATCACCACGCTGGAGGAAAAATCTCTGGGCTGCATCCACAAGGGCGGCCACAGCCCCATCAACGCCGTCTATGACTACGCCAAGCAGGTGGAGAGCAAGCAGGGTCTGGTCATTATGGACACGCCGGGCAACGATCCCTCCTCCGTGGCGGCCATGGTGGCCGGCGGCGCACAGGTGGTGGTCTTTTCCAGCGGCCGCGGCACGCCTACCGGCAACCCCATTGCCCCTGTCATCAAGCTCACCGGCAACAAGCTGACCTTCGCCAAGATGGAGGACAACATCGACTTCGACGCCTCTCCCCTCATCTACGGAACCAAAACGCTGGAGGAGCTGGGCGGCGACCTGCTGAACATGGTCGTTGAGACTGCCTGCGGCAAGCAGACCAAGGCCGAATCTCTGGGATTCACCGAAATGGCCATTGCCCGCGTCTGCAACTACGTCTGATCCCCGGATTTCCGAAACAGCGCAGTTCCATTCCTGACAGATCATAAAAACCGCCCTCTGACGCAATGCGTCAGAGGGCGGTTTGCTTTGCATCCGTTTCCGGCTATGTTTCTCTGCCGGCAAGTACCTTACTTGTCTGCTTTCTTCCCGGTCCCTAAATGGACTCTGGCATGGTCGCAAATAGCCCGGAACGTCTGGTCGCTGATGTCATGCTCCATTTTGCAGGCGTCTTCCTCCGCTGTTTCCGGGTCTACGCCCAGATCCACCAGAAAATTGGTAAGCGTGTGGTGCCGCTGCAGCATTTTCGCCGCAATCTGCATACCGCTGTCCGTCAGAGTGATGAGACCGTCCTTATCCATCTCAATATAGCCGTTCTCACGCAGCCGCTTTGTGGCATACGTCACGCTGGGTTTCGTCACCCCAAGATGCTCCGCCACATCCACAGAGCGCACATAGCCATGCTTCGTCTGCATCATCAGCATGGTCTCCAGATAATCCTCGGATGCTTTCAGGATCTGCACGATCTTCACCGCCTTGTTCTTATGATAAGGTTTAGATTACCATATTTTTCGCACAAATGCAAGGCGTACCCCTCAAGGATTTTTCGACAATATTTTTCCAGAAAAGGAGTTGACACAGAATGTTAGAGATGTTAAACTAACCAGTGGTTAGAGCAGCTTAACTTTTACATCCGCAAGGTCAGGACGCTCCACCATTCTTTTTCCAATATGGTTAGTTCAATTTAACTAACAGATACGGAGGGATTGTTATGATGCCGCTTACGTTGGCAAATGTCGGAGAAGAGAGCATCGTCCGCAAGGTCAGCGGCAACCCGGAAGTCCGGAAGCATCTGGAGGATCTGGGTTTTGTTGCCGGTGGCGCTGTGACTGTGGTATCTTCTCTGGGCGGGAACATCATCGTCAAGGTGAAGGAATCCCGCGTGGCCATCAGCGAAGAAATGGCCCGCAAAATTATGATCTAATATCAATTTCAGATAAAGGGAGGAAACAAGCATGAAAACTCTGCGCGATGTCAGCATCGGCCAGACCGTGAAGGTCGTCAAGCTCCATGGGGAAGGCCCCATCAAGCGGCGGATCATGGATATGGGTATCACCAAGGGCGTGGAAATCTACGTTCGTAAGGTCGCTCCTTTGGGCGATCCCATGGAAGTCACCGTCCGTGGCTACGAGTTGAGCCTGCGGAAAGCCGATACCGAAATGATCGAAGTCGAGTAAGCCGGACAGACCGGCCGAAGAAAAGCAAGTACATTATAAAGTTTGGTTCGAGTACTCGAACCCATAAGGAGCAACGATATGGAAAAGCAGATCAAGATTGCCCTGGCGGGCAACCCCAACTGCGGTAAGACGACCCTGTTCAACGCCCTGACCGGTTCCAACCAGTTCGTGGGCAACTGGCCCGGCGTCACCGTGGAGAAGAAGGAAGGCAAGCTGAAGAAGCACGACAACGTCATCATCATGGACCTGCCGGGCATCTACTCCCTGTCTCCCTACACGCTGGAAGAAGTCGTGGCCCGTAATTACCTGATCGGCGAGCGGCCTGACGCCATCCTGAACATCATCGACGGCACCAATCTGGAGCGCAACCTGTACCTCACCACCCAGTTGACCGAGCTGGGCATCCCCGTGGTCATCGCCATCAACATGATGGACGTGGTCCGCAAGAACGGCGACCAGATCAACGTGGCGGAGCTGTCCCGCGAGCTGGGCGTGCGGATCATCGAGATCTCCGCGCTGAAGGGCGACGGCGTTATGGAAGCTGCCGAAGCCGCCGTGAAGGCTGCCGAGGGTACCAAGACCGTCCCCATGCACACCTTCTCCGGCCCTGTGGAGCACGCCATTGCCCACATTGAAGAGGCCGCCGTCAACAACATGCCCGAAGAGCAGCAGCGCTGGTACGCCATCAAGATCTTCGAGCGGGACGACAAGGTACTGGAAAAGCTCAGCATCCCCGCTGACGTCATGACCCACATCGACGCGGACATCCAGGCCGCCGAGAAGGAGCTGGACGACGACGCCGAGAGCATCATCACCAACGAGCGCTATGTGTACATCGCCGAGATCATCAAGGGCTGCTACAAGAAAAAGAGTCAGGGGCAGCTGTCCGCATCCGATAAGATCGACCGGATCGTGACCAACCGCTGGCTGGGCCTGCCCATCTTCGCTCTGGTCATGTATCTGGTGTACTGGGTGGCCATGGTAGGCGTCGGCGCACCCGCCACCGACTGGGCCAATGACGGCCTCTTCGGCGACGGCTGGCACCTGCTGGGCATCGGTACTGCCGAGTATACCGAGGTCTCCGATAACTACACCGCCGCTTCCGAGGCCATCAACGCGTTCACCGGCATTGACACCGGCGCTGAGGACTTCGACGCGGATGCGGCCATGGCTGAGCTGAAGGCGTTCCAGCCCTCTGAGGAAACCGCTTCCGTGGATGTAGAGGACGAGGAAACGCTGGCAATCAACGAAATGACCGCCTACTATGACGTCATTCCCGCCGATGCCGATGAGGACGCCACCGTGGCAATGACCTATGTGGACGCTGTCAGCTATTTTGAGGAGAACGGCTTTGACGAGCCTGATCCCGCTGATTACGGCGTGTGGGTCCCCGGCATCCCCGTGCTGATCGGCAACGGTCTGGAAGCCGCCGGCGCTGCCGACTGGCTCAACGGCCTGATTCTGGACGGCATTGTGGCCGGTGTCGGCGCGGTTCTGGGCTTCGTGCCTCAGATGCTGGTGCTGTTCCTGATGCTGGCCTTCCTGGAGGCCTGCGGCTACATGGCCCGTATCGCCTTCGTTCTGGACCGTATCTTCCGTAAGTTCGGCCTGTCCGGCAAATCCTTCATTCCCATGCTCATCGGCACCGGCTGCGGCGTCCCCGGCATCATGGCCTCCCGTACCATTGAAAACGAACGGGATCGCCGTATGACCATTATGACCACCACTTTCATCCCCTGCGGTGCCAAGGTACCCTTCATCTCCATGGTGGCCGGTGCCATCTTCGGCGGCGCTGCATGGGTGGCTACCTCCGCCTACTTCGTGGGTATGGCCGCTATCATCATCTCCGGCATCATGCTGAAGAAAACCAAGATGTTCTCCGGCGATCCCGCTCCCTTCGTTATGGAGCTGCCCGCCTATCACTGGCCCACTCTGCTGAACGTGCTCCGCTCCATGTGGGAGCGCGGCTGGTCCTTCATCAAGAAGGCCGGCACCATCATTCTGCTCTCCACCATCGTTGTCTGGTTCACCACCTACTTTGGCTGGGTTGACGGCGCTTTCCAGATGCTCTCTGAGGATCAGATCGATTACTCCATTCTGGCCAAGATCGGCGGTCTGGTGGCCTGGATCTTCGCGCCTCTCGGCTGGGGCAACTGGCAGGCCGCTGTGGCTTCCATCACCGGCCTTGTGGCCAAGGAAAATATCGTCGGCACGCTGGGTATTCTGTACGGCGGCGGCGACGGCACCGTGTATCAGAATCTGGGCGCGGCCTTTACCGCGGTCAGCGGCTATTCCTTCCTGGTGTTCAACCTGCTGTGCGCTCCCTGCTTCGCAGCCATCGGCGCCATCAAGCGGGAAATGAACAACGCCAAGTGGACCTGGTTCGCCATCGGCTATCAGTGCGGCTTCGCTTACCTCTGCGCCCTGATGGTGGAGCAGTTCGGCAACGCCTTCACCGGCAACCTCAATGTTCTCGGCCTGATTGCCGGTATTGCTGCGCTGGCGCTGATCATCTATATGCTGTTCCGTCCTTACAAGGAAGCCACCAAGCTTTCTACCAGGGTCTGAGCTATCCATCAGCCGATTTCATTGTCAAAGGAGTGATTTTCCATGCTGAACTGGCTGTCTTCCAATCTTTCCACCATTCTTATCTCCCTTGTTTTATTGGCCATTGTCATCTCCATTATCCGCTATCTCATCAATCAGAAGAAGCAGGGAAAGCACACCTGCGGCGGCAGCTGCGGAGGTGCCTGTGCCGGCTGCTCCGCCTGCGGCGGCAAGTGTCACAACGGACAGTGAATATCTGAACTGCAAGCGCACGGGAATGATCCCGTGCGCTTGTTCTATTCTCCCGCCTGTTTGAACATACGCAGATGGATCGTCCCGGCGCCAGCTGCCGTTGGAGCGGCCGCTGCGCTTTTCCGCTTTTCCGCTTTCTGCGGCCTGATTTCGACAAGCCGCCCTTTCAGTTTGCGTAAACAGTACGGTTTCCCGCCCGTTTTTTCTGTTTTTTTGTCCGCAATGCCAATAGGCTTTTTTGCGTACTCCTGTTTATAATTAAATTCGGTACGTCATAATCTAAAGCATCCCCCCTTGTTGCGGGGATACGGTTCAAATATGCCCGCCCACCGAAGCTGTGGGCAGAAAGGACCCCGGTCTATGAACATCTTCTCGCTCTTCACCCTCTGCGGCGGACTGGCCTTTTTCCTCTACGGAATGTACGTCATGTCCAAGAGTCTGGAAAAAATGGCCGGCGGACGGTTGGAGCGCCTCCTCAAGCGCATGACCTCCACCCCCATCAAAAGTCTGCTGCTGGGCGCAGGGATCACCATTGCCATCCAGTCCTCCTCCGCCATGACGGTCATGCTGGTGGGTCTGGTAAACTCCGGCGTGATGGAGCTGGGACAGACCATCGGTGTCATCATGGGCTCCAACATCGGCACCACCCTGACGGCATGGCTGCTGTCCCTCACCGGCATTGAGAGCGAAAGCTTTTTTGTCAATTTCCTGAAGCCCAAGAACTTCTCCCCCCTGCTGGCTCTGGCGGGCATCCTGCTGATCATGGGTTCCAAAAAGCAGCGCCGCCGGGACGTAGGCCGGGTGATGATGGGCTTTTCCATCCTCATGTACGGCATGGAGCTGATGAGCGGTGCCGTGGCCCCGTTGGCGGATATGCCGGAATTCACTGACCTTATGACCGCTTTCACCAATCCCCTGCTGGGCGTGCTGGTAGGTGCGGCTTTCACCGGCATCATCCAGTCCTCCGCCGCTTCCGTTGGTATCTTGCAGGCGCTGGCCATGACCGGCTCCGTCACCTACGGCATGGCCATTCCCATCATCATGGGGCAGAACATCGGCACCTGCGTCACGGCCCTGATCTCCTCCATCGGCGTCAGCCGCAACGCCAAGCGGGTGTCCGTGATCCATATCTCCTTTAATCTCATCGGCACAACGGTGGGACTCATTATTCTGTGCGGCGGCAACGCGCTCTTCGGTTTTCCCTTCCTGTCGAATTCCGTCAACGCCGTGGGGATCGCCCTCTGCCACACCATTTTCAACGTCTGCACGACGATCCTCCTCCTGCCCTTCACACGCCAGCTGGAATGGCTGGCCAAGAAGGCGATCTCCACGGAGGACAAGCCCTCCGACTTCGCCTTTCTGGATCCCCGGCTGCTGCGGACGCCCGGCGTGGCCGCCAGTGAATGTGCCAGCATGGTCAACCAGATGGGCGCTCTGGCGCAGACAAGCATGGATCTGGTGCTTACCCAGTTCCTCCAGTACACGGATGCCCGCGAGGAGGAGATCCTGTCCAATGAGGACAAGCTGGATATCTATGAGGATCATCTGGGCAGCTATCTGGTTCAGATCTCCCAGCACGGCACCTCTGCCGACGATATGCACACCATCTCCCGCCTGCTTCACGCCATCGGCGACTTCGAGCGCATCGGCGACCATGTGCTGAATCTTCAGGAGTCCGCCAAGGAGCTTCGCGACAAGCAGCTCCGCTTCTCCCCCACCGCTCAGAAGGAAGTGGAGGTTCTGACCCGGCTGCTGCGGGATCTGATGACCGCCGCACTGGACTGCTTCCGCAAGGACGACCCCGTTGCCGCGCAGCTGGTGGAGCCTTTGGAGGAAACCATGGACTGTCTGACGGAGGAAGTCCGCAACCGCCATATCCACCGCCTGCAAAACGGACAATGCACTATCCAGCTGGGCTTTGTACTCAACGATCTGCTGAACAACTTTGAGCGCATCGGCGACCACTGCTCCAACATTGCAGTCAGCGTCATTGAGGAACAGGACAGCCAGATGGCCTCCCACGCCTACCTGCACGATATGAAAAAGAACGGCGAATTTGCCGCCCGGCTTCAGAACAATCTCAGCCGCTACGCATTGCCGCCGGAAATGCCGGGGGCTTCTCCCGCAGAACCCGCCGAATAAATCGTTTCAGAACAGTGCCCGTGCAGGGCGCTGTTTTTTTGCCTGCGCTGCCGGTTCAAGGCCGCGTTTCGGGGCATTTCCGGCGCAGGAGGCGGCTCTTATGACGGAAAGGCAGGCCATTAGGACACGGAAGCGCCTTTCCGCAGCCGGAACCGCCTGAAAATCCGGGGAATTTGTTCAAATCTTTCCCTTTACGTTTTTTCACTTATCTGGTATACTATATGTTTGTTAATGTGGATTATTGTTTTTTCCGCAGAGTCAAGAAAGAAGGAGGTACGTCCTGTGAAATATCAGAAATGGCACATCGGTACAGCGGCGGAGCAGGACACGGCCCTCCTGAAAGAAGCGGGCTATCCCAGCCTGCTGGCCACCGTTCTGGCCGCCCGCGGCATCACCACCGCAGAGGCCGCCGCCGAGGCGCTGGAACGGGAAAGCAGCCTGACCATCTCCCCCATGCTGATGCGGGATATGGATAAGGCGGTTGCCCGGATTCAGAAGGCGCTGGCTCAGGATGAGATCATCGCCGTATTCGGCGATTACGATGTGGACGGCATCACTTCCACGGTGCTGCTGCTGGACTATTTGAAAAGCTGCGGCGCCCGCTGCCTGCGGTACATCCCCCGGCGGATCGAGGACGGCTACGGTCTCAGCAAGGACGCCATTCAGGGGCTGCGGAATCAGGGGGCGACCCTGATGATCACCGTAGACTGCGGCATTACCGGCAACGAGGAGGTGGACTTCGCCGCCTCCATCGGGATGGATACCGTAGTCACCGATCACCACGAATGTAAGGAGGAGCTGCCCAGAGCCGTGGCCGTGGTGGATCCCCACCGGCCGGACGATTCCTATCCCTTCAAGTATCTGGCCGGCGTAGGCGTCGCATTGAAGCTGGTGCTGGCGCTGGGCGGGCCTGACCGGGAAAACGCCCTCTTTGCCCGGTACTGCACGCTGGCCGCCATCGGCACCGTGGCAGACGTCATGCGGATGGAGGGTGAAAACCGCACCATCGTCTCCTGCGGCCTTACCGCTCTTCCCCACACGGATTTTGTAGGCATCCACGCCCTTTTGAAAGAAGCGGGGCTGCTGGGCAAGCCCATTACCTCCATTCAGATTGGCTTCGTCCTCTCCCCCCGGATCAACGCCGCCGGGCGCATGGGCGCTGCGGATCTGGCCGCCGATCTCCTACAGGAAAGCGATCCTGCCAGAGCGGAGGAGCTGGCCAGACAGCTGTGCGATCTGAACCGGGAACGGCAGGCGGTGGAGCAGTCCATCTGCGCCGACGCCGTGGCGCAGATCGAAAAGCTGCGCCCGGAGGAGCGCAACGCGCTGGTACTCTCCAGTGAGGACTGGCATCAGGGGGTGGTGGGCATCGTGGCCTCCCGCCTCAGTGAAAAATACGCTGCCCCCAGCTTTATGATCCATCTCAAGGACGGCTCCGGCAAAGGCTCCTGCCGCTCCTACGGTGGCTTCAACCTCTTTGCCGCGCTGGAATCCTGCTCCGACCTGCTGGACGGCTTCGGCGGCCACGAGCTGGCGGCAGGCTTCACCATCCCGGAGGGGAATATTGACGCTTTCCGCCAGCGGATGAACCGCTGCGTAAAAGCGGCCTCCGGCGGGGAAAAGCCCGTGAGCTGTCTGGAAGTGGACGCCGCCATCTCCAACCCGGCGGATATGACGCTGGAGCAGGTGGACCAGCTGTCCCTGCTGGAGCCTTACGGCTCCGGCAACCCCCGTCCGGTATTCGCCCTTCTGGGCGCCACGGTGGACAGTGTCCAGCAGGTGGGACAGGGCAAGCATCTGAAGCTGCGGCTCAGCAAAGGCTCCAGCCGGTTTGACGCCATTTTCTTCTCCATGCCGGAGGCTGCCGCCCATCTGGAGCCGGGCAGCCGGGTAGACGCGGCCTTCTATTTGCAGGCCAACACCTTCCGGGGCGCTACCACCCTGCAATTACAGCTGGTTGACCTGCGCCCCTCCCTGACCCCCAGCCGCCATGAGGCGGAATCGCTGGCGCTGCTGCACCGTCTGGTGGAAAAGCAGCCCATCTCCCCGCAGGAAACCTCCCGGCTGATGGCTTCCCGCGATCAATTTGCCGCATTCTGGCGGATCCTGAGCCGCCATTTGAAGCAGGGCAAGCTGGAAACCGACCTGCTGCCCTATCTCCGCTCCCTGTCGGCGCAGGCCGGCGGCTGCGACAGCTTTCTCCGGGCCGCGCTGGCCCTGCTGGTCTTTCAGGAGCGGGGGCTGATTGCCCTCACCCTGCAGGATGACCGGGTGTCTCTATGCCTGAACCCCATTCAGGGAAAGATCGATCTTTACGCTTCTCCGTATCTGCTCCGCCTGCGGAACGGTACGGATCAGGAATCGAGGTGACGCATCATGACCATTGACGAGCAGTATCGGAAACTGGAGGACACCATCCGGGACTACAATCCCGGCGCAGACTTTGCCCACATCCGTTCCGCCTATGAATTTGCCAAACAGCAGCACGGCGACCAGCGCCGCAAAAGCGGCGAGCCTTATATCACCCATCCGCTGGCTGTGGCCCAGATCGTGGCGGAGGAACTGCATCTGGACTCGGAGTCCATTGAGGCCGCCCTGCTCCACGATGTCATTGAGGACACCCCCGCCACCTACGAGGATGTGGCCAAGCTCACCTCGCCCACGGTGGCGGATCTGGTAGAGGGCGTCAGCAAGCTGACCCGGATCCAGTACGCCACCAAAGAGGATGAGCAGATGGAGAACCTCCGGAAGATGCTCATCGCCATGAGCAAGGATATCCGGGTCATCCTCATCAAGATCTCCGACCGGCTCCACAATATGCGTACCATGGAATACCAGTCCCCTGCCAAGCAGAAGCAGAAATCGCTGGAAACCATGGAGATCTATGCGCCCATCGCCCACCGGCTGGGAATGCAGCGGATGAAATGGGAGCTGGAGGATCTCTCCCTGAAATATCTGGATCCCATCGGCTACGATGAGATCGTTTCCAAGCTGGACGCCAAGCGCCCGGAGTACGAGGCTTTCATGAGCCGCACCCAGGCGCAGATCGACCAGCGGCTCAAGGACATGAAGATCGATCACATCGTTTACGGCCGCATGAAGCACCCCTACTCCATCTATCGGAAGATGTTCAGCCAGAACAAGAGCATTGACGAGATCTTCGACCTCTTTGCTTTCCGGGTGATCGTGGATACCGTCAGCGACTGCTACAACGTGCTGGGCGTGATCCACGACCTGTACAAGCCCATTCTGGGCCGGTTCAAGGACTATATCGGCACCCCCAAGCCCAACGGCTACCAGAGCCTTCACACCACCGTCATGGGCAACGACGGCATTCCCTTCGAGGTGCAGATCCGCACCAAAGAGATGCATGAGATTGCCGAATACGGCGTAGCCGCCCACTGGAAGTACAAGCAGAACGGGCAGGGCGCCGGCACCGAGGGCAAGTACGAGTGGGTGCGCCGCCTGCTGGAAAATCAGGAGGGCGCCGACGCGGAGGAATTCATCCACTCCCTGAAGGTGGATATGTTCGCCGACGAGGTGTTTGTGTTCACCCCCAACGGCGACGTACAGAATCTGCCCGCCGGAGCCACCCCCATCGACTTCGCCTATGCCATTCACTCCGCCGTGGGCAACCGCATGATCGGTGCCAAGGTCAATAACCGCATCGTCACGCTGGATCATGTGCTGAAAAACGGCGATATTGTGGAGATTCTTACCTCCAAAAACGCCAAAGGCCCCAGCCGGGACTGGGTGAAAATCGCCAAGTCCACCGAGGCCCGCTCCAAGATCCGGCAGTGGTTCAAAAAAGAGCGCCGGGAGGAAAACATTGCCAACGGCCGCTCCGCCTTTGACGCGGAGCTGCGCCACTGCGGCATCGCCATGAAGGAGGTGCTGGACCCGGAATTTCTGCCGGTGCTGCTGAAAAAAGTGGCCTATCCCTCTCTGGACGACCTCTACGCCGCCATCGGCTACGGCGGCTTCACCGCCCAGAAGGCGGTCAGCCGGATTCAGGGAGAATTGCAGCGCCGCCAGCAGCAGCGCCATCAGGAGCAGCTGGCGCTGGAAGCCGCCGCGGAGACCCGCGAAGAACCCAAGCCGGCGGATCCCCCCAAGCAGCCCAAGGCCGTCAAGAGTGAGCAGGGCATCATCGTGGAGGGGCTGGACAACTGTCTGGTGAAATTCTCCAAATGCTGTTCCCCTGTGCCGGGGGATGACATTGTGGGCTTCATCACCCGCGGCTACGGCGTGTCCGTCCACCGGGCAGACTGCCCCAACGCCGCCCCGGAAAAGCGGAAGGAGCAGCCGGGCCGCTGGATCAAGGTCTCCTGGGGCAGCGACACCAACGACAGCTATCCCACTTCCATCGAAGTGGTCTGCAAGGACCGGCTGAACCTGCTGCTGGACATTTCCTCCGCCCTTTCCAGCACCAAAACCTTTGTGCTGGGACTGAACACCCGCAGCACGGAGGACGGCTTCGCCATCATCCGCATCGAGGTGCGGATTCAGGACAGCACCCAGCTGGCCAACCTGATGAACAAGCTCCATCAGATCTCCGGCGTGCTGAAGGTCAACCGACCAGTGGGCTGATCCCCATCCCGGAAACGGCCAGTGGGTTAACCGCCGTCCCGGAAACGGACGGGCGGCAGGCCCTGCCGCCGTTCCGCTGCGGAGCGTTCCAAATACGAAACAAGGAGTCATCGCCATGCGTGCAGTTGTTACCCGCGTAAAAAACGCCTCCGTGGTCATCGGTGAAAAAGTCAACGGCCAGATCGGCACCGGCTTTCTGGTGCTGCTGGGCGTCGGCCCCAACGATACGGAGGCCACCGCCGACAAGCTGGCGGACAAGATCTGCAACCTGCGGATCTTTGAGGATGAAAACGAAAAGATGAATCTGAATCTGGAGCAGGTGGGCGGCAGCCTTCTGGTGGTGTCCCAGTTCACCCTGTACGCCGACACCTCCTCCCGCCGTCCCGGCTTCTCCGGCGCGGCCAAACCCGATCTGGCCATTCCCCTCTATGAGCGGTTCATGGCGCATTGCCGGGAACGGAGCTTTGACGTGCAGCACGGCGAATTCGGTGCCGATATGCAGGTTTTCTCCCAGAACGACGGCCCCGTGACCATTCTGTTTGATACCGAAGCCTGACTGATTTGGAGGAGGTGCATCCCATGAAGATCCAAGCCCTACAGGTTGGCCCCATCGGCACCAACTGCTATATTCTCTGTGACGAAAATGCCCATACCTGCGCCGTGATCGATCCCGGCGCGGAGCCGGAGCTGATCCTCTCTGCCGTAGAAAAGCTGGACTGCGCTGTGGACAAGATCCTGCTGACCCACGGCCACTACGACCACACCGGCGGCGTGGCAGCGCTGCTGGGATCCCTGCCCCAGACCCCTGTCTATATCCACGCGGCGGACTTTGATACGCCGCAGCCTCAGCTGTTTCCCCTGAAAGCGGAACTGGGCGCCGGAGCCGCCGGCACGGTGCATTTTTACGATGAGGGGGACTGCCTTACCGTGGGGACGCTGAAATTGCAGGTACTCCACACCCCCGGTCACTCTCTGGGCAGCGTGACGCTGCTGTGCGGGGACACCCTGCTGTGCGGAGATACCCTGTTTGCCGGTTCCTGCGGCCGGACGGATTTTTACGGCGGCAGCATGGAGGACATGATGACCTCTCTGGCCCGGCTGGCGGCGCTGCCCGGCGATTACCGGGTTCTCCCCGGCCATATGCATCCCAGCACGCTGGAGCGGGAGCGGGCCTGCAATCCCTATATCCAGATGGCGCTGCGGGGGCGGAACGGATGAAGCTGGAATTTCACGGCCACGACGAGCGCTACATCGTGGAGCAGAGCCTGATGAACCTCTTCCCGCTGGAAAAGCCGGTGTATGGAACCGTGAAGCCGGGAGAGGACGACTGGTGCCGCCTCACCGCCGCGGAAACGGCGGTGACCTGCCATGTCTCGGCGGCACTGCGCTATCAGGGCGGCACCGCCGCCGCAGAATTTACGTCCCCCCTCTCCGGCACGGACTTTGAACGGGAAGGCCAGCGGCGGCACGCCGTGGCCGCCTGCTTTTATCTTGCCTTTCTGGAGCTGTACCCCCAGCTCTCCGAGGCAGACCGCGCCGCCGGAAAGCTGACGCTGCCGCCATGGGGGATGCTTACCGGCGTCCGGCCTGACAAGCCCGTTACCTGGGCGCTGATGGAGGGCAAAACCCCTGAGGAAGCCAAAAGCTACCTGAAAACCCATTACTTTGTCCCGGAGGAGCGGGCCGCGCTGGCGCTGGAAACCGGCACCGTGGGCTATCGCGCCCGGAAGCGGCTGGAAGCGCGGGATATCGACCTGTATGTAGGGATTCCCTTCTGCCCCACCCGCTGTGCCTACTGTTCCTTTGTGAGTCAGAGCGTGGAACGGAGCTTTTCTCTGGTGGAGCCGTATGTGAAGGCCCTCATTGCGGAAATTCGGGCCGGCGGGGAGATGGCGCGGAAGAACCGCCTGCGTCCCCGCACCTTCTATATGGGCGGCGGAACCCCCACCACCCTGACCGCAGACCAGATGGATGCGGTGCTGACGGCGCTGGAGGAATCCTTTGACCTGTCCGTCTGCCCGGAGCTGACTGTGGAGGCCGGACGGCCGGACACCATCACCGCCGAAAAGCTGGCGGTTCTGAAGTGCCACGGCGTCACGCGGGTATCCGTCAATCCCCAGACCATGGAGGACCGGGTGCTTGCCGCCATCGGCCGCCGCCACACGGCGGCGGAAACGGAGCAGGCCATGGAGCTGGTGCGAGCCTATCGCTTCCCCCATGTGAACATGGATCTCATCGCCGGTCTGCCGGAAGACACGCCGGAGGGCTTTCGCCGTTCTCTGGATAAATGTCTGGAGCTGGGCGCCAGCAACATCACCGTCCACACACTGGCGCTGAAAAAGGGCAGCCGAATCCTGACGGAAGGGCTGTCCATTCCCGACGGCGCTGCCGTGCAGGCCATGCTGGACTATGCCGCCCCCACCCTGCGGCGCGCCGGGTTTGCCCCCTATTACCTCTACCGGCAGAAATATATGTCCGGCAGCTTTGAAAACGTGGGCTGGTGCCGTCCCGGCGGGGAATGCTGGTACAACGTGGACATCATGTCGGAGCTTTGCTCCATTCTGTCCTTTGGGGCAGGTGGCTCCACCAAGATGGTGGAACCGGGCACCAATCACATTGAGCGGGTCTTTAACATGAAATATCCCAAGGAATACACGGAGCGGCCGGAGAAAACCCTGCAAAATCAGGCCGCTTTCGCGGAATTCTATGCAAAATACGTCCCGGAAGCATGAACGCGGCATCCGCCGCAGGGAGGGTCTTTTATGGAACACAGTTATGAAGCCTGCCGCGCCAAAGCGGAGGAACTGATTCAGGACACCGTCTGTACCATCGGGCTGGGGGCCAGACGGCTGACAGACGCCGCCAGACGGCAGATGGAGCTTGCGGATCTCCGGGCAGAGGTCAACACCTGCCTCCGGGAGCTGGGAGAGCTGCTGTACGCCACCCACACCGGCACCCCTACGGATTCCGACGTGCTGCTGGCAAAAATGCAGGAGATCGACGGTCTGAAGGCCCGGCTTCGGGAACTGGAAGGCGACCTGGTGATTCACCTGCTCTGCCCCCGCTGCGGCCGGGAAGTCTGCCCTGACGACGTTTACTGCCGGGACTGCGGTGAAAAGCTGTAAAGCACGCCCCGGCGCATAACCCCTCTTGTCGTCTCATATTTTTCACTAAAGACGGGCTGGCTTTCTGCCGGTCCCTCTGAATTTTGAAATTCGAGGTATCATTCATGGCAACTCCTGCAAAAAAGCAATCCTTTCTGGGCGGCGCCGCCATTCTGACGGCCGCCGTGGTCATTGTCAAGCTCATCGGCGCGGCCTATAAGATCCCCCTGAGCAATATTCTGGGCAGCGCCGGGCAGACCTACTTTGATACGGCCTATCAGATCTACAACTTTCTCCTGACCTTCTCCACGGCGGGTCTGCCGCTGGCCATCTCCCGGATGACCAGTCAGGCCCACGCTCAGGGGCTGGAAAACGAAAAGCGGAAGATCTTCCGCACCTCCATCTGGCTGTTCTTCGGTCTGGGGCTGGTCTGCTCCGTGCTGATGTTCTTCCGGGCGGACGCGCTGGCCCGGTTCCTGAACAACTCTCTGGCCTCCACCGCCGTGCAGGCGCTGGCTCCGGCCGTATTCTGCGTGTGCCTGCTGGCCTGTATGCGGGGCTACACCCAGGGACAGGGCAACATGATCCCCACCGCCATCAGTCAGGTGCTGGAAGCCCTGCTGAAGCTGGGCATTGGCCTGCCGCTGGCATGGTATGTGCTGCACATCGGCCTGACTGCCGAGCTGAGCGCCGCCGGGGCCATTGTCGGCGTCACAGCAGGCACGGCCGTCTCCATGCTGTTCCTCTTTGCCTATCTGGCTACCCATAAGAACCGGAAGGAGTCGCTGGACGTTCCCTCCACCAGCGGCCAGATCATCAAGCAGATCTTGCTCATCGGCGTCCCCATCACGCTGAGCAACTCCGCCATGAGCATCATCAACATCATCGACACCAAGATCGTCATGGGCCGCCTGCAAAACGGTCTGGGCCTTGCCGAAGAGGCCGCCGCCGTGCTGAACGGCCAGTACCGCATCGCCATGAATATGCCCAATATGGTGGCCTCCTTCGTCTACCCCGTCACCATGAGCCTGATCCCCTTCGCCGCAGCGGCGCTGGCCCGGAAGGATCACGCCGAGGCAGACCGGATCATCTCCTCCGCCTTCCGGCTCATCGCCATCCTCGCTCTGCCGGCAGGCATCGGCCTTTCCGTGCTGTCCACGCCCATTGAGATCCTGATGCTGCCCATGCAGCCGGAGGACGCGCTGGCGGCAGGCCCGCACCTGCGGATCCTCGGCATCGCCCTGATTTTCATCTGCCTGATGATCCTGACCAACGCCATCCTGCAAACCTACGGCAAGGAAAAGCTGCCTATTTTCACCGTGATCGCCGGCGGCGTAGTGAAGGTGGTCATGAACTATATCCTTGTGGGCAACCCGGAGATCAACATCCACGGCGCGCCCATCTCCACCCTGTGCTGCTACCTGACCATCTGCGTGCTGAACCTGTTCTTCGTGTGGAAATACTCCCCCCAGAAGCCCAGATACATCCAGCTCTTTGTCAAGCCGGTGTTTGCCTCCGCCGTGATGGGTGCCGCCGCGTGGGCCGTGTGCGGCCTTGTTTCCAGAGTTCTCAGCGGCCACAGCGCCTACGGTGTCAACGCGCTGGCCACCTTCTGCGGTATTCTGGCCGGCGTGGTGGTCTACGGGATTCTGGTCATCGCCCTGCGGATTTTGCGGGCGGAGGATGTAAAATCCCTGCCTAAAGGTGAAAAAATAGCCAAACTTTTGCATCTGAAGTGATGTATTTATAAAAAAACCAGTAATTCCAACGGATTCAGGTTAAAATATCTTGCAAAGGCAGTAGAGATATGGTAAATTTTCAAAGGAAAGAACGCTATGGGTGGGAGGATCTTCTCACCATCATGCACCTGCTCCGGGCGCCCGGCGGCTGTCCGTGGGACCGGGAGCAAACCCATCAGTCCATCCGCCGGAATTTTCTGGAGGAGACCTACGAGGCGCTGGACGCCATTGACCGGAACGATCTCCCCGGTATGAAGGAAGAGTTGGGGGACGTGCTGCTTCAGGTCGTGTTCCACGCCGTAATGGAGGAGGAACAGGAGCACTTCACTCCGGACGACGTGGTAGACGGCGTGGCGCAGAAGCTGGTGTTCCGCCATGCCCATGTGTTCGGCACCGCCGAGGCCACCGACAGTGCGCAGGCGCTGGAAGGCTGGGAAGCGCAAAAGAAGCAGGAAAAGGGATATACCTCCCCGGCGGACGCCGTGGAAGCTGTCCCCCACACCCTGCCTGCCCTGTGGCGGGCGGAGAAAATCGTCTCCCGGTCCGTGAAGGCGGGCTTCAACTGGGACTCCGTAGACGGTGCGCTGGATAAGCTGGACGAAGAAGCTGCCGAGCTGCGGCAGGCTGTGGAAGCCGGTGAGGCGGTTGACAGTCCCCATGGCGTCCGGGAGGAGATCGGCGACGCACTGTTCGTCCTCTGCAAGATCGCCCAGATGTCCGGCGTAGACCCGGAGGACGCGCTGCACCGCGCCTGCGACAAGTATCAGACCCGGTTCCGCCGGGTGGCAGACGCTGCGGACAAGCCCCTTTCCGACTATACGGAGACTGAAAAAATCGCCCTGTGGAAACAGGCCAAAAACGAATCTTCATCGCTGACGCGATAAGAGATAGATGGTAAAACCAATGAATATTACAGGAGGATATCACTCATGAACAAAGCTGAACTGATTGCTGCTGTGGCTGCTGCCGCTGAAATTTCCAAGAAGGACGCCGAGATCGCCGTCTCCGCCACTCTGGACACCATCACCAACGCCCTGAAGGAAGGCGACAAGGTCCAGCTGGTGGGCTTTGGCTCTTTTGAGGTCAAGAACCGCGCCGCCCGCACCGGCCGCAATCCCCGCACCAAGGAAGTTGTCGAGATCCCCGCTTCCAAGGTTCCCGTGTTCAAGGCCGGCAAGGCTCTGAAGGACGCTGTGGCTGAATAATTCTGCTGGAAAAAGGGGGCGTTTACGCCCCCTTTCATTTTTTTGAAAGAGGAAACATCATGCGCTTGGACAAATATCTCAAGGTCTCCCGCCTGATCAAGCGGCGGACTGTAGCCAACGAAGCCTGCGACAACGGTCTGGTCACGGTCAATGATAAGCCCGCCCGCGCCTCCTATGAGGTGAAGGAGGGCGACCGGATCTCCCTGCGCTTCGGTGCGCGGATCATCACCGTGGAGGTGCTGTCCGTGCAGGAGACGGTGCGGCAGAGTGAAGCCGCCGCCCTCTACCGCCAGATCTGATGGATTCTAACTCCCTCCCTGTCTGCATACACTGTGGACAGGGAGGGATCGATCCATGACCAACGAGTTCAGTATGCCTGCCGCCAGCCACCATCTGGAGCTGACAGGCCGGGAGCATCTCACCGTCTCCGGTGTGGAGGACGTGGAGCGCTTTGACGAAAGCGGCGTCATTATGACTACTTCAGCCGGAACGCTCATCGTCACCGGGGAAGACCTGCACATCGGCAAATTGTCTCTGGAGGGTGGGGAGCTGTTTGTGGACGGCCGTATCGACTCCATATCCTATGAGGATGCCCCCAACCGGCAGGGCGGCTTTTTCAGCCGGTTATTCGGGTAGCCGCCTATGGCCTTTCAGATCTCGGATCAGCTCCGCTCCTTCGGTCTTGCCATTTTGCTGGGTCTGGCCGCCGGCGTTGTGTACGATCTGCTGCGGACGGTGCGTCTGCGGTTCCCCAGCTTCACAGGGGTGCTGGATCTGCTGTACTGCCTGACGGCTGGCGGCGCGCTGTCCCTGTTCGTGCTGCGGCAGGCAGACGGACAGTTCCGGGGGTTCATCCTGCTGGGGGCCGCCGGGGGCAGCGTGGTGTTTTTCATGCTGTTTTCCGCTTTTCTGCGTCCCGTCTGGGATTTTTGGCTGGATCGGAGCGTGGAATTTTTACACCTGCTGGTCTGGCCTGTGCGGAAAGGCTGGTCAACCTGCAAAAAAATCGTCAAGCAGACGAAAAACCTCTTTTATTTTTGTGAAAAATACGCTACAATAAGGAGTGTATCGAATCCGAAACCCCATGACAAAGGAGGACGGCCGCATGGCAAAGGGAGCAAGCAAACCCGCAAAGAAAAGATCCGGCGGCCTGTTGATCCACGTCGCGATCCTGCTGATTCTGATGGCGATCGGCTGGCAGCTGTACAGTCTGCGGAGCCAGGTAGCCGGCGCGCAGGCAGAAAAGGACCGCACCGCCCAGCAGGTAGAAACGCTGAAGCAAAGCAATGATGCGCTGCGCGCAGACATTGCAGAGGGCGCTACGGATGAAAAAATGAAGGATCTGGCCCGTGACGAGCTGGGCTGGACCGACCCGGACGAATACGTTTTTTACGACAAGTCCAACTGATCCCCTGTGATATCCGGCAGAAAGCCGTTTAATTTGAAAAAGGAGAGCAACACCATTTATGGAATACGAGGTCGGCGCAATTTTAGAGGGAAAAGTAACCAGCATCACCAAATTCGGCGCTTTTGTAGCGCTGGAGGGCGGAAAATCCGGCCTTGTACATATTTCGGAGATTGCCAATACCTATGTCAACGACGTCCATGATTTTCTTCAGGAGGGACAGGTCGTTAAAGTAAAGCTGTTAGCCATTAAGGATGGGAAGCTGGATCTTTCCATCAAAAAGGCCCTGCCGGCGACGGAGCGGCCCGCCCAGCGTTCTTTCCAGCCCCGCCCTGCCGCTGCGCGTCCCGCCGCCCCGCGGCCTGCTGCGGCCCCCCACCGGCCCTCCGCACAGGCGCAGGCCGCCAATACCGCCCCTTCCGGCGACATGGCCTTCGAGGACAAGCTGAAGCAGTTTCTCTCCTCCTCCGAGCGGAAAATGGCCGATCTGAACCGGAACATTTCCGGCAAGCAGGGCGGCCGCCGCAGACGGTAAGCCGTTCCGGAGTGAATCCGTTTTACAGAGGAACGGGCTATCCCTGAAAAGCCGTATAAAAGGAACCTGTCAGCCGCTGTGGCTGACAGGTTCCTTTTCTTTCTGCGGCACACCCCCCACTTGCCGGAGGGCTTTCCGCCTCCGCAAGTGGGGCGTTTCCATATTCGCTGCGCCTATTAGTCCGCCGGTCTTTCTTTGGGCAGCGTCACCGTAATGACAGTCCCCTTTCCCGGCTCGCTTTCCAGATGGATGGCGCCGTGGTGATATGCAACGGCGTGCTTGACAATGGACAGGCCCAGTCCCGTGCCACCGATGGCGCGGGAGTGGCTCTTATCCACCCGGTAGAACCGCTCAAAGACCCGGCTCTGCTCTGCCACCGGGATGCCGATGCCGGTATCCCGGACAGTGAGGGTTACATTCTGCGCCGTCTCCCCGGTTTCCACGGTGACGCTGCCGCCGGAGACATTGTATTTCACCGCATTTTCGCAGAGGTTGTACACCGTTTCCGCCAGCAGCCGCCGGACGCCGGTCATGGGGGCCGTCGTTCCGACCGCCGTCAGCGTCACGTTCCTTCCCGCCGCCAGCTCTGTCAGGGAACGGACTGTTTCCAGCGCCAGATCCTGAAGATCCACCGGCTCCGCAGACAGCTGTCCGCCCTCGTCCAGCTGGGACAGGCGGATAATGTCGTTGATGAGCGTCACCAGCCGTTCCGCCTCCTGATGGATCCGGCTCAGGAAGCGGGGGCGGTCCTCCGGCTTTGCAAGTCCCGTTTCCAGCAGCTCCGCGCTGCCGATGATGGATTGCAGCGGCGTTTTCAGCTCATGGGACACATTGGCGGTGAACTCCCGCCGCATCCGCTCGGCCTCCGCCTGCTCCGTCACGTCAAAGGCCAGCAGCACAATGCCCAGCGCGTCGCCGCCGGAGTCGATACGGCTGAGGTCGAACTGATAGATCCGTCCGCTCCGCTCCGCCCGCAGCTGGCTGTGGCCGGATTCCACGGCGCTGCGGATGGCGGCGCTGAGATCCGTGTGCCGCTCCACCGTCAGGAAATCCCGACCGATGCAGTCCGCGTCCGCGTGGAAAATCGCCCGTGCCGCCGGGTTGATGCTCAGGATCGCATTGCTGCCGTTGAGCAGCACCAGCCCCTCCCGCATACTGTCGGTGATCTGGTTGAACTCATCCTGCCGCTGCTTCAGATCCCGTGTCTGCCGGTCGATTTCCCGGCGCTGGGCATGGATGCGGGTCAGCAGCGGGGACAGCTCCTCATATACATTGTTGTCCAGCGGATGCTCCAGATCCAGCCGGTTCAGGGGTTCCACCACCCGTCTGGCCGCCTGTCCCGCCAGCAGCGCCGACAGGCCCAGCGCCAGCAGCACCACCACGATCACCGCGTGGAGCATCCCCAGTACCAGCATCCAGGCGGTTTTCTGGCTGCCGGAAATGCGAAGCACCGAACCGTCCGTCAGGCGCATGGCCTGATAGACGGTCTTTTCCGTCAGCGTGCTGGAATAGCGGACGCTGCTGCCGCTGCCGCCGGTCAGGGCCTCCCGGATCTCCTGCCGGCCAGCGTGGTTTTCCATGGCCGCCGCATCCGCCTGCGTGTCATAAAGCACTGTGCCGTCCACCGCCACCCATGTCAGGCGGCTGGCGGTGCTGCGGAGCCGGGCCAGATAATCATCGCCATCCGCCTCCACCGCCGCAGCGGCAAAGGACAGCTCCTCCCGGAGCTGCCGCTCCTGTACGGTGCCGAAATAGCTGTACAGGCAGCCGGTAATGACCAGCAGCGACGCCAGCAGCACCGTCAGGGACGCCGCCAGTGTGGAACGAAAAATCCGCCCGGTCATAGGACAGCCTCCCAGCGGTAGCCCACATTCCGCACGGTTTCGATCTGCTTTCCATATACCCCCAGCTTCTGCCGCAGGGTGCGGATGTGCATATCCAGTGTGCGGCTGTCATCCATATAGGCCATGTTCCAGACCTGTGAAAACAGCTGCTCCCTTGGGAACGCCATACCGGGATGGGACAGAAACAGCCGCAGAAGCTCAAATTCCTTATAGGTCAGCTGGATCCGCTGTCCGTCCGCTGTGACGGTGCGCTGATCCAGATCCACGGAAAGGCCCCCGGCGGTAAGGATATGCTCCGGCGCTTTGGGCTGGCAGCGCCGCAGCACCGCCTTCACCCGTGACACCATCTCCATCACGCCGAAGGGCTTTACCAGATAGTCGTCGGCTCCCAGATCCAGGCTCTGGATCTTGTCATACTCCGCGCCTTTGGCAGTGGCCATGATGACAGGAATCTCCCGGAAATCGGGACTGGCCTTCATCCGCTTCAGCAGGGAAACGCCGTCATCCCCCGGCAGCATGACATCCAGAAGCACCAGCTCCGGCTTTTCCGATTGCAGCGCCGCCCAGAAAGAAGCGCCGTCCTCAAAGCCGCGGGCTTCAAAGCCCGTGGAACTCAGGGCATACAGCTCAATCTCCCGGATGCTGGCGTCATCCTCCACACACCAGATCATGGTGTCACCATCCTTTACGTAAATGTGATCTCGTCCTTATGCACGCCGGTCACAGAATAGATGACCCACTCGGCAATATTGGTAGCATGATCGCCGATGCGCTCATAATACTTGGCGATCATCAGCAGATCCAGCGCGTATTCGCCGTCCGCCGGGTGTTCCGTGATGCGGCTGATCAGACTCTGCTTCACCTGCGCGAACTGCTCATCCACCGTGTCATCTGTTGCAATGACCTTTTTGGCCAACATTATATCACATTTTACGTAGGCGTCTACGCTTTCTGTCACCATTTGTATGACTGCCTTGGCCATTTCCCTGAAAAGCGCGTTGTTTTCCGCCTGCCGGTCGCTGAGAAAACCGATGATCTCCGCAATATCCTCCGCCTGATCGCCGATACGCTCCATATCGGTGATCATTTTCAATGCGGCGGAGATCTGCCGCAAATCCCGTGCCACCGGCTGCTGCTGAAGCAGCAGCCGCAGGCACAGGTTTTCGATTTCCCGCTCCTTATGGTCGATCTCGCTGTCCAGCGGGCTGACCTTGGCCGCCAGTGCCTTATTCTCTGTCAAGGCCCGTGAGGACAGGGCGATGACCTCCTCGCACAGCGCGCCCATTTCGATCATCTCATGGTTCAGCTGTGCCAGCTGCTCGTCAAATCTGTTCCGCATACCGTTAACCAAACCTTCCTGTAATGTAATCCTCTGTCCGCTTGTCGGCAGGGGTGGAGAACAGCTGCTCCGTCTTTCCGAATTCCACCAGCTCGCCCAGCAGGAAGAAGGCGGTGTTGTCGGAAATACGGGCAGCCTGCTGCATATTGTGGGTCACCATGACCACGGTGTACTGGCTTTTCAGCTCTACGGCCAGATCCTCGATCTTGGAGGTGGAAATGGGGTCCAGTGCGCTGGTGGACTCGTCCATCAGCAGCACCTCCGGCTCCACGGCCAGCGCCCGTGCGATGCACAGCCGCTGCTGCTGGCCGCCGGAAAGTCCCAGTGCGCTTTTCTTCAGGCGATCCTTCACCTCGTCCCAGATGGCGGCGGAGCGGAGGGAATTTTCCACGATCTCGTCCAGCTTCGCCTTATTGCGGATACCGTGGGTCCGGGGGCCGTAGGCCACGTTGTCATAAATGCTCATGGGGAAGGGATTGGCCTTCTGGAACACCATGCCGATCCGCTTGCGGAGCCATGTGGGATCCACCTTGCTGTCGTAGAGATTCTGCCCGTGAAAGTCCACCTCGCCGGTGATCTTCACCGCGGGGATCAGGTCGTTCATGCGGTTCAGCGTCCGCAGGAAGGTGGACTTGCCGCAACCGGAGGGGCCGATAAAGGCCGTGATCTCATGGGCCGGGATGGCGATAGACACATCGTGAAGGGCATGGTTGGGGCCATACCACAGGTTCAGTTGCTTTGCTTCCAAAATCGGTTCCATATCGGATTCCTCAATTCTTTTTCAGCTTCCGCCCCAGAAAGGCGGCGGAGAGATTGATCAGCAGGGTCAGCAGCATCAGGATGGTGGCGATGGAAAAGGCCACCGCCGTCTCGCCCCGCTCGTTGGCGTAGACATACAGCGCCACCGTCAGCGTGGCGGAGGAGGAGTGCAGCGCCGTCCCGAAAGAGTTCAGCACCAGACCGAACCCGGCGGTGTACAGCAGCGCGGCGCTCTCGCCCACGATGCGGCCCACGGCCAGAATGCAGCCGGTAACGATGCCGTCGATGGCGTTGGGCAGCACCACCGTGCGAACCATGCGCCACTTTCCGGCCCCCAGGCCCAGCGCACCTTCCCGGTAGGACTGCGGAACGGTTTTCAGGCTTTCCTGCGTGGTGCGGAGGATGGTGGGCAGGATCATCACCACCAGCGTCAAACCGCCGGCGAGGATGCCTGCCTGCAAATTCATCTTCTGCACAAAAAACAGCATTCCCACCAGTCCGAAGATGATGGAGGGGATTCCCGTCAGGGTCTCCGCGGCGAACTCAATGAGGCTCACCAGCTTCCTGTTTTCGGCATATTCCGTCAGGTAGATGGCAGCGCCTACCCCCAGAGGCAGAACGATGACCATGGCCACCAGAATGATATACAGAGTGTTGAGAATATTTGGCAGAATACCGATTGTATTCTTGATATAGCTGGTCTGGCCGGACAGGAGATCCCACGTCAGGCCCGGAATCCCCCGATAGAAAATATAGCCGATGAGAAACACCAGCAGCGCGCAGGTCAGTCCAGCGCACAGCCACACCAGCGCCCGCATTCCCACGTCGTAGGCGCGGCGGCTGGGAGATAACTTCTGATCGTCCATGTCAGCCCTCCTTGCGATTCTTGATGCACACGTTCAGGAGTACATTGATGAGCATGATGAAAAGGAACAGCACCAGTCCGATGGAATACAGCGCCTGCTGGTAAAGGCTGCCCGGACTGGCATAGGCCATGCCGGAAATAATGCCGGTGGTGAGAAACCGCACCGGCGTAAACAGCCCCGGCATATTGGACACATTGCCCGCCACCATGATGATGGCCATGGCCTCGCCGATGGCGCGGCCCACGCCCAGCACCACGGCGGTGGCCACGCCGCTGCGGGCGGCGTGAAGGCTCACCCGGAGATAGGTTTCCATCTCCGTGGCTCCCAGAGCAAGGCTTGCCTCCTCATATTCCTTCGGCACAGCCCGGAGTGCCGTTTCCGACACGTTGATGATGGAGGGCAGGATCATAATGGCCAGCACAATGATGGCCGCCAGCAGGCAGGCGCCGGAGCTGAGAGAAAAGGTATTCCGAATGGCAGGCACCAGAACGATCATGCCCACAAGGCCGTATACCACGGAGGGAATACCCGCCAGCAGCTGCACGGCGGTGCGGATGACCGCCGCCAGCTTCGGCGGGGCCACCTTGGCCAGAAACACGGCCGTCATCAGTCCTACAGGCACGCCTACCACGATGGCGCCGGCGGTGCCGTAAACGGAACTGAGGATAAAGGCCAGAATGCCGTACTGTGCGCCGGTGGTGGTGTTGGTGGGATCCCAGACCCTGCCCAGCAGGAATTTCACAAGGCCGATCTCCCGGATGGCGGGCAGGCCGGAGACGATCAGGTAGATGCTGATAAACAGCACGAAGGCCACCGCCACGATGCCGCACAGCAGGAAGATCAGGTGGATCAGCCCCTCTATGGCTTTGCGTACCTGATAGCTGTTCCGTTCCGGCTTACCGGCGGAAGTATTCGGCAGGCTTTCCGCCGCGTTGGCAGCAGTCACGATTGCGTCAGAGTCCATGCTTGACTCCTTTCTGTATTTTCGCGGGAACAGCCTCCACCCAAAGAAGATGGATGGAGGCGCGCCCGATGATCCTCACGGGAATGTGCGGGGGAACCCGGAAAGGTTCCCTGCACTGCTTGAATGGATCTTTTGTTGTTTATTTTGCGACAGGCACAGCACCGGCAGCCTTGATGAGATCGTTGGCAGCAGTGGAGGTGGCGTAGTCGAAGAAGGCCTGTGCGGCGGGAGACAGCGTGGCGTCCGTCTTGGTCACCAGCACGAAGGGACGCTGAATGGCGTAGCTGCCGTCCAGAACCGTGGCTTCCGTGCAGGCCACACCGCCCACGGTGACAGCCTTGATGGTGTCCTTGCCCTCCACAGCGGAGAGGGATGCGTAACCGATGGCGTTGGGGTTGCCGGCAACTGCTTCAATGACGCCGCCGGTGGAGGTCAGCTCCTGATCCAGCTTGCAGGCATCCTTGGTATCAGTGATGGATTCGAAGCCGTCGCGGGTGCCGGAACCGGCTTCACGGCCGATGCAGGAGATGGTGCCGGCGTCGCCGCCCACTTCGCTCCAGTCGGTGATCTCACCGGTGAAGATTTTGCCGATCTGCTCCACGGTCAGGTTTTCCACCTTGCTGCCGGCGCTGACGATGACGGCGATGCCGTCCAGCGCCACGGTGGTTCCGGTCAGGCCGTTGGCAGTTTCTTCATCCTTCAGTGCGCGGGAGGAGAGGCCGATGTCGGCGGAGCCGTTGGTGGCCGCTTCAATGCCTGCGCCGGAGCCGGTGGGGTCATAGGTCACGGTCACGCCGCTGTTGTCTGCCATGAACTGCTCGCTGAGGGCGCCGATCACCTTTTCCATGGAAGTGGAGCCGTTGGTGGACACGCTGCCGGAGAGGGTGGTCTCTGCGGGGGCCTCCGGCTGGGCGCTGTTGTCCGTGCTGGTGTCGGCAGGGGTTTCCGTCTTGGAGCCGCCGCAGCCGGTGAGGGCAGCCAGGCTCAAAGCCAGTGTCAGAATCAATGCAAGTGTCTTTTTCATGTTGTTCTTCCTCTTTTACTTTTGTTATTCGGGATTTACTCCTCGGTACAGGTTTCAGTGTACCTGCTCCGTGTAAAATGAAAAAGACATGGATTGTAAAATCCATGTCAAATCCCATGCCGCCCTGCGCCGCAGCGGTTTTTTCGCCCACGGCGCAGCAAAGCCCCGGCTGTGTGCAGCACACAGCCGGGGCGCTTCTCCATATTATTGCTCAAAGTGCTGGTGATTGAAAATGTGGTCGGAACAGAAGCAGTGATAGCCCTGACACTTGGAGCAGTAGCGGAACTCCAGCTCCGGGTGGTCGGCGTCCGTGCGGCCGCAGACCTCGCACCTGTGGCGGTAGCCCCGCTCCGCCTCCGCCCGCTTCTGCTGCCGGACGGCGGACTTGAACTGGATGGTCTGCCGGGAGCGTTGGCGACTCTGGATACCCAGCAGGTTTTTGATGTCCTCCCAGAAGAAGATCACAAAGTTCAATATGGCCACCACGGCAGCCAGCGCGCTGGCATACGCGCCGTAGGACAGGGATCTGATAATGTTCCAGCCAAACAGGGCAACATCCGCCCACGCCAGCCACTTGGCTTTCAGGGGGATCACCATGTAGAACATAATCTGCGCGTCCGGGTAAAGGGCGGCAAAGGCCAGAAACAGGGTCAGATTGATGTAATACGCGTCAGAAAGGCTCCAGCCGTAATAGCCCGTAGCCAGAGACAGGATCACCGTAGACAGCACACTGAGGATCATGCCGCTGAGATAATACAGGGTAAACTTAGCCGTTCCCCATTCCCGCTCCAGCGTGCCGCCCACAAAATAGTAAAAGGACAGCATGATAAACAGCGACAGCGGCCGGTAGGAAAAGGGCAGCAGCACAAAGGTCACCAGCCGCCATACCTCGCCGTGAAGCAGGTGGTAGAGGTCAAATTCCAGAAAGCTCAGCGCCGACGAACCGGCAAAAACGGTCAGGGCATACGTCACGGCGTTGGCAATCACGATGTAAAGCATGAGATTTGGGATGCCGAACCGGGGATGGCTGTAAGCAAATCGGTCGATCCATTGATTCAGTTTCTTCAAAACGGAACCTCCTGTCATTCGTTTGGGCGCACCGGCAGCCTGCGCTGCCGGCGGAATGGATTTATTATAACCGCTCCTACTGTAAAAGTCATCCCTAAATTGTAAACGTTTCTCTTTGGCGGATTTTCTGAAAAACAATCGTATTTTTTGTTGACAAACCACCCCGGACTATGGTAAACTAATTAAGCGTTTGAGAGTCGGAGAACTTCCTCCGCCGATGGAGAGATGTCCGAGTGGTTTAAGGAACCGGTCTTGAAAACCGGCGAGGCGCAAGTCTCCGTGGGTTCGAATCCCACTCTCTCCGCCATTTTTCATAGAACACCATCGACCTGCGGAAGTACCCAAGAGGCCGAAGGGGCTCCCCTGCTAAGGGAGTAGGCTGGATAAAACCGGCGCGAGGGTTCAAATCCCTCCTTCCGCGCCATAAGGTGGCAACAATTCGGATATTTTAAGCGCAACGCTTAGAATACCAAAGGGTTGCCACCTTTTTTTATTTCAAATTCTGCACTCAGAAAAAAAGATATTTTCGCGTTATTTTGGTGACCGGGGAGATTTGAACTCCCCTTTTCACAGATTCAAAGGCAAAATCCTGAGAAACGCCCTTTTTGCGGGCGCAAATTAGAGCGTTCTTTCCTCAAAATTTTATACGATCTTTCGGGCGTCTGTTTGTTGGTTTCGTCGAAGCCATCAAAAAGGCGCCCTTTTTCATTTCCCGACGTCAAAAAGGGCATCTCTGCCCAATCCATCACCCGGTCGGAGCATTTCAGGATGCTCCGGCTTATTTTTTTGCTTACGAGGAGGACTTCACAATGAACGATCAGAACGAAACCACGCAGCTCCGTTACCTTGAAGAAACCGCCACCCGGCTGCGACAGAACGGTTTCACGGTGGAGCCGATTGAGGATCACCACCTGCCCGTCTGCTGGGAAAAAGGGCGTCTCTGCCGTATCTCCGGCAGGGGTAGCGTGCTGTACCGGCAGGAGTGTGTGGACAGCGTCCGGGCGCAGGATGCGCTGCAAAGCGTCATCGACACCGCCAAAACGACTTCGGAGTACATGGCGATTCTGGAAACCGCGCCGCGGCTCAAAGCCAGCGGACTGGATGGCGACTACCGCGTCCTCGCGGACTTCAGCAGCGCGGTGCTGGCGGGCCACCCCACCGAGCGAGGTGTCCAGTTTGTGACTTGGGAATGGGACTTCGACCGAGAGGGTGTCCATCACGGACATTATTTCCAGGACGACTATGACGCCGCCAAGCGCGACTTCACCGTGCGCGGCGGGCTTGTTCAAAAAGGCGCCCTTTTCGAGCCGGAGCAGCTTGCGGAGATCTACCGCGCGCTGGCGTTCGTCCGCGAGCAAGACGAAACCCTTTCGTGCGGACGGGATCAGGAGCTGGCGGAGCTGATGGAACAGGTCAGCGGACTGCTGCCCCCGAATGTGCCACGGCAACGGGACGCGCCGGAACAGAGCGGCATGACAATGAAATAAGTATCCACGCAGGCCGGACAGAAATGTCCGGCATTTTTTTAACAGGAGGAAAAATGATGGAAATTTACGGCACGATCCACTTCAAACTCATTCTTCCGCACTTCCCCGGCTTTCAGCAGGAACCGCTGCCGGCGCCTGTTTGCAGCCGCTCCCCGGAATGTGACGGTTGCCCTTACCCCCGCCATGGCTTTCTCTGCTGGGGCGCGGACGGGACCTGTCTGCGGACCAGAATGAACAAAATCAACGGATTGGAGGAAAACACAAATGATGATTCAAGCGGTTCTCGGTAATCCCAGCCACCCGGAATACGGCGTGGCAACTATCCCGTTCCCCATCCCCCGCGACCAGTACGCACACTGCATGGAGCTGTTGGAGGCGTTGGAAATCGGTGACGCGGTCAAGGCGGACTGCAGGGTGACGAAGATTGACAGCTTCTACACCGTCCTCAAGCGCACGGAAATGCTCACGGTCAATGTGGAGGAGCTGAACTACCTTGCAAAACGGCTGGACAGCTTCGACACCGGCGAGGCCGCGCAGTTTCAGGCGATGGCCCACAAGCTGGAGCTGTTCGAGCTGAAAGATCTCATCAACCTGACCTTCTGCTGCCAGCAGGCCACGGTCATTACCGACTTTTCTGACCTCGCCGCTGTTGGCCGTGACCACTACATGAACCTGCACGGCGGCAGCGCAAGTGTGGATGAACTGAACAAACTGGACAGTGAGGAAACGGCAAGACGGCTCATTGAAAGCGGCGGCGGCACGATCACGCCCTACGGTGTGGTCTACGACAACGGCATGAAGCTGGAACAGGTCTACGATGGCCGGTTCTTTCCCTGCTATTACCATGAACCGAACGCCATCACCGTTGCGGCGACCTCCAAAAGTGAGCCAGAGGACACAGAACACATCACATGGCTGTTCCTCCCCATGGAGCGGGAGGAGATCGACCGCGCGCTCCTTCGCGGGGGCATCACAGATCCCGCTGATGTCCGCCTGCGGCTGGAGGACAGCCAGCTCCCCAACGAGGTGGATGTGCTGCTGGATATGGAGCGTGAAAATCTTTCTGACCTTAACGCATTGGCACAGGCCGCGGATAGCCTTTCCGATAGCGACATGAATAAGCTGGGGGCCGTGGTCATGCTGGCAAAGCCAAAGTCCGCGGCACAGATCAAAAATCTTGCGGAAAACCTTGACCTCTTTGACTTCGCCCCTGGCGCGCACTCTCCCGCCGAGTACGGCAAGTACATGATCCAACAGTCCGGCCACTTCGACTATGACGAAAACCTCGACGCTTTTTATGACTATGAAAAGTACGGCACGGAGCGCATGAACGCGGAGGACGGGATGTTCACTGACCGGGGCTACATCGCGTACAAGGGCTTTTTTCGCTTGGAAGAAGTGATGAGCGGTAGCCAGAGCAGCCGCATGGAGATGGGAGGGCTTTCACGATGATCATTCGAGCAGA
>UQVS01000018.1 GCA_900544615.1 uncultured Oscillibacter sp. | reverse complement strand
GTCAAGTACTTTTTTCAAGTTTTTTCAAACTTTTTCGTTCTTCACTTTTGAACTTCATCGCCGTCAAACAGCTTAGTTAGAATACCAGATAGTTCGTGTTTTGTCAATGGGTTTTTCCAAGTTTTTTTAATTTTTAGTATTAGTAATTCTTATCGTTTCCCGTATATTCAATAGTCTACAAAATACTCTGTGCAAAACCGGGTCCATATGCTATACTGACACTATATTATATAATGTTTTTTGGGGGTATACCTGTGCTCATTCAACGGATGTCCGCGGCCTTTGGGCGTTTGCGGAACGAAACCATACAGCTGCAAGGCGGCCTGAACATTCTTGAGGCCCCTAATGAGGCCGGCAAATCCACCTGGTGTGCGTTTTTGACCGCCATGCTCTACGGGGTCAACAGCCGGGAACGGGATCGCGCCGGATTCATTGCCGAAAAGAATCGTTACGCGCCATGGTCCGGCGCAGCCATGGCCGGGCGGCTGGACTGCCGGGCGGGCGGCGTTGACCTCACCATCACCCGCAGCACCCGGCGGCAAACCGCTCCCATGGCGGAGTTTCAGGCGGTATATGCCGATACCGGCACCGTGGTGGACGGTCTTTCCGGCGCGAACTGCGGTGAAACCCTGCTGGGCGTCAGCCGGGAAGTTTTTGAACGCAGTGCTTTCATCCGCCAAAGCGGACTTGCCATCAGTCAGGACGCAGGTCTTGAACGCCGGATCACATCGCTGATCTCCTCCGGCGAGGAGGACACCTCTTATACGGAGGCTTACGACGTTTTGAAAAAGCAGCTGAACCGCCGCCGCTTTAACAGGAGCGGCCAGCTGCCCGCTCTGGAAGCCGAACTGACGGAAGTACGCGGTCAGCTCAGCGCCGCAGAGAGCATCCAGCAGCAGCTGGCGGAAACGCAGGTGCAGTCGCAGGCATTGGAGGCGTCTACTGCCTCTCTCGCTGACGAGCTGGCTCGGCATGACCGCTGGGACGCCGCCCAGAAGTACCGTCAACTGGAACAGCTGGCGGCAGACGCAGATGCCGCCGCTCAGCATACGCAGGCGCTGGAAAACCAGCTGGAAGCCGACCATATTCCGGATACCGAAACCATCGGGCGTCTGCGGGGCGCTATTGTCAATCTGGAAACCGTGCGGAAGAGCGCCGCAAAAGCCCGCGCCGATAAGGATGAGTCCATGAAGGCGCTGCTGCGGGCTGAAAAAGCCGTCAGCGAATTTCCCTTCTCCGGGCAGACCGCCGAAGATGCCCGGCAGGAAGCGTCTGTGCCGCCGAAGGTTTCCTTCAACGCCGCTCCCTCTCTGGTCGTATTTTTCCTGATGCTGGCGATCGCTGCCGGAATCACCATGTACACCATCTCCCGGTCATTGCTGACCGGCTGGGAAAAGGTTCTGCCATGGGGGATCTTTGCCGCGATCCTTGCCGCCGCCGGGAATCTCTCCCGGCAGATGCAAAAACACGCCATAAAACGCGCACAGAGCGCCGCCCTTGTGAAACGGTTCGGCACTGCCGATCTGTCCGAGATCGCCGCACTGGCTGAGTCCTATATTCATGCGCTGGAGATTCGTGATGCCGCTCAGGCGGACGCCAACGCCAAATCCGCCATTTCCGAAGCTCTGTACACCTCCCTGACCACCAACGAGCAGGCAATTCTTCTGGAAGTGCGGCGCTTCGCTCCCTCCGCCTTTGACATTTCCACCGCCGACCAGGTTCTGCGTAACGCTGGGCAGCGCCGCCGCGCCCTGGCAGAAGCGCAGTCCGCCGCCAGGGAAGCCGCAGCCCGCCGGGATCTGCTGGCGCAGGAGAATCTCCCGGAAGAAACCGGACTGGAAGTGGAAACGCCTGCCCGCAGCCGGGATGTGGTCGCGGCCCAGCTGGATGAGGTCAGAAGCCGTCTGGCCGCCCTCCATTCCGCTGCCGACCATCTTTCTGGGCAGCTTCATGCTATGGGCGATCCCTCCCTCCTGCTGGCCAGCGCCGAAAACATTCAAGCCCGCATCACCCAGCTGCAAGGAGAATACGACGCGCTTCATCTGGCCATGGAGGCCCTGACCGGCGCCAACACGGCGATACAGAACCGCTTTTCTCCGCAGCTCAGCCGCCGGACGGCGGAGATCTTTCAGGAGCTTACCGAAGGACGCTACACCGGCGCGGCTCTGGATCGCAGTTTCCATCTCACCGCTCAGCCCGCCGGGGATCCTATTGACCGGGATATCCAGCTGCTCTCTGCCGGAACCGCCGATCAGCTGTATCTGGCCGCCCGGCTGGCCATTTGCCAGCTGGTGCTGCCGGCAGAGAAGGAGATCCCTCTGATTCTGGATGACGCCCTTGCCAATTTTGACGATGATCGCTGCGCCGCCGCGCTGCGGTGGCTGCGCCGGGAAGCCGAACACCGACAGATCCTGCTCTTCACCTGCCACAGTCGGGAAGCCGTCTTCTTCTCTGGTGACAGCGCCGTATCTGTCCAGGAGCTGGGAGCATAACACGCCGCAAAATTTGATTCTGTCTGCTTGGGGGCGTCCTGCGAATGCAGGACGTCCCCGCTTTTCAGCGTGAATTTCCAACCGTCTCCCACAATTTTCTCAGGAAGCCTCCGCCATTCAGAAAAGGTTTCTATCTTTATTTGACTTTCTTCCGAAAACTACATATAATAGTTTTTGCAATTTTTTACCTTTTTCTATCAGGAGATGATTTCATGACTTTCCAGCAACTGACTTATGTGGTGGAGGTCTCCAAGTGCGGATCCATCAATAAGGCCGCCCACAAGCTGTTTCTTTCCCAATCCGGTATTTCCACGGCTGTGCGGGAGTTGGAGCAGGAACTGGGGATTCAATTTTTCACCCGCAGCAACCGAGGTGTGGAGTTCACGCCGGAGGGGCGGGAATTTCTGGGCTACGCCGTTTCCCTGCTGGAGCAAAAGCAGCGGATCCAGGAGCTTTATAAAGAAGATCGCAGCGCCACAGTGCCTGCACACTTTAATGTTTCCAGCCAGCGGTATCCTTTTACGGATGATGCCTTTATCGAAACGCTGCGGCACACCGAGGACGGCCCTTACCACTTCACCATCAAGGACACCAGCATGGAAGACGTCATTTCCGACGTGTATGAGCGCCGGGCAGACGTAGGGGTGATTTTTCTCTCCAAGATGACGGAGAAGATCATCCGGCATTTGCTGGATTCGCGGGAACTGGTTTTCCATGAGTTGGCTTCCATTCCGCCCTGCGTGTTCATCCGCAGGGATCACCCCCTTGCCCATCTGGAACAGATTACCGAGTCTGACCTCGACGGATATCCCTACGTCTGTTTTGAGCAGGCACAAGGCGTTGCCGTGGACTTCGCCGAGGAATTTCAGCTTTTCTCAATTCGGAAGCCCTCCCAGTGCATCATCATCAACAATTACTTTACCGCCATCAGCGTTCTGGCCCATACGGACGCTTTCAGCACCGGCACGGGGCTGCTGGTAAAGCGCCTCTCCGCAGCAGATGTCATCACGATACCGCTGGCAGGCGAGCCGCCCATCCGTTTGGGCTGGATCTTCCCCAGAGACGCCAAACCTACGCCCCGCGTGGAGGAATTTGTGGGCTATCTGGATCAGTCCATTCAGAACGCCATCGCCTACACGGATAATTTGCGGGAAAATCACTGGAAATCCATCTGACCGGCTCAAAAAAACGGACAGGTCGTGTTTGCACACGATCTGTCCGTTTTTCTGTGTGTTTTATCCCATCAGGATCTTTTCCAACTCCTCCGGGGTGTCCGCCAGCGCGTCCGCGCCTGCTTCCGCAAGGCTCTCCCGGCTGCGGAAGCCCCATGTGACACCGCAGGATCTGATCCCGGCATTGTGGCCGGTCTGAATGTCCACGCTACTGTCCCCCACCATAACGGAGGACGCCGGAACTGCATCCAGCTTCCGCAGGATCTCCCTTGCCGCGGCGGGATCCGGCTTTACCGGCATCCCGTTGAGGTTGCCCCGCACCAGATCAAACACGCCGGGGTAATAGTGCTCCACAATGACCCGGCTGAACTCGTCCGCCTTGTTGGAACAGACGGCCAGACGCATCCCCGCCGCCTTGAGCCGTTTCAGCAGCGCCGGCACTCCGTCATAGGGCCGGGTCAGCTCTATGTTGTGGCAGCCGTAGTACTGGTTGAACTGAGCGGTCGTATTCAGCACCATCAGCGTACTGCGGGCATCTTCCGGGGAAAACTGCTTCACCAGATTGGGGATCCCGTGGCCCACCATGCCCATGATCTCCGCTTCCGTGTGTTCCGGCCAGCCGTTCTGGCGGCAGACATAATTGGCGGCAGCTGCCAGATCCCCGATGCTGTTGAGCAGGGTGCCGTCCAAATCAAAAATAACTGTGCGATACATGGAATTTACCTTTCTGATCGTTATTCCGCGGCGTTCCACGCGGTTTCCAGCGCAATTTCCATCATCTCATGGAAGGAATCCTGCCGCTCCTGTGCGGACAGAGCCTCTCCAGTGAATATGTGATCGGAGATCGTCAGGATGGACAGCGCCCGCTTGCCGAAGCGCTGAGCCGTCCAGTAAATACCCGCCGTCTCCATCTCTACCGCCAGAATCCCGAACTTCCGATAGGTCTCGTTGGCCGCCGGGTTGTCGTTGTAAAACTGGTCGGAGGTGAAAACCTGTCCCACATCCGCCCGGACGCCCAGCTTTTCCGCCGCCGCGGCAGCGTCCCGCAGCAGGCCGTAATCCGCCGTGGCGCACAGCTGGCCGGGGAAACGGTACTGATCGGCAAAATGGGAATTGGTGGACGCGCCCATGGCCAGCACCACGTCCCGCACCTTCACACTCTCTCCGATGCCGCCGGCAGAGCCGATGCGGATAATGGTGTCTACGCCGTAAAAATTATACAGCTCATGGGCATACAGTCCCGCAGAGGGGACGCCCATGCCATGGCCCATGACGGACAGCTTCCGTCCTTTATAGGTGCCGGTATAGCCCAGCATGTTCCGCACCGTGTTGAAGCACACCGGATTTTCCAGATAATGCTCCGCCACAAATTTTGCCCGCAGAGGGTCGCCAGGCATCAAGACCGCCCTGGCGATGCTGCCCTCCTCCGCCGCAATGCAGGCAGAGGGAGATTCCTGAATAGCCATTGAGTATCCTCCTTGTAATATCGTCGAAAAATATTACTTTTTGTCGTCAAAAAGTGCCGCCAGACTCTCTGTAAACGGCGGATAGCAGATGCCCTTTTCCGTAACGATGCCGGTGAGCAGCTCATGATCAGTCACATCAAAGGAGGGGTTGAAGCACTTTACCTCCGGCAGCGCCATGGGCTTTTCATACCAGAGATTCTTGATCTCGTCCCCGTCCCGCAGCTCAATGGGAATGTGGCCGCCGTCGGGACAGTTCATGTCAATGGTGGAAGTCGGCCCCAGCGTGTAGACCGGGATCCCATAGTGCCTGGCCAGAATGGCCACGCCGCTGGTGCCGATCTTGTTGGCAAAGTCGCCGTTGGCGGCGATGCGGTCGCAGCCCACAAAGCAGGCCTGCACCCAGCCGTTTTTCATCACCATGGAGGCCATATTGTCGCAGATCAGGGTCACATCCACCCCGGCTCTCTGCAATTCATAGCTGGTCAGCCGCGCCCCCTGCAGCAAGGGGCGGGTCTCGTCGGCAAACACCCGGATGTGGATGCCCCGCTCCGCCGCCAGCAGGAAAGGCCCTTGCCCGGTGCCGTACCGGGAGGTGGCCAGCGGTCCCGCGTTGCAGTGGGTCAGCACACCGTCCCCCTCATGGAGCAGGCTCAGGCCGTATTCGGAAATGGCAGTACACTTGGCGATATCATCCTCATGAATCTCCACTGCTTTGCGGTACAGCGCCTCCAGCAGCGCCGCCCGGTCATCCTTCAGATGGGCTTTGGCGGTTTTCATCATCTCGCCCACCGCCCAGCGGAGATTCACCGCCGTAGGCCGGGCCGCGCCCAGCAGCTCGCCGTCAATCTGCAATTTCCGATAGAGCGTTTCGCTGTCTCTGGCGTCGATCCCGCGGGCCAGCACATACATACAGTATCCGGCGCAGATCCCGATGGCCGGTGCGCCACGGATGCGGAGTTTTTTGATGGCCTCCACCATCTCCTCAAGGGTACGCAGCTCGATTTCCCTTTCCTCGTTGGGAAGCAGTGTCTGGTCAATGATGTACAGCCGCTCCGCGTCCTTATCGTAGCGGATGTTCTGCACATGGGTCACCCGGCGGATATTTCCCTGCATCGCCCGCTCCTTACACATACAGGACGCGGTTTTCTTTCCGGGCCTTGTCGCCCAGCACCGCCGCGTCCGTATAGCCCAGGATGCAGTAGCCGATTCCCTTCCAGTTCTCATTCAGGCCCCACTTGGCCAACAGCGCCTTGCCTTCCGGCAGGTCAAAGCTCTCCATGGCCCGGTTGACCCAGCAGGAACCGATACCCATGGCCGCCGCGGCATTCATCAGGTTGCCCATCACCAGAGCGCCGTCCTGAATCCAGTTGGGATATGTGCTGTCCGACAGCACGGCCACCAGCGTGGACGCCCCGTAGAAGGGATGCCCGTCCGGCGTACCCAGAATCCGGCAGTTCAGCTCTTCCAGCCGGGCGATGGTGTCCGCGTCCTGCACAGCTACCAGCATGGTGCTCTGCAAATTCTTGGCGGAGGGCGCGTAAAGTCCTGCCTTCACAACGGCATCCAGATCCTCCTTTTTCAGAGGCTCAGGGCGGTAGCTGCGGATACTGCGGCGGCCCAGCAAAACATTCATCGCTTCATTCATCATGGATTCCTCCTGATTTCAAATTAAGTATCCGGCTGCGATCCCGGCCTGCTGCCCGCAGGCCGAAGACGTGTGCCGAACATATGACCATTCATTTTTATTTTACCACGGATTTTACAAAGCGCCAGTGACATTTCCGCCAGAGATTCCGTTTTTACGGTTCTGTTCCGGTTGAAAATCCGGCGTTATGCCAAACCCTTTCCGCATAAGCCCGCTTTCCGCCGCATAGGATAGAGCAACAAAAGGCGGGGAGTGTTGCACTTTGAAGGGTAATATGGAAGAGCGGGCGGAACGTCTGGCTCTTTACATCATAGAGAACCGGGCCACGGTCCGCGCCGCCGCCGCGAAATTCGGCATCAGTAAGTCCACGGTACATAAGGACATCTCGGAACGTCTGCCCCATTTCAACCGCACCCTGTACCTTCAGGTCAAGGAGGTGCTGGACGTCAACAAGGCGCAGCGGCATATCCGGGGCGGCATCGCCACCCGCAAAAAATACCGCGGCGCATAGCGCCGCCCAAGGAGGCTTCCCATGGCTGTACGCAACAACGGCGGCTGCCGCCGCTTCCACTCCCGGCAGGACTCCATCCCGGAGCTGCCTGCCGCGCCATCATCCAGTGAGCCTGCCATGCGCCGCTGGCCCCATCCCACAGCTGCGCCCCCGCAGCCGGAAACAACCGGGGCAGAGCTGTATTCCATCGGCTGTGCGCTTTCCCAGCAGACCCAGCTGCTGACGGAGATCCGAACCCTGCTGGAACGGCTGACTCAGCAGCCGCCCAAATGAACTTTGCCGGGAGAAGCAGCTTCTCCCGGCAAAGTTTCGTTCAGCAGGAAACAAAATGGGCCGCCGGGCCGTCTAATTTGGAAGAGTCATCCTTTCGGCACAGGCAGCCGCTCCGGCAGTTTGTGAACAATTTTGAAATTTCCGGGAACCTCTTGTATTTTTCCGCCATTGCAAGTACAATGTTATGTAAATCTGTCGAAAAAGAGAAGCGGCCTGCGCCGCGTACAAAGGAGCGTCATTTCATATGCCCAGAAGAGTCCGCCGCCGCCGTCAGCGGAAGCAGCCCCATACCCTTCAGGTTTTCCTGACCATTGTTCTGGTTCTTCTCACTGCCTGCGTGGTGGTGAAGGCCTTTTTCCTAAAGGCCCCGGAGCAGAAAGCGGCAGAGCTGCCGGCCCAGCCTGCAGACGCGGAAAACACCGCTCAGCAATCGCCGGAAGAAGAGGCCGCGCAGAATGCCCTGAAATCCCATCTGGAGCGCAAGGGCGGGTTCTACACAATTCTCCTTTCCGGCCTTGACGATGACAACGGCGGCAGCGACACCAACATCCTCATGGCGGTGGATACGGTGAACGGCTATGTTTACGGCGCCAGCATCCCCCGTGACTCCAAGGCCATCATCGGCGGCAAGGCCCACAAGATCAACTACGCCTACAATAAGGGCGGCACCGAGCTGCTGGCCAGCACCGTTTCGGAGCAGCTGGGCATCCCGGTGGATTACACCGTCTGCGTCAATCTGCAGGGCTTCACCGCGCTGGTGGACGCCATCGGCGGCGTGGATTTCGAGGTACCCATCAATATGGACTACGACGATCCCATTCAGGGGCTGAGCATCCACTTCAAAAAGGGAATGCAGCACCTCAGCGGCGCTGACGCGCTGCGGGTGGTCCGCTTCCGCCACAATAACGACGGCACCGGCTACGGCAGCGAGGATCTGGGCCGGATGCAGACCCAGCAGAAGTTTCTGAAGGCCGTGGCGAAGAAAATGCTCTCCTTTGAAAATCTGATATCAAATCCGCGCAAATACGCTGAAATATTTGGCCAATATGTGGACACGGATCTGTCAGTAACTGATCTTGCTTGGTTTGGTATGCAGGTTTTGGGAATGGGCGTTGATAAAATCGACTTCTCCACCCTGCCCAATGAGTGGAAATACCCCTACATCTATCTGGATCCTGACGAAACTCTGGCGCTGGTCAATACCTACCTGAACCCCTATGTAGAAGATCGCACGGCGGAGGATCTGAACCTCCCCGGCTGATCCCCGGAAAGGAGTGCTATGAAAAAGCGTATTCTCTCCCTGCTTCTGGCGCTGTCCCTGCTGAGTGTCCCCGCTCTGGCGGCGGAAAACAGCACGGAACATTTCACCCGCAGCAAAACCTACAGCGGTCAGTTCTCCGACCTGCCGGAAAATCACACCTTCTATGAAAACGTGGCCGCCCTGTATGAATACGGCCTGTCTGTGGGACAGGCTGACGGCACTTACGGCCTCGCCCGGCACATGACCGTGGGGCAGGCGGTGATCTTTGCCGGACGTATCCGCAGTCTGTACCGCACCGGGGATCCGGAAACCGGCCCTGCCGTCTACACGGCGGCCGCCGTGGGGCTGAAAGGCGCTCAGCGGGTCTACGCCCCCTACCTCTGGTATCTTCAGGCGGAGGGCGTGCTGGATAAGGCGCTGGACGGCTGCCTTTCCGACACCGCCACCCGCGCTCAGATGGCTCATGTGTTGGCCAATCTTCTGCCGGAGACCGCCCTCCCTCTTATCAACGACTCCCTCGTTACTCAGGCCTATGCCAGCCGCCGCCGGATCGCTGATGTGACGGAGTACACTCCTTACTATCAGGATATTCTGCGGCTTTACCGCTGCGGGATCAGCATCGGCAGCGACGAGACCGGCTCGTTCCTGCCGGAAGCTCCTATCACCCGCGGGGCCGCAGCCGCCATGCTCACCCGGATCGTGGATCCCGCCCTGCGGCTGACGCCATCGTGGGATCTGTCGGATCTCTACAGTGCGGAAGGCGCCGCCTATGAGGATCTGGTCACAGCCGGAACCTACACCCCCGCGCCGGAAACGGCGGCAGAATTCGATCAGGACGTTCGGTATATGCTCTCCCGCGGTGAAAATACCCTGACCCTGAAATACAGTCAGGGCCTGACCGCGGCCACCGCACAGGAGACTCTGAACAGCGCCCTCCTGGCGGTAAAACGCTACTGCGAACAGGGCTACAACAGCGCTTCCTGCTCCTACAGCGCCGCCGGAACCATGCTGGTGCAGTTCAGCTCTATCGCCGAAGGCAAAACGGAAGAATACCGGGCCAGAGCACTGGACGCCGCCGTTGCCGTCCACGATGCCCTGTGGGAACAGGGCGTCATCACCCCCCGCTCCACCCAGCGCGAAATCGCGTGGGCCTATTATCAGTGGATCGCCGCCCACTGCGCCTATGATGAAAGCGAAACCACTGCATCCGTCAGCCACCTGCCCTATAGCCTGTTCCAGAACGGCATTGCCGTCTGCGACGGCTATACCGGTGCCTACAATCTTCTCCTGAAGCTGGAGGGCATCGACTGCTACGCTCTGCCCAATGCCACCCACATCTGGACGGTGGCTGTGCTGGACGGCGAAGCCGTCCACATCGACGCCACATGGGGCGATCAGGGAACCGCGGCGGCAGCGCAGTACTTCGCCATGACGCCCCAGCAGTCCTATGCACTGCATCCATGGCCCCGGAGCAACGAATTGCCGGGTTGATTACTGAAAAATTTCTCCGAATGCTGAAAGCTGGCAGGCACAAAAGTGCCTGCCAGCTTTTATTTGGAAGATCTGTTCTGCGACGCCTGTTGCAGCCTGCCGAAAACGGGGGCCTTCAGAACAGGTTGCCGTTTTCATCAAATGGCAGATCATACGGCTCCGTGAGAACTTCAAAGTTGGGGTTGTTCTCCACCAGGGGCAGCATCCCTTCGGAAATCTCGATCACGCCGATATGCGCGGTATTGGGAATTCGGATCATCTTCATGTGATCGTGATCTTCGGCCTCAGGACAGCACATCAGCGCCAGCTGAATCGCTTCCCGGTCGTTATCCATGATCATGGGGATCTTCATCAGGTGCAGGAACGTGTTGGTAACGCCGGTGGGATAGGTCATTTCCAGCTTCATCCGGTTGACCAGACGGCGGGTGGTGACCTCTGCCAGACCGATGCCCTGCGCGTTGCCGTGGGTTTCGTCGGTAATATCCAGAACGACGCATTTCTCCGCCTGAATACCGCCGGAGCAGTACTTGGGCTGTACAAATCGGCCGGACACATTGGGATCCATGCCGTCGCCGGAGATGTTCTTGCCGATCTTATCCACCACCAGCACATCGCACTTGTCAAAGAGCAGGTGGGCAATGGTCTTATAGGAGATCTCCTTGAGCTTGGGTTCCTCCGTAATGATCTCTTCGGGGCTGAGGCCCTTAATGAGATAGGTGTCGTCATAGGCGTTTTCAATGATGGCGATACCGCCCAGAACCGGGGCATTCTCCAGAATCGTCCGGCCATACTCCTCCACCAGCTCATGCATAATGGCAGGACTCTGATGGTGGATGCTCTCAGCGCCCTTCTGCTTTCCAAGGCCGATGGCCATCATCTTCATCAGGCCGCTTTCATAGGGGCCGCGGAAAGAGGTATGCGGTTTGATCCGATTGAAAAGGATGATCCCGTCTGCCTCAGAGGCGTTTTTGTCCATAAACACCGGCTGATGGCGCACACCGGAAATGCCGATCTGAACAGTTTCCATGGAGCTTTTCACAGGGCAGTCCATGGCTTCTTCGGTAATGCCATAGTCCTTGAGGATCTGAAGCTGGCCCTCGGCAGTGGCGCCGCCGTGGCTGCCCATTGCTGCCACAATATAGGGCGCAGCGCCCTTGGACTTGACAAAATCCACAATGGTGCGGGCCATCAGGGCATTATGGTTAATCCCCCGGCTGCCGCAGGTAATGGCAATCTTCTGTCCGGGCAGGATCTTGCCGCCGATCTCAGGGCGATCCAGTTCCCGGAGGATGATGCCGGGAATGTCGCTTTCGGGAATGCAGGTCTTGTCAAAGTTCTGGCGAACCCTGACCATTTTGGGGATCGGTGTGTCTTTGATGAGGTTCGTAATGGTTTCCATAGTTTGTTCCTCTCTTGCCGCAGAGCGGCTATTATCATTCAACAGTCATGCAGATTTTAAAGCCGAATACAGGCCAAATCAAGCCGCTCTGCCAGATTTTCTCAGGTCAGATGGGGAAAAGCGGAAGAAGCCATGGCCTCTTCCGCTTTTGCTTTCATGGATTTCCCATGCTGCGCTCAGACTGCGGCAACCGCCCGTGCCGGGCCGCCGGAGAATCCCTTCAGCTTGATGGGGAACGCCATCAGGTAGCAGCTTCCCAGCTTTGCCAGCTCATCGGGGATACTGATCTCTTCCAGAATCCAGATGCCGCCGGAGAGAAGGGCTTCATGGCAGGGCCGCCCAGTGCCTTCATACCAGCCGCCCATGCTCAGCGTGTCAATACCAACGCCCTTGATCCCCTTGACTTTCAGCCACTCCGCACCTTCTCCGGTGAGATAGGGCCAGTCGTTCGTGTACTCTTTGTCAAAGGAACGTTTCTCATTCCAGCCGGTATCAAAGAGGACAATACTTCCCTCATGGATCTTGTCCGCATAAGGCTCCAGATGGGATGCATCGATGCCCTGCTTTGCCTGAATGATCCCCCGCAGATCCACGATCACTGCATTCCCTTGAAAGAGGGAAACGTCCAGCTGATCAATGGTCTTTCCATTGGGAAAGAAATGGAAGGGCGCGTCCAGATGCGTACCCGTGTGGCTGTTCAGGCGAATTTGCTCCGCGTTGAAGCGATCCTTTTCGTAAGTTGCTTCATAACGGACGACGGTCGGCTCATATGTGGGCCAGCCGGGGCAGTGGTCATATACCGGCTGCGAAAGGTCATAGAATTTTTTGAACTGTGTCATTGCAAATTACCCCGCTTTGAGATGCCGGTCTTATTTGGCTTCGCCATCATCCAGAGCAACCTCAACCAGCGTATCGTACACATCGTCGATGTTGTCCTTGGTCACCAGCATGGTATCCATCGTGATCTCCTTCTCCACTTCCTTACCGGCCAGATGATCCACGATTGCCTGTGCGGCATTGCGGCCCATCAGAACCGGCTGCTGTGCGGAGGTACCTGCGATGCTGCCGTTGCGGATGCCTTCCACGATTTCGGGAGAGCAGTCGAATGCGGCAATCAGCACGTCGGTGCGGCCAGCGGCTTCCAGTGCGGAAGCGGCGCCCATGGCGGGATCCTCAGAGTGGCAGAAAATGGCGCCCAGATTGGGATGTGCGGTGATCAGGTCCTGTGCATAGGTCTCGCCCTCAGAACGGTTGACCTTTTCCATCTGCTTGAAGTCCACATCGACCAGATTGTTGGTAGCGATGCCCTCGTCGAAGCCGTCCTTACGGAGAACACCGTTGATACGGGCCTGGTTCAGAGTGATCTGTGCGACCTCCGTACCGGCCTCCAGCTGAGAGGCGATGTACTCGCCGATGGCCTTGCCGCCGGCTTCGTTATCCGTGCTGATGAAAGACAGATACTCGCCGGAATCCGTACCGATATCGCAGATGACCACCGGCACGTCAGACTCCTGAGCCAGAGACAGGACAGAGGCGCAGGAAGCAGAGTCCGTGGGGGAGATCACGATCGCATCCACCTGCTTCGTGATGGCGTCCTGTGCGTTGGACATCTGCGTATTTGCATCGTCCTTGGAATCATAGGTCACGCACTCAATGCCGTTCTTGGCCAGCTCATCCTCCACGCCGTGGCGGACATATCTCCAGAAAGGCACATCCAAAGAGGGCGTCAGATAGGCGACCTTTGCCGCCGCAGCGTCGCCGCTGCCGTCGGTGCTGTTCGTGGAGTCTGCAGAGCCGTTGCTGCTGCCGCAGCCGGCCAGCGCACTACCAATCATCAAGGCGCTGAGCAGGATCGCGAGAGTCTTCTTTTTCATGTTCATTTCCTCCTTAATTAATCACAACTATGAAAACATAGGTGCGTTTACTTGGATTTTTTCACCTTGAGCTTCGAGAGCTTTTCGGCCAGAACGGCGATCACGATGACCGCGCCGATTGCAGTCCCCTGCCAGTAGGGGTTCACGCCCAGAATGTTCAGCGCATTGCGGAGGAAGCCGACCAGGAACACGCCGATGACGGTACCCCACAGGGTTCCCTTGCCGCCGCTCATGCTCGTGCCTCCGATAACAGCCGCTGCGATTGCATCCATCTCTGCGCCGTCGCCATAGGTGGCGTCGCAGGCCATCAGGCGGCTGGTCATGATCCACGCTGCCAGGCCGCACATCAGGCCGGAGATCACATAGGCCATCATCACGTTGAACTTCACATTGATGCCGGTCAGACGGGCGGATTCTGCATTGGAACCAATGGCATACAGATACCGGCCAAACTTCGTCTTGCCCATCACCCAGATGAAAATGGCAAACATCGCGAAGATGAAGATGATGTACACAGGGAATGCGCCGCCGACCTTGCCCTTGCCCAGAAAGCTGTAGACCTCCGGGAATTTGGACGCTGTGCTGGCGTTGGAAATCACATAGTCCAGGCTCCGGCAGATCTTCATCGTGCCAAGCGTCACAATGAATGCGGGAAGCTGGAGATAACCGACCAGAATGCCATTGACAAGACCCACAAGAACGCCGATCAGGATCATGGCCAGAACGCCCAGAATGATGTTCTGCGTGTTCATCAGGATCATACAGCCCACCATGCCGGACAGGCCCAGCGTGGAACCCACGGAAAGGTCAATGCCGGAGGTGATAATGACCAGCGTCATACCGATGGCCATCAGTGCAGTGGAAGAAACCTGACTCATCACGTTCATGATATTCTTTGTTGTCAAGAAATACGGGGATGCAAAACTCAGCACCGCAAAGAACACCACAAAAATTGCCAGCATGGAAAGCTCTGTTTTATATTCCTTGGCGATTCGCTTTCCGACACCGCCTGTCTGCATTGTACGCTCCTTGTTCATTGAGCCTCATCTCCTATGGTAGAATAATATCCGATTTTTTCTTCGGTCACTTCATCCGAAGGCATGACCGCCGTGATACGGCCTTCTTTCATCACATAGATGGTATCGCATACTCCCATGACTTCCGGGATCTCAGAGGAGACCACAATGATCGCCATTCCCTGTGAAGCCAGTTTCCGCAGAATCGCATAGATATCAGACTTTGCACCAATATCCACACCGCGGGTCGGCTCGTCGATAATCAGGACCTTCGGGTTCAGCAGGATCCACTTTGCCAGCAGCACCTTCTGCTGGTTGCCGCCGCTCAGGCTCTTCACCGCCAGATCAATGTTTGCCGTCTTGATCTCCATCTGGCGGATCATATCGTAGCAGTCTGCCTCTTCCTGTTTATTGTTGAGTACCATCTTGCCCTGATCGGCCAGCTTCGCCAGACCGATGTTTTTAAGGACGCTCAGCTCCTGAATCAGTCCCTCTGTCTTGCGGTCTTCGGGAACCAGACCCAGACCAGCAGAAATGGAGCTTTTAATGCTGGTTCCTGCGACTTCCTTGCCGTCCACCATCACCGTACCGTCATTGCGGGGGTCAGCCTGGAAAATGGCGCGCATCAGCTCGCTGCGGCCTGCGCCGACCAAGCCGGAGAAGCCTGCGATTTCGCCGCGGTGAACCTGAAAAGAAATATCTTTTACATAGTTGTTCTGATCGGTGATGTTTTTGGCTTCAAAAACCACCGGCTCGTTTTTCCAGTCCAGCTTGGGAATGTCCATACCTGCGCCGTAGAGGTCGTTGACCTCACGGCCAACCATGGCCCGGATCAGATCGTCCTGTGCCAGCGTCGCCGTCTCCGCGCCCTTGAGGATCAGGTGGCCGTCCCGCAGGACTGTGATCCGATCGGAGATCTCATAGATCTCGTTGATCTTGTGGGACACGATGATGAAGCCGACGCCTTCGGCCTTCAGTTTTCGGACGATCTGGAACAGCGTTTCGATCTCCTTCACGGAAAGGGACGCGGTAGGCTCGTCCAGAATGATGACGTTTGCCTTTGTGGACACTGCCTTCAGGATCTCGATGACCTGCATCTGTGCCACGGAAAGGGTCGCCATTTTGTCTCTGGGATCGATCATCTGCTCCATACCAAAGAGCTTCAGCAGCTCATAGGTATCTGCCACCATGGCCTTCTTGTCCTGTAGGAACCCGCCCTTGTAATATTTGGGGGATGACAGGAAAATGTTTTCCGCAATGGACAGATCCGGCACTGAGCTGAACTCCTGCGTCACGATGGACACGCCGTGGTCTACCGCCTCGCGAACGCTGGCAAAGTCCTCTACCTTTCCCTTGACCTTCATCTGTCCGCCGTCTGCCTGATGGATTCCGGCAATGATCTTTGCAAGGGTGGATTTTCCTGCGCCGTTTTCTCCCATCAGCGCATGGACCTCTCCGCTTCGCAAGTCAAAGTCGATTCCCTCTATGGCAACAACTCCGGAGAACACTTTTTTGATATTGGTCATTTCAATCAGAATTTCATTCAAAGTTCTCACTTCCCTTGAGTTTGCTGTTGGGCTTTCTTTACAACGAGAATGATATCACAGGCATCTTTTCTGTGCAAATATCTAAAACAAATGCGTATCCATAGATTTTTTCTATGGATACGCACCTGAACCTGATCGTTCAGTCTCTGGACGTCCGAAGCATCTGGAGGTACTGTTTTGCCAGCGGTTGAAGAACCCGATCCGTCTTTTTTATCCAGCCCAAATGAAGCGGTTTCACACCGAGGATTGGCCGGAAAACAATGCCGCAGTTCTCCAGCAGCGCACCCAGATAGGGCATGGCCACCGCGCAGGTGTCCGTTGAAACCAGAACGTTTGTCAGCATCAGTCCATCGCTGACCGCCACCTGCCGGTCTGTCTGAAGCATGGTCACGCCCTCTTCCGAAACATAGACCGATCCATCCACCCCATAGTCATAGGACACCAGCGGATAAGGCGACAGCTCCTGCAGGCTGACCATGGGCAGCGCCGCAAGCGGGTGGTCTTTCCGCAGAAGGAGGCACGGTTTTGCAGTGCCAATGCTGTAGAACTCCATTTTTTCATTCCGCAGGTCGCGGAGGATCCCCGGTTCCTTTTCGTCCGGGAAGTGGAGGAATCCGATCTCGCTGCGGCCGGAGGCCACGTCAGCAATCACCTCTGTCGTTTTTCCCTCCAGAAACTTTACGATATAGGATTCCTCCTCCAATCGTGAAAGAAGGCGCATGGCAGCCTCACCGGCAGGGGAAAAATGCTGGATACTGACAGAAAAGGTTTTGCGTTCCGGGCGCTTTTCGATGTATTTGCTCTGCACAGCCGCCATCTGCTCATAAATGGTGCGGATATCGCTCAGCAGCTCCTCGCCCTGTTCCGTTACCGTGACGCCGGAGCGTCCCCGGTCAAAGATCCGAAACCCCACTTCTTTCTCCACAGACTGGATGGCATGGGTCAGGCTGGGCTGGGCGACATAGAGCTGTTTTGCAGCCTCGCTGATGGACGCGCACTGAGCCACCATCAACAGATATCCGATTTCTTTCAGCGTCATATCGATTCCCTCTCCATGCGGCGATAGCGCATCACCGGCCGGGGGCCGCCGTTCATCTCCACACTGCTTACGATATCCTGTACTTCCAGCATCTCATTGAGATACCGGCGTACCGCCACCTTGGATAATCCCGCGGCCTTTGCCAACTCCTCCGCCGAAAAGCACGAATCCGGCGAGGCATCCATAAAGTTCAGGATCGCCTGATAAGGGGCAGGCTCCAGCCCTCTCGCCTTCAGCTCTTCCAGATGTGCCGTCTCCGAACTTCGGGCAGGATTGCTGAACATGGCATCGACCCTGTTCTGGTTCAGGCTTCCCATGGCATTGATGATCTGATACCGCTGAACGAACCTGTCAAGCGCTTCCGAAAACCGCGCGGCGGAAAACGGCTTCAGCAAATAATCCACAATTCCGAAAGGAAGAACGTCCCGGACGTTTCCGGCGTCATTATTACCTGTAACGACGATCACCTCTGTACGCAGATCCTCCTTGCGAAGCCGGTAGAGAAATTCCTGCCCGTTCATCTGCGGCATGAACAGATCCAAAATGATCAGATCCACCGGATCCAGCCAGATATAGTTCAACGCTTCCTGTCCATTGGAAAAGATGGCTGTCACCTGAAAATCCGCCTTTTTCTCCACAAAGCGCTTGGTGCTCCGGGCAATCTCAGGTTCATCCTCTACGATGATCACTCGGTACATACATCCTCCTCTTGTGCGTGAAGCCGCTGAAACGACACGGTGATCGAAGTACCTTCTCCGATCTCGGTATCCACATCGATCGTACCATGGTATTTCTCCACCAGTTCTTTCACCAGGAAAAGCCCTCTGCCGTGTTCGCCGCCCTTTGTGGACACTCCTTTTTCAAAGAGATGCGCCCGGATATCAGGCGACATACCGCGTCCCGTGTCCGTCACCGTCAAGATCGTATAATCCGCGTCGATAAACAGTCCCAAGCTGATCTCTTTCACCTTTTCCGTGCTTTCCCGAAGCTCGTCGATCGCATTTTGAAGAAGATTGCCCAACACGGTCACATAGCAGTCAAAGGCGATCCCCTCCGTCAGCTCGCGGCAGGAGCTGTCCGCCTGAAGATCCAGCTGAATCCCGTATCGATTGGCCTCTGCCATTTTGCCAATGATAATGGCGGCAATCCCGGTGGATTCGATTTCCTTGGTCACTTTCCAGATATTGGCCGAAGTCCCCTCAATGTCGTTCATGATGAAGTTCTTCGCCTCCGCAGAATCCTGCTGCTCCAGATAGCCGAGGATCACATGGAGCTTGTTGTTGAACTCATGGCTGAAGGAGCGGAGGGAATCCACCATCTGGTTTGACTCGGAAAGCTGCTGTCCCAGTCGGCGCACCTCTGTGACATTTGTGGTAATGGACGCTGCGCCGATCAGCTTGCCGCCTTCATAGACCGGGATCGTCGTGGCAACATAGTCCTCCCCTCGGATCCGGGTGCTGCGGTTATACTGGGCAGTCCCCGTTTCAAGGACCTTCAGCAGAACCGTTTCCGGGAAAATATCCTTCAGCGCGCCGTCATACTGGCTGAGCTGTTCCGAACAGCCCACCATTTTCAAAAACGCCTTGTTCATCATGATGACTTCGCCTTTGAGGTTGATTGCCACGATCGCCTCCTCCAAGGCATCCAGAACCTCATTCCGCTCATCCATCAACCGGCGGTATTCCTCCACGCGGCGGCCCTGAAGCACCTTTTTCGTCCGCTTGCGGATCGAGGCGGAAATAAAGATCCCCAGCAGCAGCGTCCCAAAGGAAATCGCGATAAACAGCGTCAGCAGGTGCTGATTATCCGCGGAGGTGGAACGCCGGAACACCGACAGCGTAACATATCCCAGAAGCTGCTCCTGCCGGTTTCGGACAGGCGCGTAAACCATCTCCAGATCGTATCCGCTCCGTGCCACCGTCACCAGATAAGGGCCTTCTCCGGACAGCACCCGGTCCTCTCCGCCGAAGGTCAGGATCCGGCCGACAAACGCCCGGTTGGGATAGTAGCGGCAGGTGCTGTCTTTTTCACATACCGCAACAAAGTCCAGATCGGAGATCGACTTAATATAGATATCCAGATAGTTGCGAAGATAGGCGTCATATTCTGTGTCTCCATTATGCTCCAGCGCCTCCACCACAGGCGCAGCCTTTGCAATGGCGGTTGACTCCCGGAAAAGCCTGTCCGTCTGCTGGCTGTTGCTGCGTCCAATGGTCACAAAAATCGTCAGCACCAGACAGAGCGCCGCCGTCACAATGATTCCGAAAATCTGGAACAGGTAAAGCTGATCCTCGATATCCAATTTCTTTCGTCTCTTCCACACAGTGCGTTCCTCCCCCGATGCGGGCCGTTTCGACAAACTCAATGTATGTGATTATAAAGCAGAACGAAAAGGAACGCAAGTGCTTCAAAGCGGCTGCTTTTGGCACCCTACCACCTCTTAAAGCGGAATTTTATGCTGATTCGAAAGTTCCCTTTCCTCGCTGTATGCGCTTTTTCCGGCAGGCCGTCTGCGGATCCCGGCAAAAAAGAAGCACGCCCCCGCCATAACGGTGGGGGCGTGCGGATCGTTGATCGTCAATGGAGTTCAATCACTGCTCTGCCAGCATTAGAACTATGCCGTACACCACGCTCGCCAGCGTGCCGAAGGTAATGACCGGCCCGGCCTCGTCGCCGCAAAGTCCGCCGCGCTGCGCTTCCGCCTGCGTCAAAAGCTCCGCTCGCTTCCTTGCGTCTCCTCTCCCCGGCGCAAACGCTCCGCTGGTTTGCGTCAGGGTACCCCATAACACCGTGTCCGGGCCATATTATCCCGCCAGCATTAGAACTATGCCGTACACTACGCTCGCCAGCGTGCCGAAGGTAATGACCGGCCCGGCCACGGTGAACATTTTGGCCGCCATGCCGGTGACGAAGCCCTCAGATTTGAAGTCCAGCGCCGGGGAGGTCACGGCATTGGAAAAGCCGGTGATGGGTACCAGCGTTCCTGCGCCGCCAAAACGGGCCAGCTTGTTGTAAAGATTCAGTCCCGTCAGCAGGGAGGACAGCGCCACCAGCGAGCAGGACGTTGCCGTACCGGCGTCCTGCCGGGAAAGGCCCAGCGCGGCCCAGCCGTTCTGGATGGCCTGCCCCAGCACGCAGATCGCGCCGCCGATGATAAATGCAAGGCACACATCCTTCCAGATGGGGGACTTTTTCATTTTCTCCTGAACATACTGCTGATACGCCTGCGGCATCATATCCATAAGGCTACCCCTTTTCACACGTTTTCCATAGTGTCTGCCGCGACGCGGAAAGTATGCAAATCACCTTGCAAAAATACGGAAAACGCGGTACACTACCATCAGATTTTTCAATTTTTCCGGGAGGATACATCATGAAAATCCGCCGCCCGCTGGGGCTGTATGTCCATATCCCGTTCTGCAAATCCAAATGCGTTTACTGCGATTTTTACTCTCTGCCCCGCTCTGAGGACCGCATGGACGCCTATACCGACGCCCTCTGCGCCCACCTGACCGAAACCGCGCCCTTTGCCGCAGCCTACGCCGTGGACACGGTTTACTTTGGCGGCGGCACCCCCAGCTATCTGGGAGAAAAACGGCTGGGCAGGATCCTGAAAACCATTGAAAAGCGCTATCAGGTGGAAAGGGACGCGGAGATCACCTTTGAGGCCAACCCCGATTCCACCGGGGACTGGAAAGCCCTCCGGGCCTTGCGGCGGGCAGGCTTCAACCGCATCTCGCTGGGGATGCAGTCCGCCTGCGACGAGGAATTGAAGGCCATCGGCCGCATCCACACCATGGAGCAGGTGCAGCAGGCGGTGGAGGCCGCCAGAAAGGCCAAGCTCAGGAATCTGTCTCTGGATCTCATCTACGGCCTGCCCCGCCAGACGCAGGAGCGGTGGATGGAAAACCTCTCCGCCGCCGTGGCGCTGAACCCGGAGCATCTGAGCTGCTACGGCCTGAAGGTGGAGGAGGGAACGCCCCTTTTCGCCGTGAAGGACACCGCCGGCCTGCCGGGGGATGAGGAGCAGGCGGATATGTACCTGCAAACCGTGGAGTTTCTAAAACAGTACGGCTATATCCAGTATGAGATCTCCAACTTTGCAAAGCCGGGATATGAATCCCGCCATAATCTGAAGTACTGGCAGCTTCAGGAGTACGCCGGGTTCGGCCCCGGCGCTCACAGCGATTTCGGCGGTGTCAGGTATGCCTATGCCAAGGATCTGGATGCCTACATCGCCGCCGCCCGCGGCGGGCAGTTCCTGTTTTCCGAAAATACCGCCATCCCGCCCCGTGAGCGGGACGCGGAGTGGATCATGCTGGGCGCCCGGACGGTGTATGGGCTGGATCCCAGGGACTACGAAGCCCGCTTCCGCCGCCGGTTTGACCCGATTTTCCTGCCGTTCCTGCAAAAGTGCGAAGCCGCCGGCTATGCGGTGCAGGAGAGTGGCCGCTGGCACCTGACGCCGAAGGGCTTTCTGGTGTCCAACCAGATCATCGGTGAGCTGCTGGACGCCCAGACGGCGGAAAAGCAGCGCCGGGCGGACGCTGCGGCCCGCGGGGATTTCCGAGTCAGACTGGATTGAATTTTGACAACAGGCGGTACGCCGCCGGACGCGGCGGGGATTCCCGCGCACCTGAAAGGATGGTCAGATGTACGTATATACTCCGGGTCAGTGGGCCTTGCTGTTTTTCTTCTACTGCTTCTGCGGCTGGGTCTGGGAATCCTGCTATGTCTCCGCCAGACAGCGCCAATGGGTGAACCGTGGCTTTCTCCACGGCCCCCTGCTGCCGATCTACGGCTCCGGTGCCATCATCATACTCTTCGTGACTCTGCCGGTGGCGGACAATCTGTGGCTGGTTTACGTTCTCGGTATGCTGGCCGCTACGCTGCTGGAATATGTGGTGGGGGCTGTGATGGAGCAGCTGTTCAAGGTTCGTTACTGGGACTATACCAAACAGCCCTGCAACCTCCACGGCTATATCTGCCTCACCAGTTCTATTGCCTGGGGCTTTTTCTCCATCCTGCTGGTGAGGTTTATTCATCCGCCCATTGACCGCCTGCTTCACAAGCTGCCGGATCTGCTGGTCAACCCGCTGGCCGGGGTCATTGCCGCGCTGTTTATCTGGGATACCGTGAAGTCCACCAGAGCGGCCATCGATCTGCGGGAGGTCCTCACCAAGCTCACGGAGGAAAACGAGGAGCTGCGGAAGCTGGCGCAGAAAGCCGAGGCGGCGCAGGCCCGCACAGAGGAGGAGCTGCGCGCCTTCCGGGAAAAGACCTCTCTGGACAAATACCTGCTGCAAGCCTACCTTGCCGATGAACTGGAAGCGCACCGCACGGCCAAGCGTGTCCGGAAACAGCGCCGCCGCGAGATGGTTGAGAACGCCTTCCGCCGCAGGGTGGAATCCAAGCTGGAAGTGCTGTCCAACATTGCTCAGGCGCTGGAAAAGACCCGCGCCGCGCTGGATGACGGCATTGACGAGCCCGGCGAAAAGGCGCTGGCTCAGCATCGGGAGGAGCTGGACACCCTCATTGCCGCCGTCCGCCAGAAGGAGACACAGGTACGCACCCGCTCCATTCAGCGCTATGAGGCGACCCTGCGGATTCTGCGGGCCAACCCCACCGCCAAAGCCAAGGAGGAACTGGGCGAGGCGCTGGCCTCCCTGCGGAAGCTTCTGGAGCATTGATCGTCCTGCCGCATGAAAAAAGACCGCCTCCCGGCACTTCAAAGTGCCGGGAGGCGGTTTGCTTATTCCTCCGTCAGCAGGCGGATCATTTCCTCCGCCGGATCCAGAATGGGCAAAGCGATCCGCTTTGCCAGCGTCTCCTTGAAATAGGGGAAGTGGGTGCAGCCCAGCACCAGTGCTTCCGCCCCTACGCTTTCATACCAGCCGCACAGCTCCGGCAGGCGGTGGCGGGAAACCAGTTCTTCCGGCGGCTCTCCGGCTTCAATGGACAGTACCACCGGCAGCAGCCCCGTGGAACGCAGCGTCAGCTCCGGGTTGGCGGAGAGCAGCGTGCGCTCAATGCCCGCCGTCCCCTGCGCGTTGGCGGCAATCACCGCCAGAGAATGGTACCGGGGCGCCAGCTGGCGGTACACGTCCAGCGGCGTAACAATTTTCAGGCCGGTTTCCCGCGCAATGGGGCCGAAATCCACGGAGCCGGACAGGGAATTGCAGTAGATAAAGGCTTTTCCACAGCCATGCTCCGCCTGCGCCGTCCGCAGCAGAGCCGTGACCGCCGCCGCCTTTTTCTCCATCGGTGAGATCTGAAACGCCGTCTGCTGATTTGGATTCTCGGACACCGGGCAGAACAACCCGGTGAGGCCGTGGGACGACAGGCAGTCCATCCCCATACGGGTATCGACCGGCGTTCCGGCCATGACAATGATCGGTTTCATTGGATTCGCTCCCATTTCTTCATTCGAGTTTTTTCTGGAAATTGCCGTAGATCCGCACGCCCTCCTGCAAGGTAATGAACGCATGGGGATCCATTTCATGGACTGTGTGGAACAGCTCCTCAATTTCGTATTTGGACAGGCAGACGCACAGAACGTGTACATTTTCGCCGGTATACGCGCCGACGCCTTCCCACCATGTGACGCCCCGGCCCAGCTCATCCATGATGACCCGGCCCAGCTCCCGCTCTCCGGCCCGTGTGAAAATCAGCGCCTGCACGCTGATATTCTGCTGGTGGGCCTTATCCACCACCATAGCGGAAGCAAAATTGTAGATCACGGAATAAATTGCCGTCTCCGGGGTAAAAAGGATCAGGCAGAGTGCGTACAGAAAGGCATTGAAGGTCATGGAAAAGCGTCCTACAGTGAAACGGCTGCCCTTTTTGCTCAGGCATAATCCGATCACGTCCAGTCCTCCGCCGCTGCCGCCACAGGTAAGCACCAGGCCCGAACCGACGCCGGTGAGGATCCCACCCAGCAGGCAGGCCGTCAGGGTATCGTTTACCACCATGGTGCTGGGCGCAGGAATGACGCTGTAAAACAGGGAAAAGGCCATGGTGCATACCACGGTTTTCAGCACGAACTTCCGCCCCAGAATCCCGCGGGCATACAGCAAAATGGGGATATTGGAGAGAAAATACAGAATTCCCGCAATATCATAGTCACCGAAGCTGAGACCGCCCCAGATTTGCAGCAGCGTGCGGATCAGCTGGCACACACCCATGCTGCCGCCGGAGTAAAGCCCCAGCGGAACAATGAAGTAGTTCAGGGAAAACGCCGCGATCAGCTCGCCCAGAATACAGGCCAGCATCCGAAGTCTCGGACGGTGCATTGCGGTGTTGAGCATCCCATTCCGCTCCTTTCCTGTCGTCAGATCAAGATAGCTTCTGCCGTTGTGGGCTTTATTATACAGCCCATCCGCCCAAACCGCAAGACGTCGCCCCGCATTTTTACAGGCTGTAGCGCAGGCAGCGGTAAAGCTTGTCCTTTGCCCGGCTCAGCGTCCGGGAAACGGTGGAGCGGTTCAGATTGAGCTTCAGCGCGATCTGCCCCATGGTAAGCCCCTGATCGTAATAAAGCTCCAGCATCTGCCGCTGACGGTCTGTCAGCGCCTGCTGCCGGGCCAAGCGCAGGTTTCGGTGCAGGCGTTCCAGCTGTTCCCTGTTGTCCGGGGCGCTCTCCCGCTCCCAGCTGGCAAGGTCGGCCAGCCACTGGCCGCCTTTCGCTTCAAGACTGAGCCGCTTCATTTTAAATCCTCCCTGTCGTAGTAGTGAGCCGTCAGGCGGGCCAGGTCTCTGGCCTCCCGCCACAGCGGCAGCAGCTCGGCCACCCGCCGCCGGAGGCTCCTTGCCGTCTCCAGATCCGATTCCTGCCGCTCCATTCCCCGGAGCATGGTGATCCGCTCCCGGATCGCCGCGGCCCGCTCCGCATATTGCACAGACATTTCCAGCAGCGTCATCGGCAAGCCTCCCGTCCCCGGATCTCCCGGCAGGGCCACAGCTCCCGGCGCGCCAGCTCCGGCAGGCAGGCGGCGCACACCTGTGCGCCGTTGCAGCACCAATATTCCTCATTCATAATAATTTCCCGGCCGCAGAGCGTGCAGCGCACCACCCGGCAGGCAGAGCAGTTTCTTTTGTTCAACCCGATCCCTCCCAAAAAGTATTGCAGAAAAGCGAAAAAATCTGTTGACAAATGCACTATGTTCTGGTAAGATAAATATCGCTGTTGGAACTGCTGGTGTAGCTCAGCTGGTAGAGCAGCTGATTTGTAATCAGCAGGTCGGGGGTTCGAATCCGTCCACCAGCTCCAAAATTTCATATGGGGGAATTCCAGAGCGGCCAAATGGGGCAGACTGTAAATCTGTTGTCACTGACTTCGGTGGTTCGAATCCACCTTCCCCCACCAATAAACGCAGACATTTGTCTGCGTTTATTTTTTTGTCCTGAACCAATGGCGTCTCCGTCCCCCAGCAGCCGTTATGCAGGCGGTTCGGCAGAAACGCCGAACGACGCCGTGTCTCCGCGGCTGCTCCATGTGCCAGATCTCATAGATGACGTTCCTCCTTCTGCTTGTCCGCACAGCCGTGCAGAATACAAGCTCTTTGTTATTGGAACCAGATTATCACAAGTTATTTGTTAAGTCAAGAATATTTTTACAAGAATCTTGTTAAAATGAATTGACAGTCACAGGAAAATTCGCTATGATAAAGGCGAATCCAGTCGAAAAAGGGAGCAGGAGGCGTTTTTTTCATGAGTTTTGGCGAACGAATCAAGTACCGGCGGGGAGAACTGAAGCTTTCCCGTGCCGATCTGGCAGAGCGGCTCGGCGTTTCCTCCTCGGCAGTCAGCAACTATGAAAACGGCGTAAGCTTCCCCAAGGAGGACATCATGCTGCGCCTGTTCGACAGTCTGGAAACCGAGCCGAACATTTTGTTTCAGGACAGTTATCGCGGCGGCGGGCAGGCGATGAGCGGCCCGGAGCAGGCACTGCTGCGGCAATACCGGGGTCTGTCCCCCATGGGACGGGAATCCGTGCGCTCGGTGGTGGAAGCCCTGTGCAGCTACCGGGACGAGCTGGAGGCCGCTCAGCCGGAGCAGCGGGAGCCGCGGGTCATTCCCCTTTACCGCACCCCTGCGGCCGCAGGCTACGCTTCCCCGGTATTCGGCGAGGACTTTGACTACATCTCCGTTACGGATGAGGTGCCGCAGGCGGCGGAGTTTGCCGTCCGCATCAGCGGCGACTCCATGGTTCCTTTTATTGCGGACGGCTCGGTGGTCTATGTGAACCGGGATCCCCTGCGGGCCGGGGACGTCGGCATTTTCTGCGTCGATGGCGATATGTTCTGCAAGCAGTATTACAAGGATCCCGCCGGGATCGTGTATCTGTTCTCCCTGAATCGCCGCCGGGCAGACGCCGACGTGATCCTGACGCCCTCTGGCAGCCGTTCTCTGGTCTGCTTCGGACGGGTCATCATGCACGCCCTGCCGCTGCCTGGAAAGGGCTGACCCTCACCGTTCCACGCCTCGGCTTTAAACGCCTTTCCTCCTACCCTCAACGACCCGGCAAAAGCCGGATGGTTATAAAACAGTAAATCCGACCGATATAACCATCGGTCGGATTTTCATATCAGTTTTTAGAAGAGCTTTTGGGTTGGAACTCACTGATCGCAAAAGAATTTGCAGATGCCCCAATTTATCATGCCAAAAAGGCTGACCACAATGACTGCAAATCTATCATTTGAAATTCCAACCCATTCGAGAAGCGGATAAAGGATCATGTATGGTGCAAAAAGCAGTTCTATCGAAATCAGGCTGTCACTGAAGAAAAGATCGACCGCAGCAATCACCGACAAATAGATTCCGACGATCACATAGCTTCCTATGGGAAAGCTGTGTCCATAGCCCTTGTCTACGCCGTGCGTAAGGTTGAGATAACACCCATAAACATGAAGCGGAATCAGCAGCATGAGAAAAATGCATCCAATCGACTCGATCGCTTTTCTTATTTGCGTCATTTGCCTTCTGACTCCAAACAGGACGTTATGATCCTATTTTAGATGCATACGCCCTTAATACACAGTTGATCTCTTCCTCACCTTTATAAAACTCATCGTCATATTGGCTCAGCATTGTTTCTGTCTGCTCGCCAGATTCTTCATTCGTCAGTTTCCGATATGCATTATATGCATTTTGCAAATTTTCTCGTAGCTTTGCAGGCAAAGCGGTTTCCAAAATTGCCATTTCTCTTTGCAAATTGCCCGTATTCTCAACATTGAAAAAATATTGGTCATGTCCGCCATTGTTGATTTCGCTTTGATAAGTCATCAATTCTGCATAGGGAGAATCCGCGCGGCCTTCCGCCCATAAATCCCACATTTTATTCCACTTTTTCTGCTCGTCAGTCGGTTCTGCTTTGTTTTTCTTGAAGAAGCGGAACACGCCCATCCATTCCAACCCCCTATCATTCCATTTTGTCTCATATCCTTTAATCATATCAGAAAAACACAGGGAAATCCACCGTTTCGCTGCGCCCCGAACATTTTTCGTCCAGACGATCCTGTATCCGTCATCAATCGCTTCAAGCTTCATGACTGCTTTTGCCGGTGTCTTACAAGCCTTATTTGCCTCAGCTCTCTGGCAGCGTCACTTTGAAGCCGGCTGTTTTTCGGTAGAAAACACAAAAATCAGTTGCCAGCCCATCGATTCGTCGGTATAATGGAGATTAATCCGGCAAAAAAGAAGAAGGGGAGATATCATATGAATCAGGAGCTGAACCCAAAGGGAAACGGCTGGGCTTTACTGCCGTTCCTGCTGTTCATCGTCATCTATCTGGGAGCGGGGCTGATCCTTCAGGCGCAGGGTGTGGGGATGGCCTTTTACCAGTTCCCCTCTGTGACGGCAATGTTCCTCGCGGTCATTGCTGCTTTCTGCATGGGGCGGGAAACGCTGGATGAAAAATTCGCCGTATTTGCCCGCGGCGCTGCCAACGAAAACGTGCTGACCATGCTGATGATCTACATTCTGGCCGGTGCTTTCTCCACGGTCGCCAAAACCATGGGCGGTGTGGAAGCCACCGTGAATCTGGGGCTGTCCATCATCCCGGTGCAGCTGCTCATTGCCGGCGTGTTCGTGATCTCCGCCTTTCTGGGAACTGCAACCGGCACCTCCGTCGGCACCATTACGGCTCTGGTTCCCATTGCCGTGGGCCTTGCCAGCGAAAGCGGGGGCAGCGTCCCCATGATGCTGGGCGCCTGTGCAGGCGGTGCCATGTTCGGCGATAACCTGTCCATGATCTCCGACACCACCATCGCCGCCACCCGGACGCAGGGCGTTGCGCTGAAAGACAAGTTCCGGGTCAACTTCTATATCGCGCTGCCCGCCGCCCTCATCACGCTGGTGATTCTGCTGCTGATCGGCCGGGGAAGTGCGGCCGTTATGGAGCCGCGCGCCTTTGAGCTGGTCAAGGTTCTCCCCTATGTGCTGGTACTTATGCTGGCAATCGTCGGAATCAATGTATTTCTGACCCTGACCATCGGCATTTTTACCGCAGGGATCATTGGGATCATTTACGGCGACCTGACGATTTTCACCTTCGCTCAGGCCATCTGGAACGGCTTTACCGGCATGAGCGAGGTCTTTTTTCTGGCGCTGTTCTGCGGCGGCATCTCTGAACTGATCGCCCACAACGGCGGCATTGTATGGCTGATTGAAAAGCTGCGGAAACGGATGCACGGCGGCAGATCCGCGCAGATGGGCATCGCGGCGCTGGTTTCTCTGGCTGACTTTGCCACTGCCAACAACACCGTGGCCATTATTCTCTGCGGAAGTGTTGCCAAAGATATGAGCCGGGAGTTCAAGGTAGATCCCCGCCGCACCGCTTCCCTGCTGGACGTGTTTTCCTGCGTCTTTCAGGGGATCATCCCCTACGGTGCTCAACTGCTGATGGCGGCGTCCCTCACTACCACGACCTATCAGATCACCATCAGCCCGGTGGAGATCGTCCCGTATATGTGGTACTGCTGGATTTTGGCCGCCTTCGGCCTGCTGTCCATTTTTGTTCCCTATGCGGACAGTGTGTGCCGCAAGGATCCCTGGAACTGGGAATATGATGCGGCTGAATCCTGTGCAGCCGCCAGAAAAGCCGCGTCGGAGCAGAAAGACTGAACCTGTAGAACCTAAAACAACCGGCAGACGCATTTCACTGCGTCTGCCGGTTGTTTTCTTTGAAACGTATCAGGATTTGTAAAATACGCTGCATCAAATCATGCGTCGATGTGGAACATCAGATCCAGCAGCTCCTCCTTCGTGATGCCGCCGAACATGGAGCGCAGATCGGCCTGCTCCAGCACCGCCGCTACGTCCTCCCGGCGGAACGGGCAGCCCTTCAGGGCGTCTGTCAGAGGCGTCAGGGCGCAGACAGACAGGAAGTCGCCATAGAAAGCGATCTCCTGAATCACGCCGCCGGCCACCTCTGCCTGAAACTCCACACCGCCCGCTTCGTAACGCTGCTTGTTGTGTACATTGTATTTGGGAGAGCGGCCATAGTTCCATTCCCAGGTGTCATACTTCTCCGTTTTCAGCTTTTCAACCGCCGCCAGCTCCTCTGCCGACAGGCTGTCGTTGACAATGCCGCTGCCTGCGAAGAACTGCTTGAGGTATTCCCAGAAAGCGGGCAAATCCATATCTTTCGGCAGGAACTCCCGGATATTGCCAATACGGCTGCGGACGGATTTGGACGCCTTGGACTGGAACTTGGTGGGATCCACGTTCAGCGCACCTGCCACGGCGCTGGGGTCGGAGTCAAACAGCAGCGTGCCATGATGCAGGATGCGGCCGTGGCTCACCCGCTGGGCAGTGCCGGAGACCTTGCGTCCCTCCACCAGAATATCATTCCGGCCGGAAGCCTCCGCATTGAGGCCGAGGCCCTTCAGGGCCTCCACCACCGGCGCGGTGAACCGCTGCATCGCCAGCTCCTGAAGCTCTCCGGCATCGGTGATGAAGGAGTAATTCAGGTTGCCCAGATCGTGATACACAGCACCGCCGCCGGTAGAACGGCGAACTACGTTGATGTGGTGTTCCTCTACAAAAGCGCGGTTGATCTCCGCTTCCGTATTCTGATTCTGGCCCACCACAATGGTGTTGTCATTCTGCCACAGCAGGAGGTATTCGCCCTCCAGCCGATGGGTCAGTACAAATTCCTCAAAAGCCAGATTGTAATAGGGGTTCTGGGAATGTGTTTCCAGATAAAAAACCTTTTGTGTCTGTTCCATTATGGATTCCTTTCGCACTTTCTTACAGGGCAGGCCCTGCCGCTATCCAATTTCCATTGCCCATCGGCACAGGCTTTTCCATTCGTTCAGACCAATGCCAACTTTTTTTAGAATATCACAAGGCTCACCATTTGTATAGTAATTTTTGCCTTTTCTGTCCAGAATTCAGAATTCTTTAACAAATCAACCGTTCAAAAAAGCACCGCCCCGACATATGAGTGTCGGGACGGTGCTTTAAAATGCGCTTGATGATTATTCAGCGGGAGTGGCAGAAGTGGCGGCAGCGGCTTCCTCCGCGGCCTTCTTGGCAGCGGCAGCCTTCTCAGCCTGAGCCTTCTTGATGGCCTTGTACTTTTCCTTCTCCTCGGCGGTAGCCTTGGGCAGAATCGCATCACGGGGGCAGACCTTGGTGCAGAGCTTGCAGCCCACGCACTTGTCGTAGTCGATGACAGCCACGCCGTTGACCACGTGAATGGCGTCCTTCTTGCACTCCTTCTGGCACAGGCCGCAGCCGATGCAGGAGTTGCCGCAGACGCTCATGGCAGCCTTGCCCTTATCCTGATTGGCGCAGGCCACATGGACCTTCTTGCTGGCAGGAACAGCGGTGATCAGGCCGCGGGGGCAAGCCTTCATACAGGCGCCGCAGTTGGTGCATTTCTCAGGATCCACAACGGCAGCGCCGTTGGGGCCGATGGACATGGCGCCGAACTGGCAGGCATTCACGCAGGAGCCGAAGCCCAGGCAGCCGAAGCGGCAGTCCAGCGGGCCGGCAGCCACCTTGGTGGCGGAGATGCAGTCATGCACGCCCACATACTCATAGCGCTTCTTGGCAGCCTCGCCGCCGTTGCAGCGGACGAAGGCCACCTGACGCTCGCCGGTGGGCGCAGCCATACCCATGATCTCAGCGATGGCGGCGGCGTTGTCGGGACCAGCGGGAGCGCAGGCATTTACAGGTGCATTCCCCGCCAGAATGGCGGCAGCGCAGCCAGCGCAGCCGGGATAGCCGCAGCCGCCGCAGTTCGCGCCGGCCAGATGGCCGAGGATTGCTTCCTCACGGGGATCCTTTTTGACCTCAAAGACCTTGGAGGCCACGGCCAGGATCAGGCCGAACAGGGCACCCAGAATACCGAGCACCGCAATGGCAGCAATAATATTTCCCATCTTTCCTACCTCCTTACCAAACCTTCAGGCCGGAGAAGCCCATGAAGGCCAGTGCCATCAGGCCGGCAGTGATCAGTGCAATGGGGAAGCCGTCCCAGCACTTGGGGTAATCGGCAAACACCAGACGCTCACGGATGCTGGCGAACAGCACGATGGCCAGCAGGAAACCCAGGCCACCGGTAATACCGTAAACAACAGACTCGATGAAGTTGTAGCTGTTCTGCACGTTCAGCAGCACCACGCCCAGCACAGCGCAGTTGGTGGTGATCAGGGGCAGGTACACGCCCAGAGCGGTATACAGAGAGGGCATTGCTTTTTGCAGGAACATCTCGATGAACTGCACCAGAGAAGCAATGACCAGAATGAACGCCACGGTCTGCATATAGGCCAGATCCAGCGGAACCAGAATGAACTGGTTCACCACATAGCACACAGCAGAGGCCAGACCCATAACAAAGGTAACGGCCACGCCCATGCCCACAGCGGTATCCACCTTCTTGGAAACGCCCAGGAAGGGGCAGCAGCCCAGGAACTGGGAGAAGATGAAGTTGTTTGCCAGGATTGCACCCAGCGTAATCGAAAGCAGCTTAAAGATTTCCATTATTTGCTCTCCTCCTTATCCTTCTTGGGACGAGCCAGAGTCCACTGCATGGCAGCGATCAGGCAAGCCAGCACCAGGAAGCCGCCCACAGGCAGGGTCAGCATACCCACGCCGTAATCTGCGGGGAAGATCTGGATGCCCGCGCCGCCGTTGAGAACGCCGCCGCCGAAAGCGCCTTTGCCAAGGAACTCACGGATGATGCACATGGCCAGCAGAACCCAGGTATAGCCGATGCCCTGGAAAATGCCGTCAAAGAAAGATGCGGCAATGCCGTTCTTGTAGGAGAAAGCCTCTGCACGGCCCAGGATGATGCAGTTCACCACGATCAGGGGGATGAACACGCCCAGAGAGTTTGCCAGATCCGGCAGGAATGCCTGAATGGACAGATCCACGCAGGTCACGAAGCCGGCAATCACCACGATGAACATGGCGATACGGATCTTATCGGGAATGATTTTCCGCATGGCGGAAATAATGACGTTGGACAACGTCAGGATGATGGTAACAGCCACGCCCATGCCGATGCCGTTGAAGAAAGAGGTGGTGATTGCCATGGTGGAGCACATACCCAGCACCTGAACCAGAACGGGGTTCTGAGTCAGCAGGCCGTCCTTGAATTGTTTACCAAGATTCATAATTCAGTGTCCTCCTCTCTCAACCGATCGCACCGGCAGCAGCCAGAGCGGTGTTGACACCGGTGGTCACGCCCTTGCTGGACACGGTTGCGCCGGTGATGGCATCCACATTGGTGCCGACGGCCAGAGTGCCGTCCGCTGCGGACTTGCCGATAAACTGATCCAGAACGCCGGTGCCGTTAGCCAGAGGCTCGTTGCCCATGACCTTGGAGCCGATGCCGGAAGTCTCGGCGTTGGTGACGATGGAAACGCCGGTAACGGCGCCGTCCGTATCAATGCCCACCATCATGGAGATGATGCCCTGAGATCCGGAAGCCTCCACATTGATGGCATAGCCAACCACCTGACCGCCGGACTGCGCCTCATAAACGGCGTCCAGCGTGCCGCCCTGTGCAGCGGCAGCGGCAGTCATGTCATCGGTCAGCTCCATAGCGTCGGAGAAGTCGTCAGCGGTGATGACCTGCTGCATGGCAGCCACGGTCTTTTCCCAGGTAATGGCAGCGATCTTGTCCTTGGTGATGCTGTTGACCCAGCCCAGAATACCGGCCACCACCATGCAGGTCAGGAACAGTGTCACGGTCAGCTTGATGATGTACTTGGGGTCCATATCGACCTTTTCCTTGGTCTTTACTTCGTTACTCATTTCGCGGCTGCCTCCTTCTTATCGGATTTCACCACGCCGAAACGAACGGGCTTGGTGTACTTGTCGATCAACGCGGTGCAGCAGTTCATGACCATGATGGAGTAGCAGACGCCCTCATTGTAGGAACCGAAGTACCGGATGAACACGGTGAACAGGCCGCAGCCGATGCCGTAGATCAGCTGGCCCTTCTTGGTGACAGGAGAGGTGGCATAGTCGGTAGCCATGAAGAAAGCGCCCAGGAACAGGCCGCCGCCGAAGATGCTGTAAAGCATGTACTCAGCGCCGCCGGCCTTGGGGAACAGCACGGTCAGAACAGCCACGGTGGCGATGTAGGCCACAGGAGTCTGCCAGTTGATGACCTTGCGCCAGATCAGGTACAGGCCGCCGATGAGCAGCATCAGGGCAGAAACTTCGCCCATGGAGCCACCCACCTTGCCCAGGAACATATCACCCACGGAGGCGATCTGCTTCAGGCCCTCCAGATCGCCGGTCTTCAGATAGGCCAGCGGGGTCGCGGCGGAAACCACGTCCACAGGCATACCACCGCCGATAGCGGCCTTGGTGCCGGCAGGCAGCCAGGTGGTCATCGCGCCGGCATAGCTGGCCAGCAGAGCGGCACGGCCTGCCAGAGCGGGGTTCAGGAAGTTCTTGCCGATGCCGCCGAAGAGCTGCTTGACCACAACGATAGCGAAGAAATCGCCGATGAGGATCATCCACAGCGGGGTGGTAGCGGGGCAGACAAAGGACAGCAGCATACCGGTGACCACAGCGGAGAGGTCGCCGATGCTCTGGGGCTTGTGCATGATCTTGCGGTAGGCCCACTCGAAGAATACGCAGCCCACAACGGACACGGCCGTGAGCAGCAGAGCCTCTACGCCGAAGTAAATAATGGCCCAGATCAGGGCGGGACACATGGCAATGATGACGTCCAGCATGATGGACCGGGTGGTTTCATTGCCGCGGATGTGGGGGTTGGAAGTGGCAATGAGCTTCAAATTCTTGTAATCCGTCATCTCTTATGCCTCCTTCTTCTCTTCCGCGGCCTTCTTAGCCTCAGCAGCGGCCTTGTCGGCAGCCGCCTTGTTCTTCACCAGCTGCTTGGCGGTCTTGAACATATGGGTCAGGTGCATCCGGGCGGGGCAGGCGTAAGCGCAGGCGCCGCACTCCATGCAGTCCATGATGTGAGCCGCGTTCAGCTCGTCGATCATGCCCTTTTCCGCATACTGATACATAAAGAGAGGCTCCAGATGCATGGGGCAGGCGGCAACGCACTTGCCGCAGCGGATGCACTGGGGATGCTCAACGGTCTGCTCCTCGTTCTCGCAGAAGGCGAGGATCGCGCCGGTGCCCTTGGCCACAGGGATATCTGCGGTATACTGGGCCATGCCCATCATGGGGCCGCCGGCGATGAGCTTGTAAGTACCGTCCTTCACGCCGCCGCAGGCGTCCAGCAGCAGGGACACGGGGGTGCCGATGGGGCACTCGATGTTCTTGGGATCCACAATGCCGGAGCCGGACACGGTGACCACCTTACGCACCACGGGCATACCGGTGGTAATGGCCTTGTTGATGGCAATGGTGGTGTTGATGTTGAACACGGCGCAGCCCACGTTGGCAGGCAGGCCGCCGGGAGGCACCTGACGGCCGGTGATGGCCTGGATCAGCTGCTTCTCACCGCCCTGGGGATAGCGGCAGCGCAGAGCTTCCACCACCACGGGTGCCTTCTTTTCAGCGATGACTTTGTTCAGAGCATCGATGCCGTTCTTCTTGTTGTCCTCCACGCCGATGGTGACCTTGTCAACACCGAACATCTTGGCAAGATAGGTCGCGCCGCCGATGATATCGGCCGTGCGCTCCAGCATGGCGCGGTGGTCGCCGGTAATGTAAGGCTCGCACTCAGCGCCGTTGATGATGACGTCCGTCACCTTGCCGATGCCGCCGGAGATCTTCACATGGGTGGGGAACGTTGCGCCGCCCATACCGACGATACCGGCATTCTTCACGATCTCCACCATTTCCTCCACGGTCAGCGCATCGGGATCGGCGGGAGCCTTGACCTCTTCGCTGACGGTGTTCTGGAAATCGTTTTCGATCACCACGGACATCATGTCGCCGCCCATGGAATAGGGCCGCGGCTCAATGGCCTTCACGGTGCCGGAAACGCTGGCATGGATGGGGGCGCCCAACCCCTTGAATTCGCCGATCTTCTGGCCGACCTTCACCTGATCGCCCACCTTAACAATGGGGGTGCAGGGTGCGCCAAAGTGCATCGACATGGGGATGACCACGGTGGCTGGGGGTGCCAGCTGCTCGATGGCCTTTTCATTGGTTGCGGCCTTCATGTCATGGGGATGAACGCCGCCAAAGAAAGCTTGTGCCATTGTCTTCACCTCATTCTTACTCCATTGGTAGACGCCAAAATACCCCCTGTCCCGCCATTGGGCAAATGGCACGGCAGGGCGTCTCTTGGCAGACTGCCACATACTGAACCCGATTTTACACCACAAATAAAAAAATGTCCAGACTGTGAACTCAATTTTTATAGGGAATTTGTCAAATTGCTGGCATTTTCTCCTGTTTCACCCAATTATTTTGCGTAATCGTTTGGTGCGTCCATGGCAATCTCCATATTTTTTCCGTGAACTCCTCCTTTCTTTTCGGCATTTTGCACGCCCTTGTCTTTTTGCCGGGTATATGTTATAAATGAAAAGGATTCTGTCCATGTGCGCTTTTTGCGGAAAACAGCCGCTGGATCCGGCACATACAGATCTGAACGATGCCCCGCCCGGCGCATCCGGGCAGAGAATGGAGGATTTTTATGGTTCATACGCTGGACCGCGCTTCCCTGAAGGCGCAGTGCCGGGAGCTTCTGCAAACGGCGCAGGTCTCCCCCAAGGGACTGACCGCCCTGTACTGCGGATTGTCGCTGGTTCTGAATCTGGTGGATTATGCCGCAGGCAGCTTTGCTTCCAACGGAGGCCCGGAGCTTCTCAGTATGTTCGCTTCCGTATTCACCATGCTGGCCGGCTGGATTCTGGCCACAGGCTTTGCCCTGTACTGCATGGGCATCCGCCAGCGGGAGATCATGGACTACGGCACGCTGTTCGACGGCTTCTCTTTTACCGGCAAGATCATCGCCCTGAACTTTGTCATGAACTTTTTCATTTGCCTGTGGTCCATGCTTTTTATGATCCCCGGCGTCATCGCCTACTACCGCTACCGCTTCGCTCTCTACAACCTCTGTGAAAATCCGGGGCTGAGCGTTATGGAGGCTCTGGATATGAGCAAACGCCAGACGCAGGGCTGGAAGCTGGAACTGCTGAAGCTGGATCTGAGCTATCTGGGCTGGATCGTGCTGAGTCTCCTGCCCGCCCTGTATGTAGACGGCCGACTCTACCTGCAAGTGCTCAGTGACCCCTCCGTACTGCTGACGGCAAGTTCCAGCCTGACGGAGATCATCGTGTGCGGTATGTGGTCGCTGGCTGTGTCCCTGTTTTTCCTGCCCAATTATCAGTGCGTCAATCTGGACTACTTCGACGCGGCCAAAGCGGCCGTCTCCGGCGGACAGCCTTTCCGCCGGACAGACGGCCCCGATGATTTAGGGGGCTTCTGAGGAGCTTGATGTCCAAGGGACGTTCGACCCGGTGTGATATGCGTCTCCCCCTTCCGCACACCGGCTGTTCCCCCATACCAGCCCCGGCTATTCCGTTTCTGCCCCGGCAGGCCCTGCCCGCCGGGGCGGCTCATATTCTTTCAGGCAGGAGGTGCCGCCATGCTGACTTACCCCATGGAGGAGCGTGGCTCCTTACCTTTATATGAATATCTCTGCCGCTGTATCCGTTCAGATATTCTCAGCGGCGCGCTTCCCGCCGGGGCAAGGCTGCCCTCCAAGCGGGCGCTGGCGGAGCATCTCCATGTTTCCGTCATCACGGTGGAAAGCGCTTACAGCCAGCTGGAGGCCGAAGGGTATCTGCAAGCGCTGCCCAAGCGGGGCTTTTTTGTCGCCGCTGTGGAGCAGACGCCGCCCGCCGTCCGCGGAACCGCGCCTCTGCCAGCGCCGGAGGTTCCCATGTGGCGGCTGGATCTCAGCCGCAATCAGGTGGATACCGCCCGGTTCCCCGTGTCCACCTGGGTCAAGCTCACCCGGCAGGTTCTCTCCGAGGAGCCGGAAGCGCTGCTCTCGCCGGTTCCGCATCAGGGACTCCCGGCTCTGCGGCAGGCCATCGCCGCAGACCTTCGGGACTTCCGGGGCATGGCCGTTTCGCCGGAGCAGATCGTGATCGGCGCAGGCGCGGAATACCTGTATCTGCTGCTGGCGCAGCTGCTGGGCCGGGACACGGTCTTTGCCGTGGAGGATCCCGGATACCCCAAGATCCGGCAGGTGTACGGCGCTCTGGGCGCCGCCTGCGTTCCCGTTCCGCTGGACAGTCAGGGCGTTGACCCTGACATACTCACCGCTTCCGGCGCCGGGGCGCTGCACATTTCCCCCAACCACCAGTACCCCACCGGGCTGGTGACGCCTATTGCCCGGCGGCAGACGCTGCTGCGCTGGGCGGAGGATGCGGAAGGCACCATCATCGAAGATGATTACGACAGCGAATTCCGCTTCACCGGCCGCCCTATTCCTACCCTGCAAAGCATTGATCTCCGCGGGCGGGTCGTCTACCTGAACACCTTCTCCCAGACGATCTCCCCCTCCATGCGTCTGGGCTTTCTGGTGCTGCCTCCCCGGCTGTTGGAGCGGTACCGCCGGGAGCTGGGGTTCTATGCCTGTACGGTTCCGGCTCTGGAGCAGCACGTTCTCGCCCGGTTTATCTCCGGCGGACATTATGAACGCCACCTCTCCCGGATGCGGAAAGAATACCGCAACCGCCGGGCCGAGGTGGTGGAAGCCTTCCGTTCCAGTGCGCTGGCCCCCCGCGTTACATTTTCCGAGGAGCGGGCCGGGCTGCATTTTCTCCTGCGGCTGGATACCGGTCGGTCTGATGCCGAGCTGTATCAATTAGCTGCCCGGATGGGCGTCCGGCTGGGCTTTTTGTCGGAATACGCCGCCGTTCCCAAGCCGGAATTTGCCCATACGCTGGTCATCAATTATGCCGGGCTTTCACCGCAGCGCCTGCCGGAAGCTATCCGGCTGCTTTCCGAAGTGCTGCTGCCACTGCTGTAGCAGCCCGATCTGCTTTTGGGAGGTCTTGCTTATGAACGCCGTGATCCGCGCGAAACGGGATCTCATTTTCTCGGTGTCCGTATTCGGCACCATCGGCATCTTCGTCCGCTGGATCGGCCTGCCCTCCAGCGTCATCGCTCTGGTGCGGGGCGCTGTAGGGGCGGCCTTTTTACTTCTGCTGGCCCGCTTCCGCCATGCGCCCATTGACCGGGCCGCCCTCCGCCGCCGCTGGCAGCTGCTTCTGCTGTCCGCTGCGATGATGAGTTTCAACTGGATCACCCTGTTTGAAGCTTACCGCTACACCACCGTAGCGACCGCCACCCTCTGCTACTACATGGCTCCCATTTTTGTCACGCTGATCTCCCCCGTTCTTCTGAAGGAGCGGCTGACAGCCCGAAAGCTCCTCTGTGTGTTCCTTGCGCTGGCTGGTATGGTATTTGTCTCCGGCGTGCCGCAGTCCGGCCTGCCGGGGCCGTCTGAGGCAAAGGGCATTCTGCTGGCTCTCTGCTCCGCCGTGCTGTACGCCGGGGTGATCCTCATCAACAAGTATCTGGCCGGCGTCCCCGCCTATGACCGCACCCTTTTGCAGCTGGCCTGCGCTGCGGCGGTGATGATCCCCTACATCCTGCTGACGGAGGATCTGTCTGCCATGAGCGTCACGCCGTTGGGCGCGGTTCTGCTGCTGATCGTGGCGGTGTTCCACACAGGCTGGTGCTATGCGCTCTATTTTGGCTCCATGACGGTTCTCTCCGCCCAGACAGTGGCACTTTTCAGCTATATCGACCCCATCGTAGCCATTCTTCTCTCCGCCCTGCTTCTGAGGGAGCCTTTGGGCTGGAGCGGAATTCTGGGAGCGGCGCTGGTTCTCGGCTCTACGCTGGTCAGCGAGCTGCCGGTTCCCGGAAAGGGCTGACACCGGCGGTTGGATTCCGTCAAAGCGCTGTCGTTTGCAAACAAAATATGCGCCCCGTGAACGTCGGATGAATCCGGCGTTCACGGGGCGCAGCTGTCTGTGCAGATACGGGCGGTCAGATCAGCGTCACGGCCAGCCATGCCAGTCCGATGGCTCCGGCCCCCATCAGGGTGTAGACCATCGGATTCAAAGACCGCCACGCCCGGCCGAAGCGGCTGCCGCCCGCCACATAGCTGTGCGCCACCCGCCGCGCTTCCTCCACCAGTTCTCTGGAGGTGATCCCCTCCCCGGCGGCATCGTTGCGGACAATGAAGATCGCCTGTTCAAAAAAGCGCTGATCCGGGGAATCCAGCACCACCACCCGCCGGGAAATTCCTTTTACCATTCCATTACGCCTCCTTCTGCTTGCTGGTTTCATTTTCCCGCAAAGACGGGCGGCCTATACCGCTTTTCGGAATTTTTTCCCCCTCAGACCGCCTGTTCCTGCGAAAGCGGGCGGTAGAGGACCTGTACGGCGCAGTCGTCCTGTAAGCGTTCCCGGCGGATACTCTCGGAGAGGATCAAATTGGCCAGCGTCTGGGGATCGTCTCCGTTCCAGCCCGCCAGCAGATCCTGAAGCCACTCGTCCCGGTTGGGGTCTGCCACGCCATCGCTGATCATGACGGCAAAGCTGCCCGGTTCCAGCGTGGCCGTGGTGATGTCCGGCGCGGCCGGCGTTCCCCGGAGTCCCACCGGCAGGCTGCTGCCGGTGATCCGCCGGACAGCGCCGTTTTTCTTCAGATAGCTTGGGGCGGCGCCGAACTTGTAGAACGCAGCCTCATCTCCCCGCAGGATGCAGAGATCCACCGTGGTAAAGCTGCCGGTCTCCGCCCCCCGGAGGGCCATTGCGGAATTCAGAGTGGTCAGCGCAGCCTCCGGCGCGATATCCGCCTCCAGAAACTGGCGCAGCAGGCGGCAGGTCAGGGCAGACTCCCGCCGTGCTTCCTCCCCGCTGCCCATGCCGTCCGCCAGCAGCAGGCACCAGACGCCGTTCCCCGTCCGAAAGGCTTCCACGGTGTCCCCGCAGACCAGTTCCCCCTCCTTGGGCCGCAGGGCTGCGCCGATATCGCAGCTCTGCTTTTCCCCGAAGGCTGTCCGGGGCTCACCCAGTCCCGCAGCCGCCGCGCTCAGCAGGTCGGACATCTGGGCATACTGTCCCTTGGCACTGCGGCGGGTCTCCTCCAGCTGGCGGCGGTACTGCTTCCGCAGCAGAAAGGCGGACAGCTCCCCGTTGACGGCCTGAAGCAGCTCCGTCAGGTGGATGCACCGATCTGCAAAATGCTGGGGAAAATCCTTGGCCTTGGCTTTGCCCCGTTCCAACAGAAAGGGGGTGGCGTCATTGAGCGCGTTGAATGTGGAGGTATACTCCTTCTGCCAGCACAGTTCACACAGCGCGCAGCCCCGGCATACCCGTTCCGCCGCCCGGTCAAAGATCACTGCCGGATTTTCCTCCGCAGCCGGAGCCGTGCGGCTCATGCTGTCGTACAGCTCCCGCAGGGCTTCCGCCGCGCGGCTCAGCCGTTCCCGCAAAGCCTTTTTCTGCGCCGAATCCGCCGCCTCCGCCCGCTGGATCCGCTTGCCGCCGAAAGCGCGCCCTGGAATGGCCAGAAACAGAAGCGCCCCCGCCGCGGTTTCCAGCAGCAGGCTCTGCGCCAGCTCCTCCCGTGAGGTCATCATCGCCGCCAGCGCCCCCAGAAAGAAGGCGGCTGCCGATAAAAGGCGGCGGCTGCACCGGGCCGCCAGCAGAGCCGCCGCGCCGTAGGCGGCGGTGAACAGGCCACTGCTTCCGACTGCAAGATCTGTCATCAATCCCAGTCCCAGCCCGGCGGTCACGCCGGGGAGCGGCCCCCGGTCATAAGCCGTATAGGCCAGCAGCGCACACAGCAGTACCCGTCCCACGGAGACATTCAGGATCGTCAGATCCCCCAATGCCAGCGTCAGCGCCGCCCCCAGAAATAGCAGTCCCTCCGGGGCCAGACGCTCCTCCGGCCTCTGGAACAGCTGCCGGAAGAAATAAGCGGATACGCCGGTCAGGGCGGCAGCCCCCGCACAGGGTGCAGCCTCCTCCATAGGGGAAAAGGACTGGATTACATAAATGCCCCCCACTGCCAGCACCATCCCAGCCGACAAAACCGGCAGCACCCACTGGCGTTCCAGCAGCTTTGTCTCCCGGAACGCAGTGGAAGCCGTCAGCACCAGAATTCCCACCGCCGTAAACGCCAGCGCCTTGGGAAATTCCAGAAACAGCAGAGCGCCCGTCACACCGCCCAGCAGGGCGGCGGCGCCGTCCGCCCCCGGCCCGGCCGCCGCGATGCAGCCCAGCGCAAAGGGCGCGTAGTCCCCCGCAGTCTGACTGGCAGTCAGCGCCGCCGTCAGGAAAAAGCGGATCCCCCAAGTCAGCCACCGGCCGGATTGGAGCTTTTGAACGGTCATGGGCCTGTATTCCACAAAAGACCCCTCCTTTGTATGAATCATGGCACCAGTTTACAGCCTGTCCCCGGAAAAATCCGTCGCAATGAGGATCATGCCCGTATTTTCTGTTTCCCTTGCATTTTTCCCGAAAATCCGATACACTGAATGAGCAATTTCAGTTTTTTGGAGGCATCATATGCACATCGGAACCGTGGAAATCAACTCCCAGCTGGCTCTGGCTCCCATGGCCGGGGTAACGGACGCCGCTTTCCGGCAGATCTGTTCAGAGCTTGGGGCGGGCTATACCATCACGGAGCTGATCTCCTCCAAAGCACTTTGCTATCACGACAAAAAAACCTTCTCCCTGCTGACCCAATTCCCCGGAGAGCATCCTGCCGCCGTGCAGATCTTCGGCAGCGACCCCATCTGCATGGCAGAGGCCGCCCAGATCGCCATGGAGTACAGCGGGGCGGATATTCTGGACATCAACATGGGCTGTCCCATGGGGAAAATCGTCAACAACGGAGACGGCGCGGCCCTGATGAAAGACCCGGAAAAGGCAGGCCGTATTGTGGAAGCGGTGGTGAAAGCGCTGCCCGGCATCCCGGTTACCGCCAAATTCCGCCGGGGCTGGGATCTGGGACACTGCAACTGCGTGGAATTTGCCCGGACGCTGGAGCAGGCAGGCGCTTCCGCCGTGGCCGTCCACGGCCGCACCCGCGCGCAGGTCTACGGCGGCACCGCCGACTGGAACTGCATCCGGGCCGTGAAGGAAGCCGTCTCCATCCCCGTCATCGCCAACGGCGACATCTGGAAGCCGGAGGACGCGCCGCGCATCCTTCTCCACACCGGGGCGGACATGGCCATGATCGGCCGGGGCTGCTTCGGCAATCCCTGGATCTTCCAGCAGGCGCAGGCCGTTCTGGACGGGAAGCCGCTCCCCCCGCTGCCGCCGCTGGCGGAGCGGTGCGAAACCGCCGTGCGGCAGATCCGTATGGCCGCCGCTTACAAAGGGGAACGGGTAGCCGTACTGGAAGCGCGGAAGCAGTATTGCTGGTATCTGAAGGGGATCTCCCACGCCAATTACTATAAGGAGCAGATCGTGCAGATGAACACGCTGGAGGATGTGGACCGCATCACCCGTGGAATTCAGCGGGACCTGCGGGATTAGGAGGGGTCATGGACAATCAGGAGCAAAACTGGATCCAGTCCGCCCGAAACGGCGATCAGGCCGCCTTCGGGCAGCTGGTCATAAAGTACCAGAAACGGGTCTATGCCCTGACGGTACGGATGTGTCCCACGCCGGAACTGGCGGAGGAGGCCGCGCAGGAGACGTTTCTCTCCGCATGGCAGGGTCTGCCCTTCTTCCGGGGGGATTCCGCCTTTTCCACATGGCTGTATCGTCTGGCCTCCAACGCCTGTGTGGATCTGCTGCGGAAGGAGGGCCGCCATCAGGGGCCGTCTCTGGATGATGAGGCCGTCAGTGCGGAGGTACCGGATACAAGGCCCACGCCGGAAGCTGCGGCGGAGCAGAAGGAACTGCGCGCCCAGATCGAAGCGGGGCTGCGGACGCTCTCCCCGGAACACCGGGAGGTGCTGATCTTGCGGGAGATCCAGCAGCTGAGCTATGACGAGATCGCCGACGCGCTGTCGCTGGACCTGGGAACCGTGAAATCCCGGATCAGCCGGGGGCGGCGGCAGCTGCGGAATTTTTTGATGGAACAGGGGAACTTTTCGGCTCCCGCTGCGTCTAAGAAACCAGAAAGGGGGCTGTGAAAATGAAGATCCATGAAAACGCCGCCCTGCTGGACGCTTTTGTAGACGGAGAACTGACGGCTGCGGAAATGGCCGAGGTGCAGGCGCATCTGGCCGAATGTCCGGGCTGTCAGGCCTATGTGGATGATGCGCTGGCAATCCGGGCGGACTTTCCCACAGCGGAATCAACGGAGCTGCCAGCGGATTTTACCGACCATATCATGCAGGCCGTGGCCAAAACGCCCCAGTCCCGGCCTAAGACGCAACCGTGGGGCAAGCTGGCGGCCGCCGCAGCCTGTCTGGCGGTCATCGTGCTGGTGCAGTACGGCGCAGGGCTGTCCTCCCGCAATACTTCTAACGAAGCCGCCGCTTACACCGCAGACTGCGCGGCAGCGGAGAGCACCGTGGAACGCAGCGCGGACGCATCCTCCGGCGATGATGCAGACAGCTGTCAGCCCATGGACTCCCCAGACGACAGTGGAGAACCCGATTCTGTCGCGGCAGACAGTACCCAGCAGGCGAATAAAAGTGAAAGCACAGACGGCACAGCTTCCATCCAGAGCGCTTATCAGAATGGGAAAAGCGCCGTCCCCGTGATAACCGGGGCCGACCTCCCCACCGTGCGGGTCAGCGCGACGGAAATCGGCGATCTGCTGGACGACCACACTCCCACCGAGCAGAAGGATACCGGCGTTGTCCGCTATCTGCTGACCCGGACGGAGTTCGACGCGCTGGCAGAAGAGCTGGCAGACCGGGGCGTTACGCTGGAGACGGAGGACACAGACAGTTCTCAGCTCTGGCTGGAAGTCTGCGGCGAATAAAACGCAGAGCCGCCGTTCATCGCATAAAGAACCAGTCCCGCCTGACGGCGGGACTGGTTCAGCGTATCGAAAAAGTCTTTTCGACACGCTGCTGCAAGTTTTTCTGCACTGAAAGTCCAGAAAAACTTATGATTTTAAGCGAAAGACACCCCTCCTGGGTTTCTTTCGCAACTTTTTTCCTTCCCGCCGCGCAACATTTCCGGGTTGACCGACAGTCCCAACCAGTCCCGCCTGACGGCGGGACTGGTTTTTCTATGTTTGCGGCGGCTGACGCCATTTTCGGGACGGTATGTTCTTTGCCCGCAGGCGGGTGTAGACGAGCCGCCGCAGCAGGGCGTACAGCACGCTGCACAGCGGGATAAACAGCAGCATCCCCACAATTCCCATGAGACTGCCGCCCACCGTGACCGCCGCCAGCACCCAGATGGATGGCAGGCCCACGGAGGAACCCACTACATGGGGGTAGATGAGGTTTCCCTCGATCTGTTGGAGCACCAGAAACAGCACAATGAACCACAGCGCCTGCCACGGGTCGTTTACCAGCATCAGCAGCGCGCCCACCGCGCAGCCGATGAACGCGCCCACAATGGGGATCAGCGCCGTCAGGGCGATCAGCACGCCTACAAGCAGGGCATAGGGGAAGCGGAGAATGGACATGGCGAGGACGAACATAGTTCCCAGAATCACGGCTTCCAGACACTGGCCGGACAGGAAATTGGAGAAGGTCTTTTCACTGAGACGCAGGACGTCCAGCACCTGATCCGCCGCAGTCTCCGGCAGGAACGCATAGCACAGCTGGCGGCCCTGCCGGGCCAGCTTTTCCTTTTGCAGCAGGATATACAGAGCAAAGATGAACCCGATGAAAAACGTGGTCACGCCGCTGACAATCCCGCTGACCAGTCCGCTGCCGGAAACAATCAGCCCTCTGCCCCAGCTTTGAGCCAGCTCGATCGCTTTTTTGGAAAGACTCTGCCAGTCGATGGACAGGCTTTCGATCTGTTCCGTCAGGGCAGGCAGATATTCCTGAAACCGGACGGCGCTTTCCTGTAGCCGTGCAAAGGCCTGAGGAGCCTGCGCGGCGATGGATGTAACCGCCTCCTCCACACCGGGAACAATGACCATGGCCGCCAGAGCCAGTACGGCGGCCACCGCCGCGATGGTAAGCACCAGCGCCAGCGGGCGGCGAAGCTTTTCCGTCTTTTTCGCATGGGGAAGCAGGTAGCGTTCCAGTCCCCGCATGGGAACGTTGAGGATAAAGGCAATGGCGCAGCCCAGCAGCAGCGGCGCCAGAACGCCAAGCAGCCAGACCACCGCGCCCGCTACCGTGCTTAAATGCAACAGCGCGGCGGCAAAGGCGATACTGCCGCAGGCAACGCCCAGCAGGGCTTTCACCGTCTGCTTGTTCAAATCCATATATCAGGTTCCTTTCGTTGAATCGGATACCAGCCGTTTCTCCTTCCACTTGCCCCGCCGGAAGCGAATCGTGAACAGCGCGCCCCGGAGACACTCATCGCAGGCCATGGCGATCCAGATGCCGATGAGACCGCCGCCCAGCACATCACCGAACAGCCAGCTGCCGCCCACAGCCACCACCCACATACTGAAGATCCCTACGCCCACAGGATACCACACGTCCCCGGCGGTGGTCAGGCAGCGAACCATGACGATATTGATGGAGCGGCCGATCTCCAGCCCGAATTCTACATAGAGGATCTGACGGCCCAGGGCGTGGATCACGGGATCTGCGGTAAAAATGCTGTAAATGGGGTCACAGAAGAGGAGGATGGTCAGCGTCAGCAGCTCGGAGACTGCCAGCGCAATGCGGATGGTAGACCAGACACGGCCGCTGACCTCGTTCAGCTTCCGGGCGCCGATCATGTAGCCCAGCAGGATCTGGGTGGCTTCGGCCACGGCGATGGAGTACACATAGGCCACGTTGGCCAGCATACTGCCGTAGACCTTGGCGCTGACCACCGCCGCGCCCATGAGGTTGATAAAGCGGAGAATAAAGGTCTGGGAAATATTATAGGACAGGGACTCCGCGCCGGAGGGCAGGGCAATGCCCAGCAGGGTGCGGAATGTCTCCGTTGGGAAGGGACATAGATATTTCAGAGAGAAATGCACGCTGCATTTCCGTTTCAGGGTAATGCAGGCCAGAACCAGTCCCACGGCCTTGGAGATGACCGTGGACACGGCAGCGCCCGCCACCCCCATCTGCGGGAAGCCGAAAAAGCCGTTGATGAGGATCGCGTTTCCCGCAATATTCAGCAGGTTCATGGAAACGGAAAGCACTACCACCTCTTTGAGCAGGGTGTAGCTCCGCAGCACGGCGCACAACTGGATATACAGCCCCTGCAGCAGCACGGTGCCGCCTACGATGCGGGTGTAGAGGCAGGCGCCGTCAAAGGCGTCCTCCGGCGTCCGCAGCAGCTGGAACACCAGCTCCGGCTCCAGCAGTAGGAACAGCCCCACCAGGAAGCTGAACGCCGCGCTGAACGAGATGGCCGTCGTGGCGATCACATCGCACTCCCGGCCGGTGCGCCCTGCGCCGATGTGCTGGGTCAGGAGAATGGTGGCCGCCGTACTCATGGTGGTCAGCACGATGATGACCACATTCATCACCTGATTGCCGTTGCCAATGGCGGCCACGGCGGCAGAGCCGAAGCGGGAGATCATGAACTGATCCATATTGCCCACCAGCAGCTGCAATAGAAGCTCCGCAAAAATGGGCAGGGACAGGTGAAAGACCCGGCGGGTCTGGGGAGAAAAGTGCAGCGACATAATATGCTCCTTACTTCAATCGTTCAAAAGTAATCGTTTGATTTCAATATCGGAGCAAGTATATCCGCACAAAGTTCCTGTTTCAAGCGGTAAAGCGCCAAAAGAATCCCTGTAAATCGGAACTTCTTTTGGCGTTTTATCCATTCAGCCCTTTCGGTACTCCTCTGCCAGATGGCAATACCCACGGGCAGACGCCCGGTTGCCCTCGATTTCGGCTTCCGTCAGGGGGCGCACCACCTTGGCGGGGGTGCCAAGAATCATGGAACCGGCAGGGGCGTCCATTTTGCCCGTGACCAGCGCCCCCGCGCCCACGATGCAGTCATCGCCAATCTTCGCGCCGTTGAGTACGGTAGCACCCATGCCGATGAGCACGTTGTTGCCCACGGTGCAGCCGTGGACGATGGCGCCGTGGCCGATGGTGCAGCCGGAACCCACTGTTGTCTCCTCATGCATCACCGCGCAGTCCTGAATGTTGGTGTTTTCCCCCACTCTGATAGCGCCCTCGTCGCCCCGGAGAACGGCGTTGTACCACACGCTGACGTTGTTCCCCAGCGTCACATCGCCTACAATGGCAGCGCCGGGGCAGATCAGAACGCTCTTGTCAAAATTCGGTTTGGAAATCATGGGTTTTTCCTTCTTTCTCTGTAGTATTCAAAGGGAATGATTCAAATGGCAAAGTTGCCGTTTACAAAAACAGGGATCTCCCGCCCGTCGTGGGTGGTGCCGACGATGGAGAGATCGGCGGTTCCCACCATGAAATCCACATGGGTCAGGGAGTAGTTCAGGCCATGGGCCTGCACCTCTTCCCGCGTCATGGATTCGCCGCCTTCGATACATTCGGGATACGCCTCGCCGAAGGCCAGATGGCAGGAGGCGTTCTCGTCAAACAGCGTATTGTAGTAGAGGATCTTCTGGTTGGAGATCGGGCTGTCGTAAGGCACCAGCGCCACCTCCCCAAAGTAGCTGGCCCCCTCGTCCACACTGATGGCGGCTTTCAGGAATTCCTCGCCCTTTTCCGCGTGGGCTTCCACAATTTTGCCCTCCCGGATGACAAAGTAGAATTTATCGATGATATTGCCGTCGTTCACCAGCGGCAGGGCGGCATAGACCACGCCGTTGATGCCGGTTTTCAGCGGGGCGGTGAAAATCTCCTCCGTGGGCATATTGGCCACGAATCCCACGCCGTTTTTCATCACGGAGTTGCCCGCCGCCCAGAGGTGATCCTCCGGCAGCTGGATGGTCAGATCCGTCCCCAGTGCGTTGGTATAGTGGAGATACTTGAAGTGATACTCGTTCAAAAGTGCTTTCCGGCGGCTCAGGGTGTCCAGATGCTGCCGCCATGTGGAAACCGCGGAGCCACTGCCCTTGATGCGGACCGTCTCGAAAATCGCGTCCCACAGTCGGGCCATGGCTTCCTCTTCCGGCAGGCCGGGGAACACCGTTTTGGCCCAGCTGGGAATGGGAACGGAGGCAATGCACCACGGGAAGCCGTTGCTCATCTGGAGCCGGTCAAAGGTCTTGCGGATGACGGAGCCGGACTTCTGCGCCCGAACCAGACGGTCAGGCTCCACGCCCTTCAAAGTTTCCGGATCGCTGGCGGCAATGGCCAGATAGGCGGCCCCCATTTCCGCATAGCAGGTGAAAAACTTTTCCCGCCACTCCGGCGTGTCGTCAAACACGCTGGCATCTGCCCGGAGGTATTTCATGCGGGCCAGCTCATCATCGCTCCAGTTCATAACTACCTCCCGGCAGCCAGCGTCATAGGCTGCGCTGGCGCACAGCCGGGCGAAGTGGGCGCACTCCACCGGGGATGAGATGATCAGGGTCTGGCCTTTCTGGATATTCAGACCGACCTCAATGAGCAGTTTTGCATATTCGCGCAGTTTTTCTTCCATATACAGGTTCCTTTCTGGAAATCATTTCAACCTATTCGATTATACCGCAGAGTTTGCTTGACAGGGTGAACAGACCGTGAATTTCACGCGGCGCTTTTGTCCTTCCGCATACTGATGAGTACGCCGTTCATCTCCGCCCCCAGGATCAGCGTGACCGCCGTGAGATTCAGCCAGATCAGCGCCACGATAACCGCGCCGATCGAACCGTAGAGTACGGAGTAGTGGGAAAAATGATCGGCATAGTAGGAATAGAGCCAGCTGAGAACCATCCACGCCGTCAGGGAGAACAGCGTCCCCGGCCAGATGTTCTTCAAAGGCTGGAGGGTATCCTGCGCCAGTGCGTAGAGCAGGAACAGCGCCAGAAAGCTCACCGCCCCCGCCGCGGGGAACCGCAGCGTCACCCACAGCTCCGCCAGAAATTCCGGCAGATGGAACTGATCTACCGCATACCACAGCGCCCGCTCGCCGAAGGTCATCAGCGACAGGGTCAGCGCAATGGCAACGATCAGCGTCACCGTATAGATCAGCACCTTGATCCACTGGGTGATCACGCCTCTGGGCGGCCCCAGATGATAGGCTGTCCGCACGGCGCCCATGAGGGAATTGGTAGCCCGCATGGGAAAGTAGACGGAAAACACCAGACCGAACACCATCAGCTGCGGGCTGGGGTTCTCACTGACGTAGGTGAGGTACATCTCAATGAGCTCTACCACCTCCGCCGGCAGAAAGTCTGTCAGCACCTTCATCATTCCCGTAATATCCAGATTCAGCAGGCCCAGCAGGGCGCTGATAAAAATGAGGAACGGGAAGATCGTGAACAGCAGGTAAAAGGCCAAAGCGGCGCTCTGGATGGCCACATTGTGCTTATTGTAACGGTGCGCCATCAGCACGCAGAAGCGCAGAAACGGATTTTTCGGCAGGGTATTGCCCCACATAGCAGTGTCTCCCTCTGAGAAAATTTTACTCCCATTTGCCCCAGATCTCCGGGCAGTAGCCAACGGTGGCTTCTTTGCCGTTGCGGACGATGGGGGTGTTGAACAGCTCCGGGTACGTCAGCAGCTTTTCCTCCTGTGCATCCGGGGTGATATAGGCCATGTACAGTTCCTCGTAGGCCCGGCATTTTGTGTTGACCAGTGCCTCAAAGCCAACTTTCTGCTTGACGGATTGGTATTCGCGGGGGGATAATCCCTTTGAGAGCACGTCGATATACTGGTATTTGATGCGGCGCTCCTTAAACCAGCGCTCCGCCTTCTTCGTGTCGAAGGATTTGGAGGAGCCGAAGATCTGAATATTCATAGACACTCCTTGTTATTGTATGGAAATGGGGGATTCGCCATGACAGATGAAATCAAAACCTTGAAGGAATGGGTCGATCACGCCCGGCAGATCGTCTTTTTCGGCGGGGCCGGGGTATCCACGGAGTCCGGCATCCCGGATTTCCGCAGCACCGGAGGCCTGTACCATCAGGAATGGAAGTACCCGCCGGAGACTATTTTAAGCCATACGTTTTACAAAAGCAATCCCGAAGAATTTTTTCGCTTTTACCGGGCGAAAATGCTCTGCCCGGACGCAAAGCCCAATGCCGCTCACAAAAAGCTTGCCGAGTGGGAGCAGGCCGGGAAGCTGCTGGCGGTGGTGACCCAGAATATTGACGGGCTGCATCAATCAGCCGGCAGCCGGAACGTATATGAGCTTCACGGCAGCGTCCACCGGAACTACTGCGAAAAATGCGGAAAATTCTATGATCTGGATCGCATCCTTCACACCACCGGCGTCCCCCGCTGCCAATGCGGCGGCATCATCAAGCCGGATGTGGTGCTTTATGAGGAGGCCCTCAACGACAAAGTCATCGACGGCGCGGTGAACGCCATCGCGCAGGCGGACCTGCTGATCGTAGGCGGCACGTCCCTCAACGTGTGGCCTGCCGCGGGGCTGATCAACTACTATCGCGGCAGCCGCCTGGCGCTGATCAACAAATCGCCGGTGGCCCGCGATTTGGACGCCGGGCTGGTGATCACCGATCCCATCGGCGAGGTGCTGTCGCAGCTGTGAGGGCCGGTCTGGCAGCGCCTTCAAGGGGATTTATGCACGCTTTGCACAAGAAAAAGCCCGGCCGAATTTGGCTTTCTGCCGGGTTTTCTTCTTAGAAATTCAAAAAGCAGTTGAAATCATCAAAAAAACAGGCAAAAATGTTGTTCAGAAAGCCATCAAAAAATTTTTGAAAAATCGTTCGATTTTCAGTTGACATTATAGCGGCGAATGGCTATAATAATCAAGCAGTCTTTTTTAGGCGGTGCAAATTTGCGGCTGTGCTGGAACTGGTAGACAGGCCAGCTTGAGGTGCTGGTGTCGATTCGACGTGTGGGTTCAAGTCCCGTCAGCCGCACCAGTTTTCTCTCCGAAAAAGATTGCTTATGCGCGCGAGTGGTGGAATTGGCAGACTCGCTAGATTCAGGTTCTAGTGTCCATTACGGACGTGCGGGTTCAAGTCCCGCCTCGCGCACCAAAAGCAGACGCTGTGCGTCTGCTTTTTTATTGCAGCCCCCTCTCGCTGTAAAGATATTTTTTATAGAGCAGTGCAAAAAATGCAAGAATTCTCTTGACAAGGCGCTTCCCTTCTGATAAAATATCACTTGTTCCGCGGGCTTAGCTCATCTGGTAGAGCGCCACCTTGCCAAGGTGGAGGTAGCGAGTTCGAGCC